>NZ_CP139559.1:5130185-5460370 GCF_034263275.1 Mucilaginibacter sp. cycad4 | reverse complement strand
CGCGCTGGACCGCACAGCGAACGCATCTTTTTCACCAAACCTGGCGAGATGACCTGCAATCTCTTCCGCAATCTCCTCACAAATAGGTGTTCTTTCGATGATCATACGGATCTTTGCGCTGATGCCGCTGATATTTTCCCTCTCATCCGCCTTAAGGCGGGTTAATTCATCCAGCAAGCTGCTAAGCTCCGGATTAGTTTCAATTATTTTTTTATAGGCATCTGTAGTGATACAAAAACCTTCCGGTACCCGTATTCCCCCGATGCGGAACAACTCGCCCAGGTTAGCGCCTTTGCCTCCGGCGGTCATTAACATTGACCTGTCAATATCCTGAAAATCGAGTACATAAGCGGATGTTTTTTTGACTGGGTTAAGCTTGTTTTCCGGGATCATACAGATGTTTTTTTGAGGTGTGTATCCAAAAGTATGAGGTAAAATGCATCGAAACGTTGTTTTTAAAGTATATTTTTTTGAGCGCAATAATGACGAAAACAAGGCGTTATCCTTACAAACAGAGGGAGTTGGCCTCACCCAACCCTCTCCAAAGGAGAGGGCTTTAAAAAATTTTAAGCCTCCCCTTTTGGGGGATTTAGAGTTCTTCGCAAAGACGCCTTTTTAACACAGCATTTTTTATGAAACTTGATACCGCTCAAATATGAAACATTACTTTGAGCAGTATAATCCTTCCCGGCAGGGTATACGAACTGGCGGTTAATGTATTGGCCGATAAATAAAGCGTGTTGTAAGTTTTTACGTTCAGGAAGTTGGCAGCGCTCAGCTCCAGGTCGGTTTTCCATTTTTCGACCCTGAATTTTGCCGAGGCGTCTGCAAAAAAGTATTTGAGATCAGGATTGCCTTGCTGGCGGGTGAAATAATGTTCGCCCGATAATTTGAACTGTAAATTGGTTACAGGGTTATAATTTACCGAAGCTTGCTGAAGCAACTGGTTAATATGATAAGCCGATGCCTCCGCTGCCGAATGACTTTGTATTTGGGTAAATGTAGCTTTATAGCTAAAGTTTACCTGCTCGTTCACTTTGGTATCAGCACCGGCATTAATGGTCCTGGAAATGGTATTGAATGGCAGCAGTGCATTGTTCTGGATCTGCACCGACTTATTACTTTGCCACTGGACGCCTCCGCTAAAAGTGGTTTTTAATGCAAAGGAGTATTTGCTGACGGTGCCGTTCACTGTCCATGAATCGGTACTGTTGGAGTAGGGCAACACTACACGCTGCCGCAGGGTGTTGGTGATCACTTCCGAAGCAATATTATTGGAAGAGACATGGTTATAAAGCATGTTCAGGCTCGCGAAAAACAGGGTTAGTGCCTTCCGGTAATTGAACCCAAGGGCTGCCAACTGGTTCTGCCGCTCGGTAAGCCCGGCATTATTGGCATAAAGCGTCCGGTAATCTTTTAAAATATAGCCCCGGTACATGTCTTCTATGGTACCCGCCTCGTTGCGGTAGCTGTAAAGGAAACTGAGGTAGTTCTCAATCCCGGTTTGATATTTTACTTTTAATTGCGGGTTGAAATATAACCTTGTTAAACCCTTGCGCAGTGCATACAGGCTATCCGAATAATTGATCTGCTGCAGGCTTACCGGTAAGGTGAGGTTCACTTTGAGGATACTGCCCGGCAGATCATAAGCCGCCTCGGCGTACAGTTTTTTCCTGGTCCAGTTTAAATGATTGACGGAACTGTCTGACTCCTGGTTGATGGTGTTATTAGTCTGTACAACGTTTAAATCAGAGTTTAACTTTTGCGATTGAAGGCTGAATCCCGTTCTGAAGCTTTGAGTGATTAGGTTTGACGGTATTTTGAAAGAAATATAGTTATTGGTATACCACGCAGGCACATTTACATTTTGCACCAATTGAGCATAGGGAACGTTGTTGTTAAATATTGGATTATTATAGTCCGGCCCGATTGTCCTGCTCTCGGGCTCGGTTGAATGACTGATATAGGAATAAGCCTGGATAATATTGTTAGATCTTAATGACTTGATCAGGTTAAATTCATTGGAAAAACTCAGCGCGTTATCCTTAAATACCTGGTTCACCATGCTGCCGTTAGTGTTCAGGTCCGAATAGTTGGTAGACCGGTTGTTATCCATCAGCAACACATTGTTCAGGTAATATTTATCTTGGTTAATGTTCAGCGTAAACTGGGTATGCAACATATCCGGGCGGAAGCGGTTGCGTTGAGTTTCATTATAGCGCACGGTGTCACCGGGCAAAAAAATGGTGGTACGCTGACTGTAATCCTGCCGCCTGGTATCGTGCAAATAGTAAGCATTAATCTTCATCTGTACGTTCTTTTTAAAATTGACCAGGTTATTGAAATTGAGGATCCCCGAGCGATTTAACAGATACCGGTTACGCGATAAAGCCGGGTCATTCACCGATCCAAGCGATAGCATGGTGGCCGGTACATCGTTATCGATCCGCTGCATGTAATCAGCAAAATTGTGCGATACCAGGTCCTGCTGCAGATCGTTACCTGTGTTATTGCCCTTGAGGTAATTAATGGCTTTGTACTTATCCTTAAACATCATGGCGTTCAAATCCACGTCATAATTGCCTGGTAAGCCCGCGCCGATGCTCTCTTGCCCCACCATCTGTAATTTAGCGCCTTTTTTGAAGCTGAGGTTGAGCGCCACATCATCGCTAATTACTTTATTTTGAAGCACTTTAACAGGCTGGTGGTTTTGAATTACCTGCACCTGGTCTACCGCCCCCTGCGGAATGGTAGTGGTAGCGATATTATATTTATCGTCCAACAGGTTATCACCGCCAATGTACAGGTTGGAGATCGGTTTATTGTTATAGCTGATCCTGCCATCAGCGGCAACCGTTATTCCCGGCAGTTTTTTGATCACATCGCCAATAACCCTGTCCTGCACGCTGCTGAAATCAGATACTTTATAGCTTAGGGTATCGCCGTTTGTACGCAACACCGGCCGGCTGCTTTTGATCACTACGGCCTGTAACTGGTTGATGGAAACAGATAAAATGAAATCGACCGGCGCCTGCAAATCCGTAATGCCCTTGCTCTGGTTTTTATAGCCTATACAGCGCACCTCGACCACCAGGCCGCTCACCGGTATGCTGGCCGGGAGCGGCAAAGTGTAGGTGCCTTTGGTATCGGTAATGGTATAATTTATAATACCATTAGTGGCGTTGTTTTTCAGGTTAACAGTGGCATAAGGCACCGGTTTTCCGGTGCTGTCTTTCACTGTCCCTTTAATGCTTTGACCAAAGCCGGGAACCGAAAATAGTAACCCTATAAGCAGCAACCAGATGCGTTTTATAATCCGGCTCATTTCTTTTCGGGCAACTCTATAGGGTTATTGATCACTGGCTGCGGGCCGATCCTTATATCGATTTTGGGGGCCGGCCGCCCCTGGCTTGCCGCCTGTGCAGCCACCATTGACTGAGCAAAAGCATTAGGGTCTTTACGCATGGCCTCCTGTAACTTAGAAAACTCCTTTTCGGTAGTTTTGATGGCATTGGCGGGGATCTGGATGATATTGGGGTCGCCAACCTGGTCGTCCATGCCTATCATAACGGCCATCCGTCCCTGGTTATCCGGGGCCTGGCCGGCGGGTTGATCACCCTTTTGGGGAGAAATGGCGGCCTTTTCAATTCCGTCAAACTTAAAATAAACTTCTTTTTTGGCATCATAAGCCTCCACAATCACCCCCGGCAGTCCATTGAGTTTCCAGGGACCTATACGCAAAAGCAGATCAGGGCTGAACCAGGCCGTATAATCCCTTCCCTTGAAATGCGCTGTCGCTTTCTGGCAATGTAAGCCGCCAAACGTTGCCGTGTCTCCGTTTATTTTCCAATCTATGGTGGGCAGGACATCTGTTATGAGATAACTATTGAACAGCAGTGGTTCTTTCCTCGCCATTTTTTTTCCGTTCGGGAATTGGTAATAGTCTGTACCCGATCCCGATGATCTCCGCTGGATGTTTACACGCCCATCGGGTGAGTTGGCCATTTGTTCCTGCACTTGTTTTTTGAATAGCGCGTCCTGCAGTTGCTTGTCATAACTTTTGTAAGCGCCTGCATTTTTACCTACAATCAAAACCATGTTCTCGGTGTAGGGGTGCTCCCGGTTGGTGGTATCCCTGATGTGGGAAAATTTGTAGTGTACCAGCATTTGTGCGGTATCCGGCTTTTGTGCCCGGGCCATAATGGTGCACGATAAAAGGGCTGTACACAATAAAAATTGCTTTTTCATAATTTGGATATTTTTAAGCAATAGTACTTTGCCCTTTAAATCCGCCAAAAACTTTGGTATGAACAGCATATTCATTTCGACGTAAAATGGATATTTGTTATTTGAGCTTCTGTCGAAAACAAATTGCCGGTGGCCTTAAGCCCGGATTTCAAAAATTGCCCGTTTAGCCGGCAAATCACTATATTAACATCAATAATTTATGAATAAGCCGGGCTTAATATACTTTTGAAGAATGCACCGTATCAAGGTTAAACATATCATCGAGATACTGATCCACCTGGCGTTCTGGATAGGGGTGTATTATACCCTGGATTCGCTAACCAGCTCAACGGTTAAGATCCGGGTAAACCACAACGGGAAAATCATGGAAAGGAGTGAGATAGATACCATTTTTCCGTATTCCCGCTTTACACTTGCTTTTCTGGCCCTGCTGTTTTATGGCAATATATTTTGGATCTTTAAAAAGGCGCTTCGCTATAAAAGCTTATTTGCAGGCATCGCTATAGCTGCAGGCTGGTTTATACTTGTCTTTTTGGCCAATTATATTTTAGTTGGGTCTAAATTAAACAATAGCTTGCCCATGGGGCTTCCGCCTCCTGGTTTTACTGCAGGCAAAGGCGGCCTTAATCACCTGATACCAAATCATAACGCACTTTTTGCAATAGGGAACTGGGTGCACATGCAGCTCACCATGCTGCTTATTTTTTTAACTGCAGCCGGGCTTTCGATAGCTTATTTCTTTTTGAAAGAATGGGCCCGAAATGAACTGGTACGCAATCAACTGGAGGCGTATCAACTGAGTACCGAGATCAAATTCCTTAAATCGCAGATCAATCCGCATTTCCTGTTTAATACGCTCAATAACCTGTTTTCGATGGCCCAGGAAAAGGGGAATGATGAGCTTGCCGACGGCATCTCAAAGCTTTCGGGCATGATGCGCTATATGATCTATGACAGCAATGCCGGCGGGGTGCCGCTGAACAAAGAAATAGCATACCTGGAAGATTGCATCACCCTGAATAAGCTGCGTTATGCAGATGATGAGGTAAAAGTGATATTTGACCACCCTGCGCAGACGGGAACCGTAGTCGTTGCTCCTATGCTTTTTATACCTTTTGTTGAAAATGCTTTTAAGCATGGCGTATCTATCGGGCAAACCTCCTGGATAGACATTGCCATTGTGCTTTCAGATCACAGGCTGATCTTTACCTGCATCAACACCAAATATAACGCCATCAAAAAAATGGAGGACGAAAAAAGCGGCATCGGGCTCGAAAATGTAAAACGGCGGCTCGATCTGTTGTACCCGGGCAAACATAACCTGCAGATCAATGAAGGCCAGGGGAAATATATTGTTAAACTCGAAATTGACCTGGAATGATAACCTGTATTGCCATTGATGATGAGCCGAAGGCACTTGAAGTGATAGAGCGTTATTGCCTTAAAACCAGCCTGGTTGACCTGAAAGCCACTTTCCGCGAACCGGTGAAAGCAATTGAATTCCTGAACCATGAAAAAGTGGACCTCATTTTTCTCGATATTAATATGCCTGATATCAGCGGAATGCAGCTGGTACAAACCCTGGCGCCAAGGCCAATGATCATTTTTACTACCGCTTACAGCCATTACGCGGTAGAAAGCTATGACCTGAACGCCCTCGATTATCTGCTGAAGCCCATCACCTTCGAGCGCTTTCTTGCGGCCATAAATAAAGCCGCGGCAGCACTGTCTTCAAAAAATGGGGTGAGCAAAGAGGATGATCTCACAGTTTTTATTAAAAGCGGCCCGCAAACCTACCAGGTTAAGGTGGAAGAGATCTTGTACCTGGAAAAAGATGGCAATTATATCACCATTCACCTGAAAGACAGAAAGATCCTGATCCGTGAAAACATGGGCGATATTTTTGACCTCGTACCGGCAGCTGATTTTTTACGGGTGCATAAATCATATGTGGTGGCCATTAAACATATTACCATGATCGAAGTACATCAGCTCATAATCAACGGCGAAAAGATCCCGATAGGCAGCACCTACCGGGATCTTTTGCGCAACAGGCTGGGGTTAAAATAATGCACCGGCAAACTGTTATTCACTTCTCAAACTCTTCACCGGATTAGCTTTTGCTGCTTTTATAGCCTGGAAACTTATGGTTGCAAGTGCAATAATAATTGCTGCCATTCCGCCTGCCGCAAATAGCCACCAACTGATGTTGATGCGGTAAACATAAGCTTGCAGCCATTGGTGCATGTAATACCATGCAATGGGGGTAGCGATGGCAAAGGCAATAGCAATGAGTATGATAAACTCTTTCGAAAACAAATAAACGATGCTGCCTGAAGTAGCACCAAGTACTTTGCGGATACCAACTTCTTTTATCCGCTGTACGGCCATGAACGAGGCTAAACCATACAAACCCAAACAGCTAAGAAGTATAGCGATAGCAGCAAAAATTTTATATAATTGGGCTAACTGATTTTCCTGTTTGTAAAAACTTGCAATTTTATCATCCAAAAACCGGTATTCATAAACAAAATCGGGAAATGTTTTCTCAAATACTTGTTTAACAGATTGCATCGTCGAAAAAACATTTTTGGTTTTAAGTTTTATGCCGGCCTGGTTATACATGGTGATGTTTGTGGCGATAAGCAATGGTGCCAGGCTGTGCCGAAAAGACCGGTCATTAAAATCTTTTAACACGCCAACAACCGGGCATTTTATTACACCATCCCATATGCTGATCTCCTTGTTTAATATATCCTCGGGTTTTTTAAGCCCTAAACTTTTTACAAGCGATTCGTTCACCAGAAACTCCCTGGTAAAAGGGGATGGCTGAAGGTTTCTTCCGGCTATCAACTTTAACTTGTAAGCAGGTACATAGCCTTCGTCGGCAAATTTGGTAATCGCCTTGAAATCTGTTTCTTTTGTTGCGTGGTCAAACCTGACTGCGCTCCACGTATCATTTCCGTTTTCAATAGGGGTGTTAGAACTATAGCATACTGCCTGTACGCCGTTTACGGATAGTAATTGGTTCCTCAAATAATTTAGCCGGCTCATTCGAAGACTATCTACCCGGAACGGAATATTAACAATTGTTTCTTTATCGAAGCCTAAAGGCTGATCCATAAAATAGTTCATTTGCTTTACAATGATGAGCGTCCCGATGATCAATGCCTGCGCAATGATGAATTGAAACACAACCAATCCTCGTCGTAAAGAGATTCCTCTTGCCGGATCTGCTGTAAGTTTACTTTTTAAAGCATTAACAGGATTGAAGCGCGATAAAACGATAGAAGGATAAAAACCGGCGAGCGCGGTTACAGCAACTGCCACAGTCAGCAGAAATAAAATAATTGAAGGATTACTGAATATGTTGAATGAAAGCGACAGCTCTAAAAGCCGGCTCAAATAAGGCAATGCAAGTATGGTAATAACAACTGCAAGTATTAAAGCGCTTGCTACTATCAAAAATGTTTCGACAATGAACTGGAGTTGTAATTGCGATTTATTACTCCCCAAAACCTTTCTGACACCAACTTCTTTTGCCCGGTTAACAGCCTGCGCGGTAGAGAGGTTAATAAAGTTTACACAAGCAATTAGCAGGATGAACGCGGCAATTAGCCATAATACATTGAGCAACTGATGGCTGGCTGTTTGGTTGCTGTAGTTGCCTGTTTGTGAATCATAATGCACGGCATTTAATGCTTGTATAATATGGCTGTCCTTATTATCAGAAGATTGTACCTTTTGTGAATAAGCTTTCAGCTGCTGATTAAAATTGTCGGCAGTAAGGCTTTGAGGTAACAAAATATAGCAGCCAAAATCGGTTACCGTTCTGTTCCAATCTGTGGATTTTGCTAAATAGTCTCCAGTAAACCCCGTACCAAAACTAACAACAAGTTTGAGCTGAAAGTCGGAATTTGCAGGAATGGGAGCCAGGATCCCCGAAACTTTTAATACATCCGTGCCATGCTCAAACATGAAACCGCCCATTTGTAATTTAATGGTTTTACCCATTGCCGATTTCCAGTCGCCAAAATACTTTTCGGCAACCTCTTTGGTCAACAATACGTTGTCCGGATCTTTTAATGAAGCGTACGAGCCGGCAAGCAGCGGGAAGTTAAAAATTTTAAAAAATGATGGATTGGTATAAAACAGGCCCCTTTGTTCCTTAAACATTTTTACTGTAGCCCCATTTTCGTCAGGTATAATCAACTGGTCATTCTGGCTTGCAAAAATTGGGGCAACCTGTTCTATTTGAGGGAAAGCCGTTTTTAATCCTAATGGTAATGGAAAAGGAATGTCTTTGCCATATGTAATATCTCCGGTTTCTGCGTGATGATATTCGGTTAGCACACGATAGGTGCGGTCTTTCTTTGGGTGAAAACTATCAAAGCTTGTTTGAAACTGTATAATGATAAAAATCACCATACAAACAGCAATACCTACGGCCAGGCCGGTAATATTAATAGCGGCATAACTTTTATTGCGTGTTAAATTACGCCAGGCGATTTTGAAATAATTTTTAAACATAAAGTTGCGGTTGGTTTTATCATGAAACCATTTAGGGGCGGTTTCATGATTCAAAACTACCGGCGCAAATTGGATATCGCTTCTCAAATTATAAGATGGGAACTCTTTTTTTAAGTTATTTTTATATTCCTGCGGACTTTTCCCGGTCACCTGTTTAAAAATGCGGCTAAAGGTACTTTGGGAGTTAAATCCCGATTCAAACGCGATTCCTAAAAGGGTAATATGATCATTAGCAGGATCCTGCATTTTTCGGGCAGCTGCCTGTACCCGGTATTCGTTAATAAAATCATTGAAGCTTTTTTTGAGCACGGTATTGATGATCCGTGATAATTCATGGGTATGCATGCCAAGCTTTTCGGCGAGGGAACTTAAACTCAATTCCGGGTCCTGGTAGTAATTATTTTCTTTAACAACCCGCTTTAACCAGGCGCCTTTTTGCTTAAGCTCCGCAGGCAGTAATGGTTTTAAAACCGGTAAGTTATCTGCCTGTACAGTAATTTCCGGCCTTAAAAACGCTCTTGCCGCCATCCAGATAAGCATACACATTAAAAGGAGATACAAAGGGTAGTAAGCCTGAACGCTTAACCGGTAATCATAATAAAAATAATCTACAGCTATAAAAGGGACCCACAACAACCATAACAACCCGAAGCCTGTCAGTAAGTTATGTATCCATTTCAGCTCGTGCCGGTACCGGTCGCCTCCGTTAAATTTTAGCTCCTGGTAAAAGTTTTCGATCAGCCTGCGGCACCGGTATAGATAAATAATGACCGAGATAAATGCTGATAGTTGTAATACAGGGTTTAATCGTTGAAATATAAATGTATCGTAAGTTGCCCAGCCCGTTTTTATACTTTCCAGCACCGCTAAGGCCCAGGCGCTTAGTTCGACTAACAATGGACTGAAATGCAGCAGGTCCTTGCGGGTGAATTTATACTCCGGCCGGGTTATTTTAAGTACATAAAAGAAAATGAGTGGGCCAATTGCCAGCGAAAACTGCAGCGGTAGCCGGCTCCAGTTGGGAATATAAGTTGACAGCCCGATATCGGTGCCCAGGATCCGGGTTATCCACAAAGCGGCAATAGCCAATACCATCGCCAAAAACCGGTTTGCTGACCGGTTTGTTTTCCTGGTGAACCATAAAAGCAGGATAAAAGTGAGGCCGATAAACAACATCCCAAAAAACGCAGCGTCATAAAGGGTAATATGGAATGTATATGGCTTCAAGTAAATGAATGAGGTTAATAACTACTCCAAATTAATAAAATACTAATGGATAATAGGTTAACGGATAAATTAAATCCAAAATACCGGTCTCTGCCTTACGGAGTTTTTAAATGGATGCGTATGCCCTCGGCTTGTCATTGCATGTTCACAAAAAAACCGCTTACTTTCGTAAAGCGGCTTAGTAGCTTATTTAATATAAATACTTCAGGGGGATTGCCTGATCTGTTCCAAAAAAAGATTAATCCCAAATACCGTTCTGCGCTGTAAATATTACCGGCTCACCGCCGGTTACCATAATGGTGTGCTCGTGCTGTGCAACAAAACCGCCTTTATTACCAATTAATGTCCAGCCGTCGGCTTGAGTATCGGCAATTGTCGACCGTGTTGAAATGAATGTCTCTATCGCCACCACCGAATTCTTTTTAAAACGCGTAGTGTTATACCTGTCGCAGTAGTTGGCAACTTCATGCGGTTCTTCGTGCAAGCTGCGGCCAACACCGTGCCCGGTCAGGTTTTTTATTACCGTATAGCCGGCTTTTTTGGCTTCAGTCTCAATTAACCTGCCGATCTCTGAGATCCTGACACCGCCTTTAATGTTTTTGATCGCTTTTTTTAAGATTTCTTTCGAGGTTTCCACGAGTTTGCCATAGCCATGGATGTCCTGTCCTAAAACGAAGGAGCCGCCGTTATCGGCCCAGTAACCATTTAGCTCTGCCGATACGTCAATATTTACGAGGTCGCCTTCTTGAAGGATTTTATCGGCCGAGGGTATGCCGTGCGCCGCTTCCTCATTCACGCTTATACAAGTGTGTCCCGGGAAATTGTAGGTTAGCAAAGGTGCAGATTTTGCACCTAATTGTGCCAGCAGTTCGCCGCCGTATTCGTCAAGCTCTTTTGTAGAGATACCTGGTTTGGCGTACTCCCGCATCTTCCTGAGTGTAATGGCTACAGCATCACTGGCCTGCTGCATTCCAATTTTTTCGTCTTCGGTAGTTATAGACATTTTTAAATTTTTATCTGTTGCAAAATTAACAATTAATGCGGTTAGCAGGGTTTATCAAATGTCAGTTTGCGAAGGTAGGGTGCCGTGTTCCCGGAAGTGATGAAAAAGCCGCTTTGCTTTCGTAAAGCGGCTTTATTAGCCCGGTATCAGGGATCCCGGGGGAAATCTTAAATAGATACTAAGGTAGTAATGCTGGAGGCTGAAAGATTAATGCCAAAACTACTACCTGATACCGTGAAATTATTTGAAGACAGGTTAGCCGAACTTGTAGTAAAATACCGGTTAAAACCGGTAACGGTTATACCGCTAAGACTAAAGCTTTGATAAGTGGTTGCCGCATTTTGATTAACAATTACAATTACCAGTTTTGTTTCGCTTTTGTAGGCCGTAACATACACGCCGGTTGACGGATTTGCTGTGCATGATATTTTGCTGTATCCCGGACGCACATACCTTGCATATTGTGCCATTACATAGCCAAGCTTGGTGATGTTGCTGCTTTCATCTATTGGCCCGTAGCTTCGGCGAATATACCACCATACATAGGCTGCCCATCCCGCGTTCATGCAGTCATGAATCTCTTTGGCGGCAGTCATGGCATTGCCCCAGTCGTCACCGCTGATACTTGAATTGGTGTAGTGTTCCGTCATCCAAACCGATTTGCCAATGCTCCCTAAATTATAGGGGGTTTTACCATAAATATGCCCGCAAACAAAACTGGTATTTGTTTTTGCAGTAGTATTGCCCAGATAGGTATTAATGAAGGTTTGATCCATATTAAATGGTTCGGGCGCCATTATCGGCGCGCCGCAATTAGCCCCTTGTGCAGCAACAAAATTGGCTGCTTCGGTTGCGGTAGCCGCTGTCCACCCTGAATTGGAAAGATTAGGTTCATTAAAGGGGCTGATGGCATAAACTCCGCCTACAGCAGTATTATAAGCTTTTAGGTGGGCGGCATAATCTGCATAGGAAGCGGGATTTAAATGATTGTCGCTGGTTAACATCCCGGATGGTGCGTACCAGGCTGTTGCAATTACTTTTGCGCCAAAACTCTTAGCTGCGTCGATGGTTGGTTTTTCGGCTGCAAAACTGCTGCTGCTTGCCGGGACCATCACACGGAGTACGCTCATGCCAATACCATTGCTGCTTGAAAATGCCTTGGTTCTTTGATCGCTTGTTAAATCAGCTATCCATGCCAAAATGCTCGCTCCTCCAAAGCCCTGAATGGTTTGCTGTACCGTAGCCGCATCGATTGCAGCTGTTCCCGTTGCATTGGTTTGCAAACCGGCGGCTGGCTTAACAGATGGCGCCGGGCCTTCGCCGGCATTGTTGTTTTTTGTACATCCGGCCAATAGGGTAATGGCAACCAGGAATGGAAATAATTTTTTTTTCATAATTTGGTCAAATTAGATTGGAAATTAGGTAGTTATAACTGGCCTTTAGGAAGGCTATACAAACGTATTTTTTCTTTTACTTAAAAGATATTACGTTTGGTTTTATTGATATAAGAAATGTTCAAAATATGCTTATATAAAGTCTAATATATTTTTACAATTAAAGAAAAAAAATGTAACTTGCTTACATGAGCAAAGTAGCATTAAAAATAGAACATTATACTTCAGAAGAGTTACGATCCCTATTGAGGAAAGACGAGAAGTATCAACAGGCGATAAGATTATACGCCTGTTACCAGGTTTCTTTAGGTAAGCGGCCACAGGAGTTGGAATCGATTTACGAAACGTCTTTTAAGTCGATTTGCAATTGGGTAAACCGTTTAAATGAAGGCGGGATAGAGGCATTAATAGATAAGGTAAAACCGGGAAGAAATAACCGGCTTACGAATGATGAGCTACAATCGATAAAAGCTGTATTGTTAAATAAGCAGCCCGATGATTATGGATTTAACAGCGCCACCTGGACAGGGCCGTTATTGATTGAACTGATCAGGAAGGAATATCAGGTTGAATATAAAAAAGCGCAGATATACAATATATTAAAGAAGTTAGGTTTGACATTTCAAAAGGGTAAAGGCCTGTATCCCGAAGCACAGGACAGGGAAGAAAAGGTAAATGCTTTAAAAAAAACTCCGGGGGTTTCGGCAAGCTGATGCGGTAATCGTATTTGAGGATGAAGCAAGTTTGTCAAACACAGCTACAGTTTCGTATATGTGGGCAGAAAAAGGTAAGCAGCCGAAAATAAATCAAAAACAACGAAAAAGAGAAAGGAAAACTTTGTTCGGTTGTATTGAACCTGAAACCGGGATTGTAATCACCGGTAAAGCCGACAAAGGCAATACTGTCAGCTTTTTTAGTTTCCTGCTATTGGTAACGAAAATGTACCGGGACCGTAAGGTGATAATGGTTCTGGATAATGTGCCCTATCATCACGCCAAAAGACTGAAACCGATATTGGAGCGATACAGGCACAGGATAGAATTACTATACCTTCCAGCGTATTCTCCCGACCTGAATCCCATTGAGCGGGTTTGGTGGTATATGAGAAAGAAGATTACTCATAATCGGTATGTTCACAATCTGGAAGACCGGATCAATAGCTTTGACGTCTTTATGCAGGATTTCAAAGTTGAAAATGATCTCGGAAAGAATTTAGCTAAATTAATTGTAAATATTTAATGTACTTTATATAATATTTATATTTCGAAAAATATATCAGTATCATATCATCGGGCAATAAGAATTTGCACGGTTAAAAAGCGGTAGAAACATATTTGATAGAAGGACGGTATTCCATTTATTATTCGTGTAATAATAAATGGAAAAGGAGAGCGGAAAATCATCTGAAAAGCAAAAGCCGCTCTACTTTCGTAAAGCGGCTTTGTAGCGTATTTTGGGGAATTCTTTGAACACCTGGGGGGGGAATGTTCAACCACCTAAAACAATCGATATATGGTACCCCCTGGCGAAATGTTATTTTTTCAGCGGGCCAACGTGTCGGTAAGTGTTGACGAGCAAACCGGTGGGTGTGCTCTTCGAGTCGACAAAAGCAAGCTCCCGGGCGTCAATACTATCCGATAATAAGCGTTTACCCCGGCCAAGCAACACCGGGTAGGTGATGAGCACAACTTCGTCAGCCAGTCCCTGGTCAAGCAGCACAGAAGTTAGTGTTGAACTTCCCACCACGATCAGGTCGGGCCCATCGGTTGATTTGAGATCGCGAATAGACGCTATAATATCCTCGCCCAAACCCTTTACCGGTCCCCACTCCAGGGTGTCGGGCCTGTGGGTTACTATGTATTTTGTTGCGGCATTTATAGCATTTGCCATTGGGAAATCTCCGGCAGTAGGCCAAAAGCCACTAAATATATCATAAGTGTGACGGGCAAGCAGCAAGTCGAAGTTTGGTCCGTATGCCTCCAAAAGGGTTGCCGCGCCGGCTGGGCTCCGATAAGGCGTTGTCCAGGCGCCATAGGTGTAATCTCCGTCATGTTCTATCACGCCATCCAGCGAGATATGTTCAAAAATTCTGATTTTTCTCATTTGTTTATGATTAGTTTATAGATAAATCTGACATTAAAATTCCTTTTCCTGCGGTTGTATTTTAGATTGCAATTATCGCGGCTTTGTTATTGTAAAAAGCTATTCAGAAGATCTGATATAGTTTTTGTTTGCTGCATTAAGCTGACATGTCCCTGCGCAGGAACAATAGCTAAATGTGATTTTGGCATCGGCGCCAAATCAGCAGATATGCCACCTCCCAGTAATTGGTACGTTTTCATCAGCTCCACTTTGTCCAGGCCATCATTATCGCCAGAGATGAGCAATACCGGCGAAGTAATTTTAGCAATATTGGCATCGCCCACATCAAAAGGCTCTCCGGCAAAAACAATCATTTGTTCAACAAACTTTATCCATTTAGTTTTGTCGGGCGCCACTGCATCATATGTCGTTTTTAGAGGAGTATTGTTAAAAAATTCAGGCTTGAAACCTTTAAATCCATTATTTACAACAGGCAGCCAGCCATTGGTTTTGTAGGTAGACGAAATGATCACTAATTTTTTTACCCGTTTAGGGCTTTTTGCTGCTAACTGGTAAGCTACTGAACCTCCCATGCTATATCCCGCAACATCAGCACTATCAACTTTTAAGTAATCCATTACTCCTTCCACATCACTTGCCAGGGTAGCGATGTCTAATTTCCTGTCCGAATACGGGGTGTGCCCATGGCCCTGCATTTCAAGGGCAATTACCTTTCTTGTTTTTGATAATTCAGGGATTAGCTGCGCCCAGTTCATCTCAATGGTATAAAAAGCGCCATGCAGTAAAACAAGAGGCTTACCCTCGCCATATACCTCGTAATAAACTTTGATGCCATTAACAGGGGCGTAACCGCTGGTGACAGGCTTGAGCTGCTGGCCCTTTGATTGGAATACAGTAAAGAAAAGTATAGCAATTATTAATACCGGTTGGATGACATTAGATCCTTTAAATACTCTTTTCATGGAATGTTGGTTTAATTGTTTCGATTTTATTGATAATACAAAGATGGTGGGTATTGTAAGATTAAGTACTGTGCAAAAACGACATGTTGAGGGGTGGATCGCGACAAAGATATTGCCCGCACATACAGCAGGCCAGCTATTCCAAAAATAATCGCAAATAAATTTGCGCAACTCAGAAGTTGCATATATATTTACGCAACTCAAAAGTTGCGCGTTTTAAAATGAAACAAGATATATTCCAGGCCATAGCCGATCCGACACGCAGGGCAATTTTAACTTTAATTGCTATTAAGGCGCTGACACCTAATGCAATGGCCGAAAAATTTGATATGAGCCGCCAGGCAGTATCCAAACATATTAAAGTATTATACGAATGCGAATTGATTAAACCCGAACACTCGGGCAGGGAAATTTATTATCACTTTAACGCAAAAAAAATGCAAGAGCTCGACAATTGGTTAGCCCAATTCAGGCAAAGCTGGGAAACGCAGTTTAATCAGCTCGACAAAGTATTATCAACAATTAAACAACAGAAAATATGAACAACGATTTGCTATTTGATTTTACCGTTGATAAAGCAGCGCAAAAGGTATTTATAACCCGCGAGTTTGATGCGGGGCTTGACCTGGTATGGGATGCTTTCACCAAACAGGAAATACTTGACCAATGGGCCGCACCCGCACCAATGCGCTCCAAAACCAAATACATGAATTTTGAAGTTGGTGGGCGAAGATTTTACGCCATGATAAGCCCCGACGGACAAGAGCGTTGGCTGCTGCAGAAATATACTTCTATTACGCCCAAAACCAATTTCAAGCTATATAATTCTTTCGCCGATAAAGACGAAACCCCCGAACTACCGGGCTCGGAGTGGGATTACAATTTTGGCGAACAAGATGGTATAACAACAGTGAATATTTCCATTTATAATGAATCGCTTGAACGAATGGAACGCTTAACCGATGGCTTCACTAAAGGAATGATGCTGATGTTGAAAAACCTGGACGATCTGTTTGCAACCTTATCGCAAAAACCATAGAAAGAAAGTCGCCAATTATACTAATAACCGAAAGAGAAAAAACATAACAATTTAAAAACTAAAATTATGAGAGCAATTAATCCCTGGATCAACTTCAATGGCAACGCCCAGGAAGCATTCAATTTTTACAAATCAATTTTTGGCGGAGAATTCACCAGGATCATTCGCTTTAAAGACTTAGCAGGCCCTGAATTTCAGGTGGCAGAAAGTGAAGAAAACAAAATAATGTACATTGGTTTACCCCTCGGCAAAAACAATGTATTGATAGCCAATGATGTTCCTGAATTTATGGGGCAGGTAAGCGAAAATGAAAACAGGTCTAAAATATATGTGAGCGCTGAAAGCCGCGAAGAAGCCGACAAAATATTTAACGGATTATCGGCAGGAGGAGAGGTTGAAGGACCAATTGGTGATAGCCCCTGGGGCACGTATGCCGGTATGTTCAGAGATAAGTATGGTATTGAATGGATTGTGGAGTTTGACCCCAATTACAACGGGTAATTCTCGCAGTTTAAGCGTCTTTCGCTTGAAATATAGTTTAGGTAAGCGTCCGCGTCTTTTATGGGCGTCATCTTAAACGCCAATTTTTTTTAATTTAGGGTGACAATCGACAGCGTGTAAGCGCTGTTGATTGTTTAAGCGCTTGTAAGTAAATTGTCATACATAATAACATGAAGAAATATCTAATGATAATGTTTACGGGGGTAATTATGCTCTTGGTAACAGTTAATGCAATGGCGCAGGTTGATGCATCTCAACAAAACAAATTAGCCGAAAGGCAGGTAGTTAAGAAAGGCATGATCAAGGTGACGATACTTTATCCAAACGGGGAAGGTAAAAAATTTGATATGGATTACTACACCAGGAAGCATTTCCCCTTACTCAAAAGTTTATTTGGGGATGCTTTAAGGGCCACTGCTATTGACAAGGGAGTAGCCGCAGGCACGCCCGGCGCGCCGATTCCTTTTTTGGCTATTGGCTACTTGTATTTCGATTCGGTTGAAGCCTTTCAGGCTGGAATGAAAATCAATGCAAGCAAAATCCGAGCAGACATTCCAAATTATACTGATATCCAACCGATAATTCAAATCAGCGAGGTTTTGCTGTAATTATTAAAGGTAAACCCATCGCCCGGGTTATTCCGGATCCCCTCTTTGCTTCAGTTGCTGCACGTATGCCACGTGTTCTAAATTAATCCCAACAAAAAAGCCGCTCTACTTTCGTAAAGCGGCTTCGTAGCCCGTAGGGGAATCGAACCCCTGTTTGAAGAATGAAAATCTCCTGTCCTAACCCCTAGACGAACGGGCCGTCTTTTTTTATTTTGTTTCCCTTGTTTTGGGATTGCAAAGATAGAGTTTAAGTGATAAAATAAAAATAAATTTTTAAAAAAAATTAAAAGCACTGCGAAATTGATTGTGTGTCAATTAAATAAAATAAAATTACAATTTCAGACTTGCAGATTTTGTTGGGTTAAAGCTATCTTTATTCCATAAATCAATCATCTTTTTATGAAAGCTATCTGGAATAACCAGGTCATTGCCGAAAGCAATGACACTATTGTTGTTGAAAATAACCATTATTTCCCTAAAGAAAGTGTTAAGGCCGAGTATCTTAAACCGTCCGATGTGCATACAACCTGCCCGTGGAAAGGATTGGCATCATATTATTCCCTTGAGGTTGACGGCAAGGAAAACCAGGATGCCGCATGGTATTATCCCGAGCCAAAAGAGGCTGCAACAAACATTACCAACTACGTGGCGTTTTGGAAGGGTGTGAAAATTACCGAATAAAACTATGAAAACTTACGATGCCATTGTTATAGGCGCCGGTCAGGCCGGCGCCCCATTAGCCAAAAAATTGGCTAATGCCGGGAAAAAGACCGTTATAATTGAGAAACGATTTTATGGCGGCACCTGCGTTAACGATGGCTGTACGCCTACTAAAACCATGGTTGCTTCGGCAAAGGCGGCTTACATGGCCGGCAAAAGCCATGAGTTGGGTGTGCCGGTAAAAAAGTTTTCGGTTGATCTGGCTGCTATAAAAAAACGTAAGGACGATATCGTATTACGCTCGCGTAATGGCGGGTTAAAATCTGCCGAAAAAACGCAGAACCTTGATGTGGTGTTAGGCGAGGCGACTTTTACCGGCGAAAAAACGGTTGAGGTTAAGCTTAACAGCGGCAAAAAGCAAACGATTACTGCCGATCTTATCTTTTTAAACCCGGGCGCGTTGCCTTTGATTCCCGAAATTGAGGGATTGAATGAGATAAAATATCTTAACTCAACTACCATACTTGATTTGGAAGAAGTACCGGAGCATCTGTTGGTGCTTGGCGGAAATTACATCGGCCTGGAGTTTGGACAGATGTTTCGGCGATTTGGCAGTAAGGTTACCATTTTAGAAAAATCGGAGCGGATAGTTTCGCATGAGGATGAGGATATTTCGGCAGAGATGCAAAAGATCCTCGAACTGGAGAAAATCGAGGTCCTCAATAATGCCCAGGCCGTTAAGTTTAAACAAAAAGCCGGCGGCAAAATAACAGTGACCATAGCTCAAAAAGGGGAAGAGCGCAAAATCAAATGCACCCATGTATTGATAGCCATCGGCCGTAAACCGCAAACGGAGGCCTTAAATTTGCCAATCGCCGGGATTGAAACGGATGAGCATGGCAATATCAGGGTGAACGATAAGCTGGAAACCTCAGCTGCTGGTGTCTATGCACTTGGAGATGCAAAAGGTGGGCCGGCATTTACGCATATTTCCTATAACGATTATACGATTGTTTACCGTAACCTTTTTGAAAAAACTGATTATACCATCAAAGACCGCCCGGTGCCATATTGCATGTTTACCGATCCGCAACTGGGCAGGATCGGTTTGGATGAAACCGGGGCAAAAAAGCTGGGGATTAAATATAAAGTAGCAAAGCTGCCCATGGCCCATGTGGCGCGCGCTATTGAAACCGGCGATACACGTGGTTTTATGAAAGCCATTGTTGATCCGGATACAAAAAAGATCTTAGGTGCTACGGTACTTGGCCCCGAAGGCGGCGAAATCATGACCGTGCTGCAAATGGCCATGGAAGGCGGCATCACTTACGATAGGGTCCGTTATTGTGTTTTTGCCCATCCGCTGTATTCCGAATCACTGAACAATCTTTTCATGACCCTTGGGGATTAAACCGGCGCGCATGATCAAGGTTGATAAGCTAAGCAAACATTTTGGCGAAGTTAAAGCGGTTGACGGGGTGTCTTTCGAGGTGGAGGATCAGGAGAGCCTCATTTTGTTGGGCACCAGCGGATGCGGTAAAACCACCACCCTCAAGATGATCAACAGGCTCATTGAACCAACAAGCGGGGCTATTTACATAAATGGTAAAAATATTTTAGAGCAGCAGCCTGAAACCCTGCGCCGTGGAATTGGCTATGTATTGCAAAACAACGGCCTGTTTCCGCATTATACCGTTGCCCAAAACATTGCAGTTGTGCCTAACCTGCTAAAATGGGACAAGGAGAAAACAGAGAAACGCACAACTGAACTATTAGAGAAACTCCATCTTGATGCTTCGTATTTGAACGTTTACCCAAATGAACTAAGCGGCGGCCAGCAACAGCGCATAGGTTTGGCAAGGGCATTGGTGTCAGACCCGCCGGTGCTGCTGATGGACGAGCCTTTCGGCGCGCTGGATAACGTTACCCGTTCAAAAATTCATGCCGAGTTCAAAGCCCTCGACGAGCTTAAGCGCAAAACCATCATCATGGTAACACACGATGTTCAGGAAGCCTTTGAACTGGGCGACAGGATCTGCCTGATGGATCAAGGCAAAATTATCCAGTCGGGTGCTCCCGCTCAATTGCTTTTTAACCCCGTTAACGATTTTGTAAAAGATTTTCTGAAACATCAACGTCTGCAACTGGAATTCAAAGCCATCAAACTAACCGATCTTTGGGATTTGCTGCCCGAGCTGCATAAAGAAACAAACGCGTCATCATTTACCGCCGGTACCAACCTGTGGGAGGCCCTGGAGAGCTTTAAATTTAGTGATGAGGAAACCATCAACATCAGCAAAGATCAAAACCAGGTTAAAACGGTAAGCTTTGAGCAGCTGATGACGGCTTTTTATCAATATAAAAATCGCCAAGGCCATGAATGAGCAGCAGCAAACTTTATGGCAGTTTATGCAGCAGCAGTCCGGCAAATTGCAGGAGCAAACGCTGCAGCATATCGGGCTTACCTTCATTTCGTTGTGTATAGCTGTATTGGTTGGTTTGCCGCTGGGCATTCTTATTGTTCGTAAAAAACAGTTGTCAGGCATAGTTTTAGGGATTGCAGGGGTACTGCAAACCATTCCGAGCATAGCGTTGCTTGGTTTTATGATCCCTCTTTTGGGTATCGGCCCTAAGCCAGCCATTGTTGCGTTATTGCTATATGCACTTTTACCCATTATCCGCAACACCTATACGGGCATTTTAGGGGTTGACGCGGCGGTTAAAGAAGCCGCTGTTGCTATGGGGATGAGCAAGTGGCAAATCTTGTTTAAGGTAGAATTGCCGCTCGCTATGCCCGTGATATTTGCCGGCATCCGTACCGCTACAGTGATTAACGTTGGGGTTGCTACGCTGGCTTCGCTTATTGCAGCCGGGGGTTTGGGGGAATTTATCTTCGGAGGTATCTCGCTTAATAATACCAACATGATCCTGGCAGGGGCAATTCCATCCGCACTGTTGGCGGTTATTTTTGACCTGCTGTTGTCGATGGTGCAAAAGATCAGTTTTAAAAAACTTAAACGGGTTATCTATGCATTTCCGGTATTACTGATAGTGCTTTGCCTGTTCTACATTATCCCGGCAAAATCCAAAGGAAAACTTACCGCAGGTTTTACACCCGAATTTATGGGCAGGCAGGATGGTGATCTCGGTCTCAGGAGCAAATATGGCTTAAAGATCCATACCATTGTGATTAGTGATGCTGTGATGTATAAAGCTGCATTTGAAAAGCAGCTTGACGTGATCAGCGGCTACTCAACCGACGGGCGTTTAAAAGCTTACGATTTAGTTGTACTGGATGACGATAAGCATATTTTCCCACCGTATTATGCCGCGCCTATAGTGCGTAATGATGTGCTTCAAAAATTTCCTGACCTTGAGCCGACATTAAATCTGCTCGCGGGTAAAATAAATGATTCAGTCATGACGGTTTTAAATTACCGTACCGACTATCTTCACCAAAGCCCCGAAAGGGTTGCTAAGGATTTTCTGGTTGCCAATAAATTGTGGCGGCGGGAGCGGGGCGGGAGCGAGGGTATTGTGCGCATAGGTTCAAAAATATTTGGTGAGCAATATATCCTGGCCAATATGTACAGCATGCTGATAAAGGGTTATACAGATCATGATGTATCAACAAAAACAGGCCTTGGCGGCACCAAAATTTGCTTTGATGCGCTAACCAATAACCAGATAGATTTTTACCCCGAATATACGGGTACCGGCTTGCTGGCCATTTTACAGGCCCCGCCAAAAATAGTTAACGAAGTAACAGTAAACAGGGATAGCACATATAATTACGTACAGCGCCAGTTTGAAAGTAAATATCAGATCAAATGGCTTAAACCAATTGGCTTTAATAATGCGTATGCTTTAATGATGAGGCAGCAGCAGGCAAAGCAATTGGGTATAAAAACAATTTCAAACCTAAAGCAGTTTTTGGATAGTAAATAATTTCGATGGATTTAATAGCTCGTTACAAAGAGGTGCGCCGGCGTACGGAACAAATTTGCTCGTATTTGCAAACGGAAGACTATGTGGTGCAGCCTGTGGTTGACGTTAGTCCGCCTAAATGGCATATTGGGCACGTTACCTGGTTTTTTGAAACATTTATCCTCAAGCCTTATTTTATGGGCTACCAGGAATATAATCCCGACTACAACTACGTTTTCAACAGCTATTATGAAACTGTTGGCACACGTGTTATCCGTACGGACAGGGGTAACCTGAGCCGCCCCACGGTTATCGAGATCTATGGTTATCGCAAATATGTTGACGAAGCCATGGAAGGCTTTTTATGTGGCGATGTAAGTGATGATGTTAAGGAGTTAATGATACTCGGCTTTAACCATGAAGAGCAGCACCAGGAGCTTTTAATGACCGATATTAAATTCATATTGGGCCATAACCCGCTGTTCCCGGCCTATAATAAAAATTATGCTGCCCCTCATATTGATGAAGGGGAGGATGATGCCTTTATTAGTATGAATGAAGGTATTTATGAACTTGGCTTTACCGGCGATGGTTTTTGTTTCGATAATGAGCTTAACCGCCATAAAGTATATCTCAATGCATATCAAATAAGCCCTAAACTGGTAACCAATGCCGAATACCTGGAGTTTATTAACAGCGGCGGGTATCATGATTTTCGGCACTGGCATGCCGAAGGCTGGGATTGGGTAAAAACCAATAAAGTTGAAGCGCCTTTATATTGGCACCTGGTAGATAATGAATGGCATAACTATACCTATCATGGTTTGGAACCGCTGCATTTAAAAGAGCCGGCTACACACATCAGCTATTTTGAAGCCTATGCCTATGCATCATGGAAGGGCTTAAGGTTACCTACCGAATTTGAGTGGGAAGCAGCCGCCGGGAAATTTAACTGGGGCCGTCGCTGGGAATGGACTGAAAGCTCCTACCTTCCATACCCGGGTTTTGCAAAAGCGCCGGGTGCCATAGGCGAATACAATGGCAAGTTTATGGTTAATCAGAAAGTGCTGCGCGGCGCGTCGGAAGTTACGCCTCCGGGTCATAGTCGTGCAACTTATCGCAATTTTTTTCAAACAAATTTACGCTGGCAGTTTACTGGCATAAGACTTGCGAAGTAAATTGACACAAAAACCACCACCATCACTTATGAACCAGGTCTTTACATCAACAGCCGTTAATTGTACCATAAGCGCCGAAAACAGGCAGTTTTATGCCGATGTTATTGCCGGGCTGCAATCAGAGCCAAAGCATCTTAACTCAAAATATTTTTATGATGCAAACGGCGATAAGCTGTTCCAGGAGCTCATGAACTGCCCTGAATACTATCCGACTAACTGTGAATTGGAGATCTTTTCAGAAAAAACCGCTGAGATCTGTGACGCGCTGATAGCTGACGGGGATGCTTTTGACCTTATAGAGCTTGGCGCCGGCGATGCCACAAAATCCTCGTACCTGCTTAAGTACCTTTTGGATAAAAAGGCCGATTTTACCTATCTGCCGATAGATATATCAGATAATGTAATATCATACCTCAATATAACCCTGCCCGTAACCCTGCCCGGCTTAAAGATAACGGGGCTTAATGGCGAGTATTTTGAAATGCTTGAAAAGGCGGCTGCTATTTCGTCAAGGCGTAAAGTGGTGTTGTTTTTAGGCTCCAATATTGGCAATATGCCTGTTGATGGGGCTATTGAGTTTTGCCGCGAGTTGAGGAGTCATCTGTCGGAAGGGGATATGGTATTGATTGGGATGGACCTGAAGAAAGACCCCAGGGTGATCCTTGCAGCCTATAATGATAAAGATGGTATTACCCGCGAGTTTAACCTCAACCTGCTTCGCCGCATTAACCGCGAGCTGCATGCCGATTTTGATGTAAGCAAGTTTGAACATTATCCAACCTACGATCCCGAAACCGGGGCTTGCAAAAGCTACCTCATCAGTTTGCAGGATCAGCAGGTTACTATAGGGAACGAAAAAATAAATTTCAAAAAGGACGAATACATCTACATGGAGATCTCGCAAAAGTTCACGCTGATGCAAACCGATCAGATAGCCATAAACACAGGCTTTCAGCCGGTAGGGCAATTTTTCGATACCAAAAAATGGTTTATCGATGCAGTGTGGGTGGCAGGGTAAACCTCACCCAACCCTCTCCAAAGGAGAGGGCTTTTAATGGTTGTTTTGAAGTCTCCCCTTTTGGGGGAGATTTAGAGGGGGTTACAGCACCTTCGGGTTCAACTCCGAATCTATTAACCCGCCAATTGGTTTACTCATCAGCCATTTATGGTGGTCATTTTTTTGCCATTCGTTTTTGTAGGGGGTGACGCGGGCGCCGTCGGCTACATAAATTATGGTCATGATCTCGCGCATTTTATCTGAGTTGTTGCCGGGGGCATTGTGAATGGTGAAACCCCGGTGCCAGGTGGCATCACCGGCCTTCATGGTTTGGGCACGGGTTATTTCAAATCCTTTCTCCTTCACATAATCGTCAAACGCCGATTCCGATTCGTCAGAAATTTCATGGTTAAACACAGCGCCGTTAACGTATGAGCCCGAGGCAAAGGTGAGCATGCCCATGTTTACATCAATATCAACCAGCGGCATCCAAAGGGTTACTGTGTTGTTGGTATCGATAGGCCAGTAGTACTGGTCCTGGTGCCATGGGGTTGGGCCGCCGCCCGGTTCTTTAAACAGGGCCTGGTCATGATAAATACGTACGTTTTCAACACCCATCAGGTCGGCAGCAATTTTGGCCAGGCGTTTGGCCATTACAAATGTTTTAACATCCTCATCAACCCGCCAAAGGTTCATGATCTGTAAAAAGGCTTTCCCGTAAGTGTCCCGTTCGTCCAGTTTACGCTTTTCGGTGTTATACCTGTCGGCAGCGCCAACAATTACGGGACGATAGGCAGCAATTTCATCTTTTGTAAGCACTTCGTGTACAAGGGTATGGCCTTTTTCGCGAAATTCCTTAATATTGTGATTGGATAGTTTTATAAAATTATCAAGTGACGGTAAATGAGCGATCTGTGTATTCATAGTTTTTAGGTTTATATTTCAAAGTAAACTTATCTTTAGTTGAAAAAAAATGAAACGAATGGTACATTTATGGATGATTTTATCCGTAATTTGAATTAGAATTTTATTTACGTTAAAATATGCAATGATAAAAGCGTCGTACGAAGTTCTTCAGCCTACAAATACACAGTCATTTCTTGTGCGGAAATTTGATAAGCTGGCATTTGATGCCCCCTATCATTTTCACGAAGAATATGAATTAACATGTATTATCAGCGGCACCGGCAAACGCTATGTTGGCAGCCACATGGAAGATTTTGCGTCCGGCGACCTGGTGTTGCTTGGTTCTAACCTGCCGCATTGCTGGAAACTTGAGCCCAATGAAACAGTGCTCCGCGAGGCAAGCGCCGTGGTGATCCAGTTTAATGATGCTTTTTTGGGCGAGGAATTTTTTAACAAATTTGAGCTTCAGCTCATTAAAAAGCTTTTTCAGCAAAGCGGGTGCGGGGTATCATTTTATGGCGAAACACGCGCCGAAGTTAACAAACTGCTGCTTAGCCTGGTTGAAGAGAAAAGCAATTTCAGGATGCTGATAGGTTTGCTGGAGATCCTGCACCGTATGGCTTCATCAGAAGAGTACGTGCTGCTCGATCAGCACCGGATTATAGGGGAGCGCTCAAATACCGAGCGCGAACGGATTAACCCTGTGTTTGCATATTTGGTTGAAAATTTCAGAAAACACGTATCGTTAGATAAAGCGGCCGGTATCGCCAATATGACTCCGAATGCTTTTTGCAAATACTTTAAAAAAGTTACCCGCAAAACGTTCATGGAAACTATAATTGAGTATCGCCTTAATTATGCCATACAGCAGCTGGTGCAAACAGATAAGCCTATTTCAGAGATCTCCTATGAGAGCGGCTTTGGCGATGTATCCCACTTTTACAAAATGTTTAAAGCCAAAATGAACCTGAGCCCGCTTAACTACCGCAAAAGGTTTATGCGCAACTTGGCAGGTGATAAAAAGTTATCGGCGTAATTATTATTAAGTCCAATGTCGGAAGTCTGAAAGTCGGAAAGTTTCCTTTTCTATAGCTTCGTACTAATGGTTACGTGACGTTAATGATGCCGCGCTTTATGGCGTAGATAACTAATCCCACTAAGTTTTTCGACCCGGTTTTTTCAAACAGCCTTGCACGGTAACCTTCAACAGTGCGCACACTCAGGAAAATTTTATCTGCTATCTCCTGGTTAGAGCATTCCTGGCAAACCAGTTTAAGCACTTCAATTTCGCGCTCATTAAGGTCGGTTTTGTTATTGGGGATATTATCGGCCTGGTCATTGCCTACCAACTGTTTGATAAGGGTTATAGAAAGATGCTCGTTAAAATAAAAGCCCTTGTTGTAAACGGTTGATACAGCCTCGATGATCTCTTCCGGTTCGGCATTTTTAAGCAGGTAGCCCGATGCGCCGGCCTTCATCATATCCACAATATATTTATCTTCGTTAAACATGGATAGCGCCAGGATCTTGATATCCTTAAAATGCTGATGGACATGAGTAGCGGTTTGGATGCCATCCATCTCGGGCATTTTAATGTCCATCAATATAACATCGGGGGTTTTGTCGGTTAACAAGCCTATCAGCTCTTTGCCGTTTGATGCTTCGAGCACGAGTTCAAAATCCCCGCAGTCTTCAAGGGTAGCTTTTAAACCATTTCTGAAAATTTTATGGTCGTCTACTATACCTAATTTAATTGGGCCCATTGGTTGTTTTCAAGATTCAAATGATCAATAAATATAGGCTATTGATTTTAACTATGCTACTTTTAATTTAATGATTGTAATAGCCCCGCTAAGCGGTTTGCTATATGTATTTATTTCACCGTTAATGAGTTGCACGCGGCTTTGTAAATTTTTAAGGCCGAAGCCCTGCTTAACATCGCCCATATTAAAACCCTTGCCGTTATCTTTAAATTCCATAACAAGGTAGCCGGAATCTAAGGCCATGTTGAGGTTAATGATGGTGGCTTCTGAGTGTTTTATGGCATTGCCGAAAAGTTCCTGGGCTATGCGGTACATGGCCAGTTCAATTTCATTAGGGAAGCGCTTATCGGCGAAGTTTTTAGTGAACTTAACTTTGATATGGGTATTGGTTTCAACCTTGGTGCATAGCGCTTCAACAGCAACCAGCAAGCCATAATCGGTAAGTATAGGGGGTAAAACGTTTTGAATAATATTCCTGATCTCCTGGATGCATTCATCGGCCAGCTTGCGGGTATCAATTAATAGTGGCTGGCTTACTTCGTTCACACAATTTTTATCCAGGCGGTGCAGGTTAAGCTTTATTGCCGAAAGTACCTGGCCAACACTGTCGTGCAAATCTTCGGCCAGGCGCCTGCGCTCGCTTTCCTGGGTTTCAAAAACAGCGTTCATCAGGTCGGTTTGCCGTGCATCATGCATGGCGCGTAATTCTGCCTGGTTTTTTAACATTCTCCGCTGATATACAATCACGAAGAAGAATAAAAAAATAATCAATACAACAACCACAAGTGTCCCGATGATAAGAACAGGGATAAGGCCATTTTCGGATACTTGTAAAATAGGGCTGTTATACATGATTATTATATATGCAAACCTAAATTTATGATATTTTCTGTGGTTTGCAGAGTAAACCTATCGAATATAATATATTGGCTATAATATTCGTCACGCTATGGATCATGTAATAGTTATGTTGTTCGGCTTTTGGAATACGATCCAGGAGCATAAATAGAAAAATATTAACCGCTGAATAAAACAATATTCCTGTGTTTATCCAAAATAACCCCAGTTTTTCAATGTGTATAAATTCTTGAGGGTTAAGTAATTGGTAGAAATAGCAAAGGGACAAGATTATAAGAAGGACACCAAGGGAGGTGTTTGAAACAGACGGATATTGATCTAAATTGTGATTATAAACAATCATTATAATTGCAACTATACATGCCAGTATAATTGTCATATTCTTTAAAATAATTTTTTCAAACAGCTTGCTATATATAATAGCATAAAAGATCAGGCTTATTATAATGTATATATGGATTATATACATATCATTTTTTGTTCCAATTTCTTGAGCAACCCATAATGTTACGTCGACCACAAACGAGAATGCGAATAGTGCAAAAATTATCTTCAATAAATTGTTAAGGTTCCTGAATTTCAGTAACGCCGCGGCAATAGGGAAAATACCCGATATAACCGAGAGGATTTCTAACTGCCGCGTATAATTGATAGACATTTTGTAATATTTGATTATACTGTTTGGCCTGTGAGTCTGTTTTGCGGACATCCAGATGAGCCGGGGCATGGCATCGATTGCTCCCCAAGTATATTAGAAGTAGTAGCAGACATCAACGCAAAGGTTTGAACGCTTTCTGGAGCTTTTGCTTTTGGAGCAATTTCTTCAGGTAGTTGATCTTCACCTGTTTCAAGAACCCCGGTTATAATAAAATGCTGCTGCCCACCAACGTTGGCTATTACAGATAATAGAAAATTACTTATCGCTATCCAAAACTTTTGCCAGCCATTAAGCCTTTGATCATTAGCATAATAAATACGGATGCCCATGCAATCAGGTTGGTTAAGTATGGTATTTAATATTTCGCGACCGAAAAATTGTGATATGTTATCTTTAGGATTGCGGTGCCGGTGATTTTCTGTCCATTGTGCGGCTAAATCAAGTTCAATTGGTGCGCCTTCGTGGCCGGTGATGGGTGATGATGGTCTTTTTTCTTGTGTTTCCATAAAAAATAATAGCGTGTAGGGATTTAGTTTTGTATAAAACTAATACTAATAAGCATCCCTTTCAATGAGAACCCCGGTCATATAAGCTGTAATTGGATTTTGGTATGATTTTATATCGTTGATTATTAATTAATTGCGAATTACTTGCGTTTTATTACCCTCGTATAATACGTATTTTTACGTATCAGAAACTGTAATCTTACGTGGCGGTAAACAGGCTCCTCTTTGTGACTTTTCTGTATAAAATATCATGTTTTAAATGGTGAAGTTTTATATTAAATTATAAATATTATTTATTAAATTGCTTCAGGTAGTATTAATATTACGATTGCCGGTTTTGCTAAATGTTAAGAGGTGTTAATTAAACATGAAACAAGATCACCCAGTCCTTTACTGAACCAATAACAAACCGAAGTTTATGAGCCTGCGTCTTTCCAGCCCGGAAAGGCGCTTTTTTTATATACGTGTTTTCTCTTAGCGCGTAGTTCTACGTTTGGTTCATGTTGATGATACGTTTTTATATCGCGTACCACTACAGGCTGTAATAGCGTAGTGGCAACGTTGATTGCGCGCCGGTTTTGCCCAAACTTTGACACAGCAAATGAGCTGTACGTCAGCCTGCTTGCGGTGGAGTAAGCTGAAAATCCAGTTTAAAGAGTAGGCCGGTACAAATACTAATCAAAAACTTATGAACTACATTATTAAAGGGAACCTTCGCGGTTTATTATGTTCGGACTGCGAACTGCCTGTTGCGGGCACATCGGTAAAAGTTTATCGCCCTTCCGATCAGCAAAACGAAACCCGGCTTGCTGTGGCCGATCCCAAACAAACTTTTCACCAGGTAAATGATGAAGAGCTGAAAGCAAAGGAACGGCTGTTCATTACCCAGGCCGATGTGCAGGAAAATGGTGATTTCACTATCGAAATTGACGGCGGCAAATCCGGCTATGAAGGCGGCAGTATTGATGTGGACTGGTATTGCGGCAACGTGCCATTCAAAATTCCTGTGCCTAAAAAAGATCCGGCATTGCAGTTTCATATTACCACACTGCAACCATTATATAAAAGCAGCCAGGAAAATGCCCAATATGCACGATTTGATTATAAAATAGATTCCAAATGGTTTTGCCGCATCCTTACCCTGTTGGATATCTGGGTGGTTTGCGGTTATGTAAACGATTGTGAAACTCAAAAGCCAATCCCCGGCGTTAAGGTTTTTGCCTATGATGTCGACCTGCTGCAAGACGACTATTTGGGCAACGCGTATACCGAAAACAACGGTAAATTTACTATCGTATACCCTGGCGACAATTTCAGGAAAACCTTATTACCATGGCTTAATGTGGAATGGCCCGCCGGTCCTGATTATTATTTCAGGGTTGAAAGCTCATCAGGCACAGTATTGCTTGCCGAAGACCGTACCCGCGGCCGCCAAAACGACAGGCACAACGCCAATAACTGTTTCTGTGTAAAGCTTTGCATTAAAGGCGGCGGCATCATTACCAGCGATACGCCATGGTTTACTTCGGTAGGAAATTTCAGCATTACATCTGATATTGATGGCAGCGGTAAAACCCTCATGAGTAAATTTGGAGCGGGTGGCGCCGGTTATGGTTTCTTCGGTTCGGTGAAGCTGGGGGGCTATGCCACCAAGAAGGTGCCAACAGCGCCTGCCAGTCCGCTTTATTACCGCTTTTTATTCTCGACTGATAATGTAAACTTTAGTCCGGTAACAACAGCCCAGATGGAAACCACCGCCTTAAAGGTTGCCACCCGGCAAATTACCTGGAACGGCACAACTGCTTTTCAGGATGTAGTGATCGACATTAATCAACTTGCTTCGGTACCCGATAGTGTTCCGGCCGATAATTATCCAAATCCGATCCCCGATCATGTGCTGCACCCTGATGCCAATGGCTGGGTTCGGGTTGATCAGCCTGCGCTTGATAACGGCTTTTATGGCTCCCTGTTTTATTTAAATACCGCTACCATTATAGGTGGAGGTGATGCCAGCACTGGGCTTACCCCTGGTTTAGCTGTACCGGTAGCGGATCAGAAAAATGGCAGGATGTTATATATCCAATTTCAAACTACCGACGATCCGGCTAATCCGGGCTCGCCAAACCTTAATACACAATTGCTTATCGGCAAAATATATGTGAACAACTGGAATGAAGTGAACCTGCTGAAACTGGAAGAGCTTTTTGCCGGCGGCGGCAGCGGCTGCACCCCAGTAAGCGGCGTGGCACATGCTGATTACACGGTAGATCATGAGCTGATTGCCAGCTGGTCGTTGGGCGTTTGGTCGAACGCTACAGGTACTGTAAGCGGCTTGCCGAGCGGAACAACGCCGCGTGGCGACGCTAAGAAGTTTAACCTGGCTGCACCGGCCCCATTTGTTTTAACTCCTCCTTTTAGCGCATGGCCCTCATGCGCATATAGCCTAACCCTGACAACCTATCGCAAATTAACCACAGGCGAAAGTAATGACTGGGCAAAAACGAACCAGGTTATCTTTTGCAAGTAACCTGCATGTGGACGGGGAAGAGGGTGTCGTTGCATGTCGGCACCCTCTCATTTAACCGTTAAAATAACCTCAGTATGTACGAAGCCTCGTACAGGATAAAGATGATCACCAAAGCCGCATGAAACTTAGGGTTCTCCACCTTAATGGCTATCATGCATAATATGAAATGGCTGATATTACGGATAGGGTACTCGATGTTGTAGTGATGTACATAGCTTGGGCCCTTTATTTCGGTATCAATAATATCCAGCAGATAGCTCGTTCCCAAAATACCGAAGATCCATTTACGGCGCGAGTAAAAGTAGTCTTTATAACCCTGATAGTCCTTCAAATCGTCGGGATAGAGCAGGGCACAAACGCTGTAATAGGTTACAATGTAGATGATGATAAAAAAGTATTCGGCAAAAAGCCAGTGCTTAATTTCGTGCAGGCTGATCTCCCACCACCAAAAATGCAGCAGTAAAATAAACATGTAAAGTGTCCACAGGTTATGTACCCAATAAGGTTTATCCCGGCCGGGATGCTGAATTTGTTTGGCCGCGCCTTTAAGCAGATGGGTAATGCTAAGCCCCAAAGTAATGCTGATAACAGCCTTGATGTGACTAAAGGTATCCATAGGCAGGTTTATTACTAAAATAAAAATAGTGTTTTATTTTAGTAATAGGTGTTACTATAAATATCTGGTGGTCAATTATTCCCGTCATTGCGAGGTACGAAGCAATGACGGGAATAAGATAAAGGTCATGTTGAACTTGTTTCAACATCCCACTTGCTAAGCAACCATGCTAAGCAAATTGAGCTACCTGTCCTGTGAGGTGCCGAAACAAGTTCGGCATGACGTTGTGAGTTTGTGCCCCCTAAAATATAGCCTCAGCAATCCTTTTGGTTGGCCCGGCATTACTCATGGTATAAAAATGCAGTACCGGTGCGCCAAAAGCAATCAGTTCTTTACACTGGTTAATCATCCATTCAATGCCTACTTCTTTCACGTCCTTTTCGGTGGCGCAGGCATGGATAGCATCGCTCAGATCTTCCGGAATATCGATATGGAAGGTTTTTGACAGCGTAACTAATTGTTTTGATGATGTGATCGGCTTCAGGCCGGGGATAATAGGCACATTGATGCCATTGGCCCGGCAGCCGTTTACAAACTCCTTGTATCTGTCGATATCAAAAAACATTTGGGTTACAATGAACTGCGCGCCCATCTCTACCTTTTGTTTAAGGTATTTGAAATCGGTTTTAAGGTTAGGGGCCTCAAAATGCTTTTCAGGGTAGCCGGCCACGCCAATACAAAAGTTTGTTTTGGCAGTATTGCCATGGTCCTCATGCAGGTAAATACCGTTGTTGAGGTTAACCACCTGCTGCAGCAAATCAGTAGCATAGCAATGGCCGTTAGGCGTAGGTACAAATGATGAATCACCGAGACGGGCATCACCGCGTAAAACGAGTACGTTTTCGATACCTAAAAACTCCAGCTCGATAAGGGCATTCTCGGTTTCGTCTTTAGTAAAGCCGCCGCAAAGCAGGTGAGGCACGGTATCGACCTTATACCTGTTCATAATAGCCGCGCAAATAGCAATAGTGCCCGGACGCTTGCGGTAAGAGAGTTTCTCGAGCAGACCGCTTGGATGCTGCTTATAAATAAAATCCTCGCGCAGGGTAGTAACATCAATAAACGGAGGTTTAAATTCCATCAATGGATCGATAGCATTATAAATGCCCTGGATGCTCTGCCCCTTTAAAGGCGGGATCAGTTCAAAAGAAAAAAGTGTTTTGCCGTTGGCGTTTGCTATATGTTCAGGTATTTTCATTTGACCCCTAACCCCCTAAAGGGGGAATTTTTTATTTAAGTTTTATAATATACTTTTTTTAGCTCCCCTCTTGAGAGCAGGGCTGTTGCATTCTAATTTAATAGTTGTTTCAACCTGTTGATATCGTTGCAAACAAGCCTTTGCGCTTGTGCGAGGTTTGGGTAATCATTTATTCTAAATACATTAATAACTATGTTTCTGAACACAGAAGTATTTTCAGGCGCATTGGATGTTCTAATTCGTGAAGCGTCTTCGTTAAATGTCACGTCCTTTACCCAATGAAGACTGTTTTCTATACTCCAATGGCTTTTAATACCATGGCAGAATATTTGCGCATTACCGATTAAGCTACTGATGAAAAAGGCGTATTCTTCCCGGATACGTCCTTTTTCTTTTACCCAGCGATGCACTTTAATAAGTTGGCTTACCCCAGCCCATGTGTTACTGATTTCCTCTGTTCCCGGGTACACCCAAACTGTTCTACGTTCTATTCGCCCTTTGTTTTTCAACAACTCAACAAACTTACTACAAACCATTGCCTCGTCCGATGTAATGGTTTCGATCTTTTTGTAAAGGTTCTTTTGATTCTTCTTCACACCTATTATATAATTGTTATCTGTATCAATAATAGCCTCTACCGTTTTTTTTGACAATGTAATGCGTCAAGTGTAAACGTTACCCCCTGTAATCCTAAACTGGAAATAAGCTGCTGAACTACAGAGATTTCACTTTGTTTTGAGTTGTCAACTAAACCATGGCCAACGACTTGATTACTCCTGCTACTATACAAGCTTACCAGGCTTACAAATCGTTGTTTGTCAAGAGAATAATCGCTCATCGTCCCTTTCATTGCCTTACCATCTATATGTAGCCATTCATTTTTAGACAAATCAATATGCTGACTGGCCCATTTATGGAAACTCTCATTTAAGCTGTTAAAGTCTAAATCTTGTATTACACGTCTTATAGTATAAAAGCTTGGAAGGCGGGCTTTATTAGGCTGAAAGAAGGCCAAAAGATCGACTTCATTCCGCTTTATAAAATCACCCATCGAACGATAGCCATGATAACCGCTCATTGTACTCATTAACACAAGCAACAGAATGAAAGTCTGGTCATGGCGCTGGCCTGCCTTTCGCCTTATATCCGGTAACTCTGATAAATACGCTAATATGCTCTTATCCATCCTAACTTTTTTGACCTCAAGTTAACTTATAATATTTAGAATGCAACAGCCCTGCTCTTGAGAGGGGGTGCGTCGGTAATGTGTGTAGGGAGGGGTGTGTTGTCTGGTGTTCATTCCCACTTTGTTTAACACACCCCTCCCCCCCCTCTCAAGAGGGGAATCGCACGCGCCTTACGCTTTTTTTTAACGCCGCCGCTCGGCTCCAGCCGAGTGGCGGCGAATTTTTTTATTCTTCCTCCCCCTTTAGGGGGCGGGGGGCTAATAATTAATATTTGGCCCCAACCATCTTTCTGCATCTTCCAACGGCATGTTTTTCCTAACCGCGTAATCTTCCACCTGGTCTTTGCTGATCTTGCCAAGGCCAAAATACCTTGCCTGCGGATGCGCGAAGTAGAAACCGCTTACCGACGCAGCCGGTAACATGGCCAGGCTTTCGGTAAGGTGCATGTGCGCGTTATTCTCGGCTTTTAACAACTCAAACAAGGTGGTTTTTTCGGTGTGGTCCGGACAGGCGGGATAGCCCGGCGCCGGACGGATACCCTGGTATTCCTCCTTGATCAGGTCGGCATTGCTTAGTTGCTCGCCTTTGGCATAGCCCCAGTGTTCTTTACGTACCAACTCATGCATTTTTTCGGCGAAGGCTTCGGCAAGGCGGTCGGCAAGGGCTTTGGCCATAATGCTGTTATAATCGTCATGGTCGGCCTCAAACTCGGCTACCAGTTCGTCGCAACCCAAACCCGTGGTTACAGCAAAGCCTCCAAAATAATCAGGCACACCGCTTTCTTTAGGTGCGATAAAATCCGACAGGGCGTAATATGGATCATTCTTTACCTTTTCGGCTTGCTGACGAAGAGTGTGAATGCGGGTTAATACTTCGGTACGACTTTCATCGGTATACAATTCAATATCATCACCTACACTATTTGCCGGCCAAAAGCCGATAACGCCGCGGGCTGTTAACAGCTTCTCGTTAACGATGCGCTTCATAAGCACCTGTGCATCGTCAAATAGTTTTTTGGCTTCAACGCCTACAAACTTATCCTCAAAGATCTTCGGATAGCTGCCGCGAAGTTCCCAGGTATGGAAAAACGGTGTCCAATCGATATAAGGCAGCAACTCTTCCAGCGGGAAATTCTCAAATACTTTGGTACCGGTAAACGCAGGTTTCGGCGCCACATCGCCATCCAGGCTAATCTGGAACTTGCCCGCGCGGGCTTCTTCGATAGTTACAAAACGTTTATCCGATTTTTTGTTGGCATGTGCTTCACGGGCTTTAGCATATTCATCCTTAATGCCCTGGATATAGGCATCGCGGTTATCCTTGCTCATGAGATTGCTGCATACGGTAACACTGCGCGATGCATCCAGCACGTGAATGGCAGCCCCGGAGTATTGCGGTGCAACTTTTACCGCCGCATGAATGCGCGATGTGGTAGCACCACCAATGATGAGCGGAATGGTAAACCCTTCGCGCTCCATTTCCTTAGCAAAATGCACCATCTCATCAAGCGACGGGGTAATTAAACCACTCAGCCCGATGATATCAACGTTTTGCTTTTTAGCCTCTTCAATAATGCGCTGTGCCGGTACCATCACCCCAAGGTCGATCACCTCGAAGTTGTTACAGGCCAACACCACGCCAACTATATTTTTGCCGATGTCATGTACATCGCCTTTTACGGTAGCCATTAAAACTTTGCCGGCATTAGCACGCTGATCAGCATTGGCGTTGTTCTTTTTCTCTTCCTCGATGAAGGGCAGCAGATAAGCCACTGCCTTTTTCATTACACGGGCCGATTTTACCACCTGCGGCAAAAACATTTTACCCGCGCCAAATAAATCACCCACGATGTTCATGCCATCCATCAGCGGACCTTCAATCACTTCAAGGGGTTTGCTGTAGGCCTGGCGGGCTTCCTCCACATCATCGTCAAGGTATTCAACGATACCCTTCACCAGTGAGTGGGAGAGGCGCTCCTGAACGGTACCTTTACGCCACTCTTCATCACGCACTACTTCTTTGCCTTTACTCTTGATGGTATCGGCAAATTCAACCAAACGCTCGGTAGCATCCGGACGGCGGTTAAGCAGTACGTCTTCCACCAGTTCCAGCAGGTTTTTGGGGATCTCTTCATAAACTTCCAGCATCCCGGCGTTAACAATACCCATATCCATACCGGCTTTAATAGCATGGTACAGGAAAGCCGAGTGCATAGCTTCGCGCACCGTATTATTACCCCTGAACGAGAAGGAGATATTACTTACCCCTCCGCTCACTTTGGCATGGGGCAGGTTTTGTTTGATCCAGCGGGTGGCTTCAATAAAGTCGACCGCATAGTTGTTATGCTCTTCTAAACCGGTAGCAACGGTAAGGATATTAGGGTCAAAAATGATGTCCTGCGGTGGGAAACCCACTTCATTCACCAGGATATCGTATGAGCGTTTACAGATTTCGATACGGCGCTCCAATGAATCGGCCTGACCGGTTTCGTCAAAGGCCATTACAACGGTGGCTGCACCATAGCTTAAGATTTTCCGGGCCTGCTCCCTGAATTTTTCCTCACCCTCTTTTAGGGAGATAGAGTTCACTATACCTTTACCCTGTACGCATTTCAAACCAGCCTCGATCACTGTCCATTTTGAGGAGTCGATCATGATAGGCAGTTTGGCGATATCCGGCTCGGAGGCAACAAGGTTCAGAAATTTCACCATCACCGCTTCCGAATCGATCATGCCCTCATCCATGTTAATGTCGATGACCTGTGCGCCTCCTTCAACCTGTTGCAGGGCAACAGATAAGGCTGCCTCATAATCTTCGGCAAGGATGAGTTTAGAGAACTTTGGAGAGCCGGTGATATTGGTACGTTCACCCACGTTCACAAAGATGCTTTCGGGTTTTATGGTAACGGATTCCAAACCGCTCAGGCGCATATCCGGCTCAATTTGCGGGATAGGGCGGGGCGGATATTTAGCAGCCTTATCGGCAATGCATTTAATATGCTCGGGTGTAGTACCACAGCAACCACCAACGATGTTAACCAACCCGGACTTGATAAAATCATCAACCTGGTGCGCGGTTTCATGCGGGGTTTCATCGTACTGGCCAAACTCGTTAGGTAAACCGGCGTTTGGGTAAGCAGAGATAAATACACCTGCTTTTTCAGAAAGCTCGGCCAGGTGTGGGCGCATTTCCCTGGCACCTAAAGCACAATTTAAACCTACTGATAGCAGGTTGGCGTGGCTTATCGAGTTCCAGAAAGCCTCAACCGTTTGCCCGGAAAGGGTACGGCCCGAAGCATCGGTAATGGTACCCGAAATCATGATACCGCCGTTATCGCGGAAGGCAGGAAAATCCTTACCGGCAGCTTTACATTCCAGCTCATACCGTTTTATGGCGAACAAAGCAGCCTTGGCGTTCAATGTATCGAAAATAGTTTCAACCAATAACAAATGCGAACCACCATCAACCAAGCCACGAACCTGGTCATAATAGGCTTCGGCAAGGTCATCAAAAGTAACGGCGCGGTATCCCGGGTCATTTACATCAGGCGATAAAGAAGCAGTACGGTTGGTTGGGCCTATGGCACCGGCAACAAAGCGCGGTTTGGCAGGGTTGCGCTGCGTATATTCATCGGCAACTTCGCGGGCAATGCGCGCACCTTCGTAGCTTAGTTCATAGGCCAGTTCTTCGAGGTGATAATCGGCAAGGGAAATTACCTGCGTACTGAAAGTATTGGTCTCAATAATATCGGCACCGGCATCCAGGTATTCGGCGTGGATGGCTTTGATAATATCGGGCCGTGTGATATTGAGCAGGTCGTTATTGCCCTGCAGGTCGCTATGATGATCGCGAAAACGCTCGCCACGAAAATCCTTCTCGGTAAGCTGGTACCGCTGTATCATGGTACCCATCGCCCCATCAATCACCAGGATGCGTTTCTGTAATTCTTTTCTAATGTCCATTTTTTGATTTCACCAATTTTTATTTGATGATTTCACCGATTGCTTTGATTTTAAAGATTGTTAGGATCTACCGACGTCTTAAGCAAATAGCCGGTCAGTAAAAATTAAATCAGTGTAATCAGAACAATCGTTGTAATCACAAATAAATAAAAGCTTATCTCGAAAAGTCGGGTGTTGTTATGACTTTCGCTTATCTGTCCGGGCGCATAATTGCTGCCTGGTAGAATGTAGCACCTTGTGAAGCACAGGTTGCTAAGACATCGCAGGGTCTAATCCCTCCGTCTTTCTCCATAAGCACCGCAAAGTTGCGCAATAAAGTTGTCATTTGCAAGTGTATAACGTACGCTAAATATCACAGCTAAGCCACATTGTTAAACAAAAAAAGCCGCCTATGAAAACGGCAGCTTTTTGATTGAGTTTCTTAATTAGAATTATCTTCTTCTGCCGAATAAACGGAGGATCATCAGGAAAAGGTTGATGAAGTCAAGGTACAATGTTAAACCACCTAAAAGGGCCATTTTACTTGTTGATGAGGTGCCATATTCAAGACCGGCTCCTATGCGTTTCAATTTCTGAACATCATAAGCGGTTAATCCAACAAATACTGCGATGCCAACATAACTGATGATGTATTCTAACTGAGAACTATGCATAAACATGTTAAATAACGATGCTACGATAATACCAATAAGACCCATCATCATGATCGATCCAAACTTGGTAAGATCGGTATTGGTTGTATACCCTGCCACGGCCATTATACCGAAAACAACAGAGGTTGTAATAAATACGCCAAGTACCGAGCTTTCTGTAAACACTCTTAGTATATAACTTAAACTAATACCCATAACTGCCGAAAAAGCGATAAACAGCAGTGCTGCTACACCGTATGATAAACGGTTAAAGCCAAATGAGATTATCAGTACGAACGCAAGCGGCGCAAACATTACAATGGTACCTAAACCGGTATTGCCGCCGGTGGCAGGGTCCCTAAGCATTTCATATAACGCCTGGTTACCTGAAAATATGAACGCACACAAGGCCGAAAGCCCCAGGGCAACAAACATCCACACAAATACATTAGCTATGAATTTGCGCGACGCATCTTGTTCATTTAATTGTATTACGTTTTTATAAACGTATTCGGGATCTTTAATTTCCATTTTTTGTTATTAAATAATATACGAATTTATGAATAAAAAGTGAATGTAAGGTGAAGAAAGGGAGGAAAGAAGCAAGACAGTTTTGTCGTCTCTATAACAAGCACCGTCATGTTGATTACTTGTTTCAACACCTCACTCGCTAAGCCACCTGCTTAGCAAATCGCCTACCTATCCAGTGGGGTGCTGAAACAAGTTCAGCATGACCCGGTTGTTGCTTTGCCCGAAAGGCTTCCGGTAAGATTAGTTTAAACGGCGCATCAACTGCTCTTCCACCTTTTTGAAAACCTGTACAGGTTTTAGGGCTCTCCACCCAAGGTTATCAAGTTCGCCGCCGAAGTTGATGTAGTAGTCGATGTTGTTGTGTTTAAACTCATCGATTACGTGGTCGCGGAAGTTGATGCCTGCTATCCAGCCGTCCTCCACATCCTGGAACCACTCTTCGTAATAGCAATCATCGCTTGAGTGAAAGTTGAGTACGTTTTCGCCTATCAGGATAAAGTGGGTGATGCCGTTATCGATCATCAGGTCAAGTAGTTCGCGCTTCAGCAGCATGATGTCGTTATTGATGGCGTCGTTCCATTCGCCTATCAGCTCAATAATGGTGTAGCCTTTATCATAATCGGCAAAAAGCACTTTAAGGTAAAGTGTATTGGAGCCGAATGAATCCCATTGCGGGTGCAGCAGGTAATTGTATACCTGCTTGTCAAATTCAAACTCGCTGTATTCTGTTGCATAAAAAGGCGAAAACTCATCTTCCGATGCTACGTAATCATCTCGCCAGCGATAATATGGTTCAATTTCGTGCATTGTGTTAATTTCAATTGTCTGAACCTGAATTTATTGAATTGAAAAATTTATCGAATGCCAGGCATTTTCAAATTTTCAAATCAGCACATTTTCAAATTCAGCTTATTTTTTAAAATGATCAACAGCGCTCCGTACGCTGCCGTATTGTTTCAGTAACCCGGCTGCTTCCTCTTCGCTCAAGCCGGTTTCGTCCATTACCATATGTGTGCCCCTGTTCACTAATTTATGATTGCTTAATTGCATATCAACCATCCTGTTCCCTTTTACACGGCCAAGCTGGATCATTACGCTTGTGCTCAGCATATTTAAAACTAATTTTTGTGCGGTACCGGCCTTCATACGGGTTGATCCTGTTAAAAACTCCGGACCGGTTACCACTTCAACCGGGTACTGTGCCACAGCCGCAACCGGGCTGCCGCTGTTACAAACAATGCAGCCGGTAACTAAATTATGCTCATTGGCTGTTTTTAAACCGCCAATTACATAAGGCGTAGTGCCCGAAGCCGCAATGCCAACAACTACATCTTTATCATTAATGTCAAAAGCCTCCAGATCTTTCCAGGCCTGTACAGCATCATCTTCGGCAAATTCAACTGCTTTACGGATTGCGCCATCGCCACCGGCTATCAAGCCTACTACCATATCAAACGGAACGCCGAATGTTGGCGGGCATTCCGATGCATCAACCACACCTAAACGGCCGCTTGTACCGGCGCCTATGTAAAACAACCTGCCGCCGTTTTTCATCCTCCGGGCAGTGATGGTAGCAAGCGCTTCTATCTGCGGCAGGGCCTTTTCCACAGCAAGGGGAACGGTTTTATCCTCGTTATTAATGTTTTCTAAAATTTCCCTTACGGCCTGTTTTTCGAGGTTTTTATAGTGCGATTCCCTTTCGGTGGTGGTTTCCATAGCCTGTTTTCAAATAATTTATAACAAAATTCGGTAAAAATCATCAAAAGCAAGGGTGCAGGTAAAAATTATTGACCCTGCAATTGTTAACTTTGTGTGTAATAAGTTATGAAGAGGACCGCGGGTGTAATTTTCCGGACAATAATTCTGCTGCTGGTAGGGGTGATGATAGGCCAGGTGCTTAACAAGGATTTTGCCGCGCGTAACCTTGGCTTCTCTTTTGTGAGCAATAGTAAGATAGCAAAGGTACTGCAACTGGTTGACCGTAACTATGTTGACAGCGTTAATATCGATAGCATTGAAGGGGTATCGGTAAATAACCTGCTTCAAAACCTCGATCCGCATTCGCTTTATTTACCGCAGCAGCAGGCGCAATCCATCAATGAACGGTTAGACGGTGGTTTTAACGGTATCGGTATCGAATATCAGTTGCTGCGTGATACACTGATCATTACACAGGTTTATGCGGGGGGCCCGGCCGAAAAGGCAGGACTGCTGGTGGGAAGTAAGGTGATCAATGTTGATGATAAGAAGTTTTCGGGCAGTAAGCTAACGGCTACCCGTATAAATGGTGTTTTCAGGGGTGAAAAGGATGCTGAAATAAAATTGAGCGTTGTGCCTCCGCTGAGCAAAGATTTAAAAATACTTACCGTTAAGCGCGGACATGTTGACCTGAGCAGTGTTGATGCCGCCTATATGGCCGATGCCAAAACTGGTTATATCAAAATCAGTAAGTTTTCGGCTACTACCGACGTCGATTTCAGAAAGGCGTTAACGGCCCTAAAAGTTGACGGCATGAATAAGTTACTACTTGACCTGAGAGGCAATGGCGGCGGCTACCTGAATGCTGCTACCTCATTAGCTGATGAGTTTTTAACCGACGGGAAGCTGATAGTTTATACCAAAGGTATACACGAACCCCGTACCGATTATTTTGCTACAGATTCGGGCATGTTTCAAAAAGGGAAGCTTACCGTGCTTATTGATGAATACTCGGCTTCGGCCAGCGAAATTTTAGCAGGTGCCTTGCAGGACCTGGACAGGGCCACTATTGTTGGGCGCCGGTCGTTTGGTAAAGGCCTGGTGCAGCAGCAGTTTGCTTTTGACGACGGTTCGGCAGTGAATTTAACGGTGGCAAGGTATTATACCCCTTCGGGCCGCTCTATCCAGAAATCATACAAAAACGGGGTGGACAGTTACCGTAATGAACTGGCCCAGCGCATGCAAAAGGGCGAGCTTTTTTCAGAACAAAGCAACCTGAACGACAGTGTTTTTAAAGGAACGCCATCATACCATACCTCAAGCGGGCGTAAAGTTTTTAGCGGCGGCGGTATCATGCCTGATGTTTTTGTACCGGCGGATACCAGCAGGTTTACACCGCTTATCCAGGACCTGAGCCAGCAGCAATTATTTACCGCTTATGTTGTTGACTGCCAGCAGCAATTGCTTAAAAAATATCCTACAGAAGCTGACTTTTTAAAACAATACGCCGTTAGTAATGATGACGTGGATAAATTTATCCTGTATGCTTCGCAAACCATTAAAGAAATGGATTCGCACGAAGTTCAGATCTCCAGGGAACCTATAAAAACTATCCTCAAAGCCCAGGCAGCCCGCTTTAAATGGGGGGATAATGCCTACTTCAAAGTGATCAACACCGATGATGTGGCCTTTAAAAAAGGGTTGGAGCAGTAAGGGGCTAAACAAAAAAATGTCATTTCGGGCGAGCGCGGGGGCGAAAGAGAAACCTTTTAAGCCTGACAAAGCAACAAAATACATCTTCACAGTCTGATATATGACAAATTTAAACTCGAAGGAAGACTTTGTAAAATTTATGTCGTCGTTAATCAACGATTTGAAAGTTAACCCTGATAAATGGGAAAACAAATCTTTGTTAGAATATCTTGAGGCAATCCAAAGTTGGACTGATGATATGGAAGGCTACTATGTGAACAATAATCTCCCTTTCCAAAAAATATGAACTGGAATGTTTTTGCTGATATCCTGACTGCTGCAAGGATTTATGAATAAGTATTTAACTTCTCCCAGACTTTTGAAGTCTTCAATGTAGTTAGATTGATGCTACTTCCCCGCCAGGAAAACCTCATCAATTAATTCCAGATTCGCCATAACGCCTGCCATGGTGCCGCTGTTAACCGCGTTGGCTATGGAGCGAATGCCTGAAGCACTGTCGCCACAGGCATAAACACCCGGTATGGTAGTTTTTTGCCGCGCATCAACCTGGATATGGCCCTGCTTGGTAAACTCGCAACCCAACTGCAATGCAATATCACTATGCTGCACAAAGGGGAGCCTTGCATATAAAGCCATTAATTTTATTTCGGTACCATTTTGTAGCCTGATAGCGGTAATCTGGCCGTTATAATGATCAAGTGCTTCTATTTTTTCTTCAACAATCCGGATATTGTTATTTAGGATGATGGTTTGCTGGTCGTCGGTTAAAGTTGATTTGCCATTCGTGAACACGGTTAGCTCCTTTGTCCAGTTTGAAATAAGTTTGGCCAGTTCAAAAGCCATTTCCCCATTGGCAAATATGCCGGTATGCTGATGCCCGTACTCGTAGCCATGGCAATAAGGACAATGTATAACCGATATGCCCCAGCATTCAGCAAATCCCGGAATATCAGGCATCTGGTCTTTAATGCCTGCGGCAAGAATAACCTTTTTCGCGCCGAATACTTCTCCGGATCTTGTACTGACCTCAAAGCCGTTTGGCACTGGAATGCAATGGGCAGCCTCGTTATGAAGCAGCGTAATGGTTGGGTATTTTAAAGTCTGTTCGCGGGCAATAGTCAAAATCTCGTGCGGAGTTTGGCCATCGCGGGTAAAAAAGTTGTGTGAATGTGGCGTTTGGCGGTTGCAGGGTATGCCGCTATCAATAATTAATACTTTACGCATGGCGCGGCCCAAAGCCATGCCTGCCGATAAACCGGCACTGCTGCCGCCGATAATGATCATATCAAAATCCTTCATATGATATTGTGGTTAATTATTGATAAAGGTAAATGACAAAAACACAAAATGCAACTGTGTTGCATTTTGTGTTTTTGAATTGACAAAGGAAAGCAGGCTGATTATCCGGGGAAACTAACCTGGCTTTGGCAGCACCGGTAGAGTTTCAGAAGTATAAAACCTTAGTTTATCTTTTGTTTAGTGGTTTTATCCAGGGTCATTAATCCATTGAAATAATAAATTAATTTCCTGTCGCTGTCTTGAATATAGGCTACGGGGTAATCGTTGTACTTTGAGAAAGTTACCTTCCATGCTTTAATAAAATTGGGATGCTCCGGGGTATCCTGGTTTAGGTTGAAGTACCCGAATTCGGCATTGAGGCATGAGGATTCGTTAACATTGTTGGCAATGTTATAACCATCTTTTTTAAAAGCATCGATGAAAACTTTACGTATTTGCGGCAACGTTGCTTCGGCCTTAGTATTTAGGTTAAGAGTGCCAAAGCGCCGGCCTATTGAGGAGCTAAAAACCTCGTTCCTGAAATGATAGCTTATCCCCGAATTAAAGATGGGCAAGCCATTGCTTTCTTCATAGGCTACCACATGCTGGTAAATATTAAGCGGGCCGTTACTGGTTATGCTATCGTTTAAAATAACTCTATATATCACCAGGTCGTTAACCGGGATGTTGTTTTTTTGCAGGAGCTTAGTGGCAGTTATCAGCTCAACTTTGTTGCTGTCGCTATAATCGCGTTTAACACGATTGATGCAGCCATTGTCCTCTCCATCGCCGGATGAAAGTTGGCCTTTTTTACATGCAGCAAAAGCCACCAGTACTATGAGTACCAAACAATAAAACTTTTTCATGAAGTGTAAAGTATTGAGGTTTAGTAGTATTACGGAGCGGAGGAGAGAAACGCAACAATGGGGGAAATAAAAAACGTCATTGCGAGGAACGAAGCAATCGCGGACTATACAGGGCGTACCTGCAAATAGGGGATTGCTTCGTACCTCGCAATGACGCGGTATAGTGGAACTTCATAAGTCTGGATTTTACAAGGATAAATCTCAAGGAAATCCTTGAATCCTAAAAATCAGGGTCAGGTTCAGATTACTTCTGCCTGAACCAAACTTGCACGGGCGCACCCGAAAACTCAAAATTTTCGCGGAGTTTGTTTTCAATAAACCGGTAGTAAGGCTCCTTAACGTATTGCGGCAAATTGCAGAAAAACGCAAACATTGGCGAAGTACCGGCAATTTGGGTAATGTATTTTATTTTAACGTATTTACCTTTTATGGATGGCGGAGGGTAATTTTCGATAATGGGCAGCATTACCTCGTTCAGTTTTGAAGTAGGGATTTTGCGGGCACGGTTCTGGTAAACCTTGTTGGCCACATCAATCACTTTTAATACCCTCTGCTTTTCGGTAACCGAAGTAAATACGATAGGTACATCGGTAAAAGGGGCTATCTTATCGCGGATCTGCTCTTCAAATACTTTGATGGTTTTGCTGTTTTTCTCGATCAAATCCCATTTATTAACCACAATCACTACGCCTTTTTTGTTCTTTTCGGCCAGGTGGAAGATGTTGATATCCTGCGATTCAAAGCCTTCAACAGCATCGATCATCAGGATAATTACATCGGCTTCTTCCAGTGCTTTGATGGTACGCATTACCGAGTAAAACTCGATATTTTCTTTAACCTTTGTTTTTTTACGCATCCCTGCAGTATCAATCAGCATAAAATCATGACCATACTGGTTATAATGGATGTGGATAGAATCGCGGGTGGTGCCGGCTATTGGGGTAACAATGTTACGGTCTTTGCCGATAAGGGCATTAATAATAGATGATTTACCCACGTTAGGGCGGCCAACAATGGCATATTTAGGGCGGGTATTTTCTTCAAGTACTTCGTCTTCAAAGTGTTTTACTACTTCGTCGAGCAGTTCACCAGTGCCAGAGCCTGTCATTGATGAAATGCTGTAGATTTCACCAAGGCCAAGGCTGTAAAATACCATGGCATCCGCAACCTGGTTATTATTATCCAGTTTGTTCACTACCACAAAAACAGGTTTTTTGCTTTTGCGCAGGCGGTTTGCAATCTCATCGTCCAGATCGGTAATGCCGGTAGTAACATCAACAACAAACAGGATCACCGAAGCTTCTTCAATGGCTATATCAACCTGCTCGCGAATGGCGGTTTCAAATACATCGTCGGAGTTGGCTACGTAGCCGCCCGTATCAATAACGGTAAAGTTGTGGTTAAGCCATTCGGCAAGGCCGTAATGCCTGTCGCGCGTGACACCGCTAAAGTCATCAACAATAGCCTTCCGGCTTTCGGTTAAACGGTTATATAATGTTGATTTGCCTACGTTGGGCCTGCCCACAATGGCTACTATGTTACTCATGCTTTTTTATTAAGAGTCAGGATGCAAGAAGTCAAGATGCAAGAACAATGCAAATCTATCTAACTTAACAATCCAGTTCTATTGAAATTTAAATTTTTATTAAACGATAAATCAAAGATGCTGGAAGTGTGTCCTGTATCCTGATTCTAAAAGTCTTGATTCTGTTCTTCCTATTCGTACCCGAATTGTTTGAGGTAATTCTTTTTGGTACGCCAGTCGGGGATTACTTTTACAAACATTTCCAGGAAAACCTTTTGCTGAAAAAAGTCTTCCATGGCGCGGCGGGCATAGGTACCGGTGATTTTTAACATTTCGCCGCCTTTGCCTATGATGATGTTTTTTTGCGATTCGCGCTCCACAATGATCTCGGCGCTGATGCGGTAAAGTTTTTCGCCTTCTATAAACGCGGTTACAATAACCTCGGTGCTATAAGGAATTTCTTTTTTGTATTGCTTAAACACCTGCTCGCGGATCATTTCTGAAGCGAAGAAGCGGTCGTTACGATCAGTCAGGGCATCTTTTTCATAATAAGCGGCATGCTCGGGCAGGTTTTCGATCACGAAATCCATAATGGCTTTGATGTTGTGGCCATGCAATGCCGATATGGCGAAGATGGCTTTAGGGTTTAATTTTTCCTGCCAAAATTCAACTTTCTTTTTTACGGTTTCTTCATCGCTCTGGTCGATTTTGTTGATGAGCACGGCAAGCGGCGCTGATGAACGTTCCAATTTTTTAAGAACGTCTGCTTCGTCATACTCTTCATAAATGTGGGTGACCAGTAAAATAAGGTCGGCATCAACAATAGAGCCGTCAACCTGGTGCATCATGCTTTCGTGCAGGGCGTAGTGCGGTTTGATAACGCCGGGCGTGTCCGAAAACACGATCTGGTAGTTTTCATCATTCACAATACCCAGGATCCTGTGGCGTGTAGTCTGCGCTTTTGGGGTGATGATGGACATTTTTTCGCCCACCAGCGCGTTCATAAGGGTTGATTTCCCTGCGTTGGGTTTACCTATTATACTTACAAAACCTGCCTGATGAGCCATAAAAAAATAATTAAAAATATATTTGGACTGCAAAGAAACGAATTATATCTTTGCAGTCCAATTAAAACGGAGTGCAAATTTGCATTTTGGTAATTGGAAGCACCTTTCCGGGGTTATGGCCGGATCTCAAATATATAGCACAATACAGTGCGGGATGGAGCAGTTGGTAGCTCGTCGGGCTCATAACCCGAAGGTCGTAGGTTCGAGTCCTGCTCCCGCTACGAAGAAAATGAAAGCCTTGAATCGAAAGATTTGAGGCTTTTTTTTGTTGGAAAAACAAGTTTACGTGCTGACCCGCCTCTTGTCAAGGTTTGTTAATAATTTCACGACAGATCATCTTTGCTAACGATCAATTGCGGAGATGGAAGGATTTCTAACTGCTAATTGCAGTTCCAGTTTAGCGCGCCCCCGGTCGATTTTGAACGACCAATTGATATTCCCCGGGGGATTTGAAATAGAAAATTGCACTCAGTTTTTTTTAATTTTAAGGCATGAAAAAAAATATAGTTTTGATATTTATACTATTTCTTTCTCAATCTATTTGGGCGCAGTCTTATAAATCACCGGCTATCACAACAGCATTCGCTGATTCCTTAAAGAATCAGATCACCAACATTATTCCCAAAGGCTATACAATCAGGCTTTCATACCAAAGCAAAATCTCAACTGAGGGAAAGCTATTGAAACCATTGATAACAAGGCAATTTTCAGAGGATTCATTTGACAACAACGCGATAATCCAAAAATTGAGGTTCTTAATAAAAGAAGCACCCGCATGGAACCCAGCCAGGGATGCATCAAATAACGCCATAGAAGGAATGGTATTATTTGATGTAGAGATAAATAAAGGCAATATATCTATAATTGATAAGACCCAATAATATTGCAATTTATCCCTTGAGCATTATTCATTTCTTAAACTCGTTACCGGGTTAGCCATTGCTGCTTTTATTGCCTGGAAACCTATTGTTGCCATAGCAATAATTATCGCGGTTATTCCTCCGCAGCAAATAGCCACCAGCTTATTTTTGAGCTTTAATTGAGATGTTTTAATTTTCAAATCAGCATACCAGCGAGTGGGGTTTAGTTTTGCCGGGATTGTAAAATGAAACCTTCTTAACGCGCTAACTTAATAGGTATCTTTCAAATTCCCCTGGTGCCAATAGATCATATACCGGGCATCATGTAATTTGTAAAAAGGGATCAGTTCCAGTTTTTTAAACTTCGCCGGACTGATCAGTTCAGGCGCAATGAAAGTTTGAGGTTTTCCGGCTACTGGTTTCAGGTATTTTTCAAGATCAGGCTGGTTGCTTGCAAGTATAGGTGCCTCATTTAACGGATAAGTTTTACCACGGGCACGGTAACCCTCAAACTGGTCGCCATCGGCAATTAAGTTATCAAGATCGGTAGTGTCGGTTTTAGCCGCTAATACAATTGGCCCGTTTAAAAATGCTACATAATGCGAGCTATCCGGTAATGCTTCGGTGCTCAATTCCATAGGTAAACGAATTGCTATTTCATCGCCTTTTTTCCACAATCTGTTAAGCTTTACATATGAGCCGGGCCGGGCATCAACAGGTACTTCCGTACCATTGATCTTTATTTGCAGTTTACCTGCCTTTACCCAATGAGGGTAGCGGATATTAATGTCGAATTTACCAGGCTTCACTGCTTCAACTAAAAGTTTGGTAGTTTCCGTATCCGGAAATTTGGTTTGCTGCGAAAGTACAAGCCCTTGTGCAGCCCAATTTAACCGGGACGCAATAAACAGGTTTACATACAGGTTTTTTTGCTGATAGCTGTAGATGAGCTCGCCATATTTGCCATGGTTTTCCATGCCCGAACCCACACAGCACCACATATCAACCTGAGGCTGCGAGTAAACGCGATAATGGCGCGGGCGCATAGAGGTGTAATAAACAAAGCCACCGTGTACGGGATGCTGGCTCGAAAGGATATGATTATACAAAACCCGCTCGTAAAAATCCATATACTTAACATCTGCCGCCTTTTCAAAAAGATGGCGGGTTAGTTTGAGCATATTATAGGAGTTACAAGTTTCCGGGCCTGCAATATCTGTGATCATTTTAGTGAAATTGCCCGCTGGGTTAAAATGCTCATTTACACTGTTGCCGCCTATTACAACTGAACGGTTATTTACTACCGTTTCCCAGAAAAACTGAGCAGCCTTGCCATAATCTGCATCGCCGCCAACTTCTGAGATGCGCTGAAAGCCTACAGCCTTAGGGATTTGCATATTGGCATGCAGTCCATTGAGCTCATCATGCCTTTGGATCAATGGGTTTAAGGTCTCTTTATGTGAGAACCTCCGTGCCAGGGTAAGGTATTTATTTTGGCCGGTTATAACCGATACGTCGGCAAAAACTTCATTTAAGCCACCCTGTTCAGAAATCAGCATGGTTTGGATCTGCTTATCAGTCAGTTTGAGGGAAACGCTATAGATATAGTCTGTTAACCGCACCAGTATTTCTTTTGCCTGGCTTTTCCCGGCAATCATATAGGCATCCCTGAGGCCGGCAAAAAGTTTGTGGATATTATAAAGGGGTACCCATTTTTTATTGAGGGAGAAGGTGTCGGCTTCAATTTTACCTGCAGCGATATCCTTCCACATTGCTGTCCCTCCGGGTGTACCACCAAGATAACCACTTCCTGTTTTATCCTGGCAGCGTTTCAATTGGGCCAGCATATAATCCAACCGGCGGTTTAGTTCCGCATCGTGAGTGGCGGCGTACATAAAGGACAGGGCCGATAAATAGTGCCCGCCGATGTGCCCGTCTAACCCGGTGTTTTCCCAGTTTTCATAGTTTTTCTTTTTAGGCTTAAGCCCTGCTTCGGTTAGGTAAGGAGCCAACAACCGATCAGGATCTAAAGCCAGGATGTAAGCCTTGTCTGTTAATTGTGCATCTTTAAATACACCGGGCAATAGCTTAACCTGTTGCAACCGAAAGGAATTCAGTTGGGTTTGGGCTTGTGCTTGAATAGAGATAATACAAACTGATATTGAAAACAGCGTTAAAAAACGACCTGTTATTTTCCTGGTTGTCATGGTTTGGTATTTACAAATGGGTTAGCCTTGCTAAAGTATGGAATGTTTTTATTAATTGTTATTTTAACACCAATTTTGGTTTTTTGATGAATCAAATGAAATAATAGTATCATACTTTACTATCGTATCCACAGTAAATTGACATATTAGTCTTTAGCCCAAAATCATAAGTTCTAAGTATGTAAAGAGGAAGAATCGGACTTCCGGCTTGGTACTATCGGCTTAATACAGCTATCTTTTTTACATTTTGATTACTATCCGTGGAAATTTTTACCTATCATTACAACATGCATTTTGTAGTTGGTCCCAAACTCCTCCTTATTGCTTGTTTATCATTTATGAAGCCGGTAAAGCCAGCCGTACTTCATGCAGCAAAAAAACATAAAGCTAATAAAACGGCAAGGTCGCATAGTCATTCGCGGCTGAGGCATCATTATGCCGAAGTTGAGGCCAATTATGAAACTGGCGAAACCACACCTGATGAACTGGTTGAATTTGCCCAAACCCTGAAAGGCATCAGGTACCGGTATGGTTCAAGCAATCCGGAAAAAGGTTTTGATTGCTCGGGTTTTGTTAATTATGTTTTTACCCATTTCGGCATCTCTATCCCCCGCAGCTCATCGGATTTTACACCTGTTAAGGGTATCGATATTAGAGAGGCCAAATTTGGCGATCTGATATTATTTACCGGTACCCGCAGCCATAATTACCACAGTGCCGGCCACATTGGTATAGTTATATCGCAACCCGGCGAGCCGTTGGTATTTATCCACTCTACATCGGGCGATGAAAATGGGGTTACAGAAACTGCCATGAATGATCGTTACCAGCGCAGGTATATTAAAACCATCCGTGTGTTTAAGGAAGATCTGCAAGCCGGAGAAGAAGAAGACGCCGTACCGGATGCGATAGAAGAAGCGCGTTAATCTTTAATGTAGAGATGCATAATTGCGTCTCCCGTAATTTTCGTTAATAACTCCTTTTAACCAATCGTTGGTCGACAAAAAGATAACCGACGAAGCCAATAACCAGTGCCAATAACACCCATTTAAAGCTGATCACTGCATTTAAAAACATATCGCCGCTTTCAGGGCTCATCATCGCTAACAGGCCATAAGCCAGTGTTAATCCCCCGGCAAATATGACCATGGCCACCAGGTTAAAGTGCAGGTCGCTTTTGCGGTTAGCCTGTTCCTGTAGTTTTCGCCTAACGTTTGCGGCAAAGCTCATGGGCAAGCCTTGTTCGGGCCCGGTGCTTAGTGCGCTAAATAAGTTTTGATAAGCATGCAGATCGTTCTTATCTTCTTCTGAAAGTGTTTTGTTATCCGGAACCAGGCCATTGTTTAATAGCTCTTGTAATTCGTCGTCATCCAGCTCTTTCATATGTTTTCTTTCTTAAGGTCTTTTTCAATTTTCTCTTTCAATAATTTTCGTGCCCTGAAAAGATGGCTTTTCACTGTTCCTTCCGGAATTCCTGTGATCTCTTCGATCTCCGCACATGAAAACTCATTAAGGTGGTACAGCGTTAACACTGTTTTATATTGATGCGGCATTTGCTCAATAAGCAGGTTAACATATGCTGCGGTATTCTTTTTTATCAGTTCCTGCTCCGGGTTTTCATCTGTAAAATGATAATTATCAATATTTTCGGGATATTCGGCAGTGGAATTGTTCTTGTTCTTTTTTAAATAGTTTACAGCAGTTAAATAGGCTATACGTGCTATCCAGGTTGATAGTTTCGACTGAAACTCAAACCGGTGCAGGTTTTGGTGGATCTTAATAAAAACTTCCTGGCATATATCCTCCTTGTTTTGCTGGTCTTGCACCAACCGGTTTATCACGAAGAAGACCAGCTTTTCGTATTGCTTTACAAGCAGTTCAAAAGCCCGGAGATCTTTATTTAATATCCTGGATATAACCTCGTGTTCATTAAACATATTACAGTAGTCAATATATAAGGTTTGGCGGTTGCAAAAAAGGAATAAAAAAATATTTTAAAATAATTGCAACCGGAGTGCTGCGTGTGTTGACTACTATAGCAAATAAATAAACAATATCATGAAACAGTTAATGCCATTTATCATAATTATCGTATTTTTTATACTGATAGCCATATTTATACTTGCCCTTTATAATTACAGGTTAAAGAAACGGATTATTAATGCAGGCCCCCTGGATGAAAACAGCGTCAAGTTTTTGGCCCAGTTGGGTTCGGGTAACGAAGCTTTGAAATGGGGGCTCATCCTCCTTTGCGCCGGAATAGGTTTTATAGTAATGGAATTTATCCCTTACAGCGCCGAAGATTCACCCGTTCCTTATGGGGTTGAGATGATCTTTATCTCAGCCGGCTTTCTAATCTATTACCTGCTGCTTCGCCGCCGTAAAGATTAAATAATCAGCCTGATTTATTGTACTAAGCGGGCGGTTTAGCTGCCCGTATCATCAAATTTTAAAGAGGGAAATTCCTCTCAGGGAATCCTATTGCCTAAAAATTAATCAAAATCTAACCCCCTTACACATATGAAAACTAAACAAACAACAATACGGTTCATCATGATGATAGCTGTATTGATCACTTATAACCTCAATAGCTATAGCCAGGCCCCGGTACAGGTAAAAGGAGGTATTGCTGATTCGGTGACCAAAGCGCCTTTGCCATTGATAACCGTACGGCTAAAAAATGCTGTCAATGAAACCATTATGGTTGCTGTTACTAAAGACGATGGCTCTTTTAGCTTTACTTCGGTACAACCAGCCAGTTACACGCTCTTGATCAATGCTATCGGGTACGGCTCAAAAACAATAGCGCTTAATCTTACTCATCAGCAAAAAATACTGGAGCTTAAACCGGTTTATTTGAGCGATGTAATGACCAGCCTGAAAGAGGTTACCATAACCGCGGACAGGCCGATCATAAGACAAAAAGCCGACAGGATAATTTACGACCTGAAGGCGGATCCTGAAAGCAAAGGGAATAATGTATTAAGCATGATGCGTAAAATCCCATACCTGTCATTAGATGGGGATGATAATTTACTGCTCAAAGGAAATTCAAGCTTCAAAGTGCTTATTAACAGTAAGCCATCCGGTAGTTTGGAAAGTAACCTTAAAGCTGTTTTAAAAAGTATCCCGGCATCAACCATTGAGCGGATTGAGGTGATCACTACGCCGCCATCAAAATATGATGCCGAAGGCTTGGCAGGTATCATTAACATCATCACCAGCAAAAAAAACAACGATGGTATCAACGGCTCTGTAAATATTAATGAAAACCTGCCTGCCGGAGGCCCTGGTGTTGGTGGCTCATTTACGGCTAAAAAAGGCAAATTCGGCATTTCGGCATTTGGCGGCGGGAGTATCAACAATGCGCCGCAGACAATTAATAACCGTAAAACAATGGATACCGCAGGCACGGTACTGGCGCAAAACGGTTACGAGCGCTCAAATAATAAAACCGCTTATTTCGGCACCGAATTAAGCCTGCAGATAGATACACTGAATTTATTAACCGTTCAGTTCAATTATAACGGCAGCCATGCAACCGATCATAACGGGCAATCATCCCTGCTAACCGGCGATGATCAGCCTGAGCAATACCGTTTTCAAAACAATAATAAGGCCGCCAGCCATGGCATTGATGCAGGGATCAATTATGAATTGGGTTTTAAAGGTGTTAAAAACAGGCTGCTTACATTTTCATACATGTACAGCGGCAACACAAATAACAAAAATAGCGACGTTCAATTTTTTGACCGGGTAAATTTCCCAGTCCCTAATTTTCAACAAAGCGATAAACAAAAATTTAAAGAACACACTGTACAGGTTGATTTTGTTACCCCGGTAAATAAAATAACCATTGATGCCGGTGTTAAAGCCATTTTCAGGAATAACAGCAGCGATTTTGGCTATAGTTCATTAAATGATTCAACCGGTTTATATGAGCATGATGCAGCGCAGGCAAACGCGTTTACCAATACTCAAAATGTATTTAGCGCTTATAACTCTTACCAACTGGCTTTAAATAGTTGGAACATCAATGCCGGTGTGCGGGTTGAGGAAACCGTGATCCAGGCGAATTTCACGAGCACGGCATCTGTGGCCGATCAAAACTATTTTAACGTTGTTCCTTCTGTTTCGGTAAGTAAAAGGTTTAAAGACGAAAGTAGTATCAACTTCGGTTTTTCACAAAGGATCAGGAGGCCGGGCATCAACAGGCTTAACCCTTATGTTGACCGCTCAAACCCCAATTATGAAGTTACCGGTAACCCAAATCTGAGACCTGTTTTATTGAACGATATCCAATTGGGATATGGCAGCAATAAAAAACTATCAGTAAACATCGGGCTCGACTATTCGTTCATGAACAACCTCGATTTGCAGGTGGTTAATTTTGACCGGACTACCCAGGTTACGCAAATTACCTATGCCAATACCGGCAAGGCCAGCAGCGCGGGCATCAATTTTAACCTTAGTTATCCTGTAACTAAAATTTACAACGTAAGCCTTAACGGTAATATGATGTACTTGTGGCTGCAGGGTCAGGCCGGTGGAAAAGTAGTGGACAATAACCTGCTGATATATGGGGCCACGCTATCAAACGTAGTCCGCCTGAACCATGGCTGGGCCCTGAATGCCGATTTGGGTATAAACAGCCGTAACCCTACTGGCTTACAGGGGTACACCAACGGTTTTTTTTATAGTGCATTCAATTTCAACAAGGATATTGTAAAAAATAAGTTCAGTATCTCTGGGGGGATCAAAAACCCGTTTACCAAATACCGCAACAGTGTTAGCAAAACATTTGGCCCGCAGTTTAACCAAACCTACCAAAGCATGAATTATTACAGGTCATTCAGCATCAGCCTGAACTATAGCTTTGGAGGTTTGAAAGACAGGATCAATAAAAACAGGACAGGGATTGAAAATAATGACGTGGCTAATTGATGGTAGAGTATCTAATTATTGCAAAGGCCTCAACAATTTTAGTTAAGGCCTTTGTAACGTTGGTCAAAGCATTTTTTTGGTAATAAATTAAGAAAAAAAGGTTTGGACAACCAAGTATCGTTAAAGTGTAATTTTATAAAAGAGCCAGGCCCGTAAGTAGCTTTAAGCTAAGTGTGTCAACCCGTCAGGAAACATTCCCTTGGCCACTACAACCATATCCAGCGCTTCGCGGATCAGTTTGATCTTACCATTTTCGGCAACCAGGCGCCCCATATAGGTTTGCGGATAAACCCGGCCTGTTGAATTGACTATAGCGTTCACATCATATTCGCCAAAGGCCTGGTCAGGTGTATCAATATGGATCCTGATGTTTTGAAATTTAAAGTTGCCGAATGTTTTGGGTAGGTTTTTAAGGAAATTATATATTACTTCCCGACCTTTCCATTGCCAGGGTAAACCTAAACTTGCAAGGTAGGGAAGCTCGAACACTGCGTCGCCGGCAAAGAGTTCAATAGCTGTATCGGGGTTGTTGATATGCTCAAGATAGTTGAGCAGTAATTCTTTAGCGGTTTTCATCTCTTTGAAATTTTATGGTCCTGCCCGTTCATCGGTCAGGGTATCACAAAGGTGCAAAGTACCCAAAAGGTACACATTGACTTATAGTAAGAAAGAAATTGACTTATATCAACGAGTTTAATAAGTTAGGTGATAGCGTGTTAGGTAATTGTTAACAACACGGGCTCATTTGTGACAAACAGATGTGATAACTTATTGTACATTTGCGCTATCAAAACAGTGCGGGATGGAGCAGTTGGTAGCTCGTCGGGCTCATAACCCGAAGGTCGTAGGTTCGAGTCCTGCTCCCGCTACCAGTAAATCAAAAGCCTCAAGTCGGAAGATTTGAGGCTTTTTTGATTCAAAAATTTTTCCTTTTTGATAGAATAAGCCAAAAAAATAATGGAAATATTGCAATACATAATTTTGGTGTATTGTAATTGATTTTGCTTAGTATGCAGAATATAATTTCAATATTTTTTATTTTGTGGAATTTAATATTGTAGCTTAGGGGTGATGTTATTTGTAACCTTGCCAATCACCTACTGAAAAGCTATGAAAAAAAGTTACCTTAAAATCGCGCTACGCAATTTGGGCGCTCGCAAATTTTTCACTTTTATTAACATCGTTGGCCTGTCCGTCGGAATTAGCGCAGCCTTGGCAATTTTTGTTATTGTAAATTTTGATCTTAGTTTCGATAAATTTCATCAAGACAGCGAAAGGATTTTCCGGTTAGTAACAGATCTTTCTTATATGGATAAAGTTGTTGCTCGTGTTGGACTTGTGAACGGGCCCCTGCCTGCAACTATTAAAGCCGAGGTACCGGGTATAAAAATCGTTGCTCCATTCCTGGAAATAAAAGAAACAGATGTATTGATTCCGGATAATACGGAGTCACCTGTGAAGTTCAGAAAGGAAAGTAACATTGTATTAGCCAATAATGAATATTTCGCACTTTTTACTTACAAGTGGTTAGCCGGTTCATCGCAGACGGCACTTGAAAAACCTTACCAGGTTGTACTCACTTCATCTCAAGCCCAGAAGTATTTTCCTAATATCCCATACAACCAGTTGTTAGGTAAAACAGTGATATATGACAGTATTAAAACTACCGTTTCGGGGATAATTCAAACTCCGGATAATAACACCGACTTCTATTTCAAAGATTTTTTATCTTACAGTACATGCCTGAATAATGCCGATTTAAAAAGCATGGCCAGGTTAACCGAATGGTCAAATATGGTTTGGCAGCTATTTGTCAAAATTGATGAACACGCCAATACTGCTAATATAGAAAAACAGATCAATGTACTGCTAAATAAATATAACAAGGGGTTTAGACCTGGCGATGGCCAAACGGAGCACCTGCAGCCTTTGAAAGATTTGCATTTCAACCAGGATTACGCCAATTTCAACAAGGGCAGAAGAGCAAACAAAACAGCTCTTTATAGCTTGCTGGTGGTTGCTGGTTTCCTGTTGCTATTAGGCTGTATCAACTTCATCAATCTTTCTACAGCGCAGGCTACGCAAAGGGCAAAAGAAATTGGTATCCGCAAAACGATGGGAAGTAGCAGAGGACAACTCATTGTGCAATTTTTAAGTGAGACTTTTATTGTTACATTTTTTGCCATCTGTATTGCGTTTGCTTTAACTCCGCTAATTCTGCAATTATTTGCCGATTTTACACCGCCGGATTTATCCCTTAACTATTTAGATAGCAACCTGCTCCTGTTTTTATTGGCATTGCTCATAACTGTAACCTTGCTGGCCGGTTTGTACCCGGCAATTATCCTTTCGGGTTACAAACCTATATCGATATTAAACAGCTCGACAAGTAATAATATGGGGAACAGCAGCGGAATCCTGTTGCGTAAAACATTATCTGTTACGCAATTCGTAATTGCACAGTTTTTTATAATGACAACATTGCTCGTTAACAAACAGGTTTTTTACGCGCTGCACAAAGATCTTGGGTTTAAGAAAGATGCCATCATCAATATTGAAACTCCACGCAGTACGATAAACTCCAATAAACAACAGTTATTTAAAGATAAAATAAGCCGTATCCCACAAATTGAAATGATGAGCATTGGCAGTGAACCTCCCGCGGCTGAAAATATCAGGGCCTGGGAAGTAACCTACAAAGACGAAAAGGGGGAGATAAAAACCTCCTTGCAACAAAGAAACGGGGACGAAAATTACCTTAAGGTTTACCATATTAAACTATTGGCAGGACGCAACCTAATGCCTGCGGATTCAATGACCGCAGTATTGGTAAATGAAAAATACATACATATTTTAGGCTTTCTAACCCCCGCAGATGCGATAGGTAAATCTTTTGAGTATGAAGGCAACAAGAGAATGATTGTAGGTGTGGTTGCCGATTTTAATCAAAAGTCATTACGCGACCCCATTTTGCCTATCTCTATGCAGGCGCCTCACTATCAGTTTAATGATAACTTTTTCCATATCCTGCTAAAGCCGCAGCCAGCCGGCAGCACCGACTGGAACAAAGCGATAAGTAGCATGCAAAAAGCCTGGAAAGAGGTTTATCCAGATATTGAATTTGACTATCATTTTTTTGATGAAGAAATTGCCCGCTTTTATAAAAGTGAGCAACGTACTTCTAAATTACTTACGTGGGCAACCGGTCTGTCCATATTGATCAGCTGCCTTGGTTTATTAGGGTTGACTATTTTCAATACCAACCGGCGCACAAAAGAAATTGGCATACGTAAAGTGCTTGGAGCATCTGTTATGCAAATTGTAAGGCTGTTATCATCAGAAATAGCCTGGTTGGTTGTAGTTTCTTTTGTTGTGGTTATGCCAATGGCGTGGTTTGCTATGAACAAATGGCTGCAAAATTTTGCCGAGCGTACTCCAATAAGCTGGTGGCTATTTGTAATGAGCGGAGTAATTATGTTTTTCACTGCTCTTTTGGTGTCTGTTTTTCAAACCGGAAGAGCTGCTTTGGCAAATCCGGTTAAAAGTTTAAGGAATAATTAAAAGCACCAGTTAAGATTAACAGGGAAGATGTAACACTTAGAGAGTTCATGATTTTTTAAGATTCTATGCCGATAAATCGGACTTGCGATATCTAATTTATTGCGGATATAAGTCTGATACTTGCAACCAGGCGGTTCGACATTAGTCCCGCTACCAGTAAATCAAAAGCCTCAGGTCGAAGTCTTGAGGCTTTTGCGTTTGATAGTTGAATATGGACATCATTACCTAAAAAACAAGCTGTATTAAAACTAATGCGCCCTGTTTTGTTCACTATCGGCGCCGCCGGTATTACGCTTTTGGGGTACGTTTGTTAGTTTACCGAAACTATAGTTAAAGGCAAGGGTTACCACCCGGGTATCTAAAAAATTATGGAAGGTTGCATGGGCTCCCTCAATATTGGTAATGGTACCACTTGGGCGAAACGAGTGAAAGATATCCCGTGCATTTAATTTGATTGAACCTTTGTTATTCAATATTTTTTTCTGAATAGCGGCATTGAGCATGCCTTTGGGTATCGTAACAAACTGGCCATAAGTGCCTCCGCTATCATAAAAGCCGCTTAGTTCGGCACTCCAGGTTTTTGATAGGGTGAACTGGTTATTGCCATTGCCGCTAAATGTACTTTGAGATTCATGAAGGTAGCCGGAGTAAAACATACCCTGGTACGTGTTATTATATACCTCGGCATATAAATTAACCGACCACCATTTGGCCGGCTGAAAATTGGTATTAACAGAAAAATCCAGTGTTTTTCGTTGTCCTATATTACCGGTGGTACTGATGAATACGTTGCCGCTTTTGTGAATAGTTTCATTTTGAACATCGGTGGTATAATTGTATGCAACCGCAACGGTAAACAGGCTTTTGAAACTATAGGCCAGTTTATAATTATCGGTAAACTGTGGTTTCAGGAAGGGGTTGCCTGAAAAATAGGTAAACTTGTCTACAAAAAAGGTAAAGGGGTTTAAACTTCCATAATTCGGCCGGCCTATCCGGCGGCCATACGAAATAACCAACACTTTATGTCCTGCTGTATCGAGATTGTAGGAAAAATACGCGGTTGGAAACAAGTTTGTATAATGATTAACAAAGGAAGAGTCGGCCCTTTGGGCATTACCCAATTGATGCCCGTTACCATTCGTGTTCTCTAACCGCAGGCCGGTTTGTAATGCGAACCGGCCGAATTTTTTATTGAAATTAATATAGGCAGCATTTATATTCTCTTTATATAAAAACCGATTGGTGTTGTTATAATCAATAGTGTTTACATTATCAATCACATTAAAATAATTGGCGGCATTATCCGTATTTACATAGCTGCTCTTAACGCCGGCCTCCAGTTTTGCTTTGCCTTTGAGCGGATGGGAATAATCAGCTTTTGCAGAGTAGATATTGATAGTAGCAGGTAAATTATCACTCAGCATGGTTGAGTTTGTTAAGGTACCATCGGGCAAAAAGGTATTATTTACAAACAACTGATTACTGCCCGATACATCGCGGATATAATCCAGGTCAAACGTAAACACCCTGCCGGCACTGTCAAACTTATGAGTATAATTTACGTTGACGCCTCCGCTTTTAAAGCTGTTTTTGGAGGTGTTGAGGGTATTGATAGTTGAATCTAATTCGCCGGTTTTGCCATATAACAGGCTGTTTACCGGGCTGCTGTCATGATAGTGCGATAAGGTGCCGGTAAACACCACTCCCCAGGTTGTTTTCGGCGATGCATAATAATCCATCCCGGCTTTAATATTGGTATTGTTGCTTGCCGGCCTGAAATAGGAAATATCTTTTAGCGAGGAGGTTTGGTCGCCGTTCATATCAAAATAATCCCGGTCAATTTCAAGCCTCCTGTAGGTTTTTTGTTTATTGTAAGCAAGGTTAGCAAACAGGTTAATTTTGTCGATACGGTAGTTAAGGTTGATACTTTCATTATTGCGGTAATAAAAACCCAGCGCGTAATCGGCAGATGCTACCGCATTAAACCCCCTGGTGTTGTTTTTTTTAGTTTTGATATTGATTACTCCTGCATTGCCTGCCGCATCGTACTTGGCCGGCGGATTATCCATCAGCTCTATTTGGTCCAAAGACGAAGATGGTAAGGAACGCAGGTACGTGGCCAGGTTTGCAGCCGAAAGATAAGTTGGTTTATCATCTATCATTACCAGTACCCCGCTTTTTCCCTTAAAGGTAATATTGCCATCGGCATCTATTTGTACACCTGGCGTTTTCGACAGCACTTCCAAAGCATTGGCGCCGGTATTGGATATCAACGCGCCTACATTAACTATTGTGCGGTCAATTTTTTGCTGAACGTAAGATTTTTGACCGGTTATAGCTACTTCATTCAATGTTTTTCCGGCTAACGATAAAGTAAATGCCGGTAAATTAACCGGTTGTTGCTGATTAACAACTACAGGGCCGCTCCGGTAGTTTTTATAGCCCATATAGGTTGCCTTAACCAGGTATGTATCATCTTTTAAATTTTGAAAGGTGAAGCCGCCATCCGGACGGGCAAGCCGGGTACTTACAACTGTCGAATCTTTTGCGAAAAGTAAGGTCACAGTTGCACCGTCAAGCGGTTTTTTTGCATCATCTAAAACCGTTCCTGAAATTTTACCACCCCCGGTTTGCGCATTGGCAAAGGCAGATAGAAACAATGTGAATAAGGTTAAAAAGAATGCCTTTAGTAGTTTCATAATTAAAAGACATTAGTTTAGTTAAAATAGTTACATAAAAACGATAATTCAAAAGATCCATCATGCATCGAAAATGGGTAATGCTCTTTAATACCATTGTCAAGAAACAAGCATTTGTTAAATCTATCTATTTAAATAAGTACCTTCATCTTCAAAAACCTGAATGAACGCAATTATAAAAAACCGGATAACCTCTATTGACTTTCTCCGGGGCACTATCATGATCATTATGGCCCTTGATCATGTGAGGGACTATTTATACTCCGGATCATTTTTTTATGATCCGCTTGACCTTACCAAAACAAGCGGCATATTATTTTTCACCAGGTGGATCACTCATTTTTGCGCCCCGATATTTATGCTGCTTGCAGGAACATCGGCATACCTTATCGGGCAAAAGAAAACTAAAAGAGAGTTATCCATATTCCTGGTAAAACGGGGATTGTGGCTCATATTTCTCGAAATGTTCGTGATTAACTTCGGCTGGAACTTTAACATCACGTTCCCTATGTTTTTCTTTATCACCATATGGGCATTAGGTTTAAGTATGATAGTGCTGGCAGCGTTGATCCATTTGCCAAAAAAATTGATCCTGGGCATTAGCGTTATAATCATATTGGGGCATAATCTTTTAGACGGCGTTCATGTGCCGGGGAGCACTCTGCCGGCTTTTGGCTGGTCGCTGCTTCATGAACAGCAGTTTTTTACCTGGCATAAGGAAATTTTATTGGTAGGGTATCCCATTGTTCCGCTAATGGCGGTTATGTCATTAGGTTATTGTTTAGGGGGATGGTATACGGCGGGCTATGACATTAGCAAAAGGCAAAGAAACTTATTGATAGCCGGCGCCACTTGTATTGTTTTGTTTATTGTATTACGTTATACCAACCTATACGGAGATCCGGTGAAATGGAGCGTACAGAAAAATACATTATTTACCATCCTGTCATTTATTAAGGTAAATAAATATCCGCCATCATTGTTGTACCTGCTGTTAACGCTGGGTGCGGCATTTCTGTTCCTGTCATTTACCGAAAAATCAAAAGGAGTTGTTGTAAAAGTAGTTTCAGTATATGGCAGGGTGCCTATGTTCTATTACCTTATTCATATTTATATAATACATCTGATAGCAATCATCGCATCAGCATTAACTCCCGGGCAGGACTGGAAGATCTGGTTCCTGAAGCAACCTATCTGGTTCACAACAAACCTGAAGGGCTACGGGTTTTCATTGCCTGTTGCTTATCTTGTTTGGATTGGAATAGTAATAGGCCCTGTATCCTTTATGCAAGCGCTATGATGCTTACAAACAGGCCAACAAAGGAAAATGGTGGTTGAGTTATTTATAAAATTTAAAAAAATGGAAGCTATAAATGTAATTTCAGGAGCGTTAGGAAAACATACCCGTACAAGCCGGATGCCGGCTTTTGGCGGCGGGCTGTTATCGGTTTTAATAATTTTTATGCTATCAATATCTTCACCGGGCAGTGCTGTGGCCCAGGATAAAAACCACGTAGTACGCATAGCCAAACTCGTGATTGATTCTGCTCAATTGCAGCATTACATGGCTGCGCTTAAAGAGCATGCCGAAACCGCTGTACGCGTTGAACCGGGCGTTTTAACCTTATATGCGGTGGCCGAAAAGAATAACCCAATCCGGATCACGGTTTTTGAAATCTATGCCGATGCCGCCGCTTACCAGGCCCATTTGCAAACGGCTCATTTTAAAAAATACAAAAGCACTACAAAGGATATGGTTAAATCGCTTGAGCTTGTGGAAACTGTTCCCATTGTGCTTGCTGCCAAGCCGCATTTGTAGCACCGTACGCTCTAAATCTTATTCAGGCTGCCGGGGTGCTTTCCCTTTTTCCTGCCCGCGTTTTGACTTGCCGATAAATTAAGCCATATTTATAGCCATGGTATTGCACCCGGCTTGCGGTACGTATTACTAAACCTGAAATAACCAATTTATCATACTTGTTTTTTCCTGCTGATGAGTAAAAACCCTACGTACCTTGAATCAAAAGGTCATTATCAAATTCTTGACGGATTGCGCGGTGTGGCATCCCTTTTTGTAGTGGCTTTCCATGTTTTTGAAACCTATGCCGATGGTAACCGCTTTAAGCAGATCATAAACCACGGTTACCTGGCTGTCGATTTCTTTTTTGTGCTCTCGGGTTTTGTAGTTGCTTATGCTTATGACGATCGCTGGGGTAAAATGACCCAATGGGATTTTTACAAACGCCGCCTCATCCGCTTACAGCCTATGGTTATTATGGGCTCAATTATCGGCGCGCTGTTTTTTTATACACAGAGCGGTGGAGCCTTCCCGCTCATTCATGATACGCCGGTTTGGAAAATGCTGGTGATGATGGTGGTTGGTTTTACGCTGGTACCCGTGCTGCCATCTATGGATATCCGGGGCTGGCAGGAAATGCACCCCTTGAATGGCCCGGCGTGGTCGCTTTTTTTTGAATATATCGCCAATATTTTATACGCTCTGGTGATCCGTAAATTTTCTAATACCATGCTTGCCATATTGGTGTTTTTGTCGGCCTGTTTGCTGATCCACTATACAGTAATGGGCCCGCAGGGCGATGTAATTGGCGGATGGTCGGTTGATAAAACGCAGCTCAAGATTGGCTTTACCCGTTTGCTTTACCCATTTTTTGCCGGGATGCTGCTTTGCCGTATGGGTAAACTTATCCATATTAAAGGCGCGTTTGCAGTATGCAGCCTCCTGATCATTGCTATATTGAGTGTGCCGAGGATAGGGGGGAGTGAACATTTATGGATGAATGGCTTGTACGAATCGTTCTGCATCATCATTCTTTTCCCCCTGATTGTTGCCATTGGCGCGGGCGGAAGCTTAAAGAGTAAAAGCGCTATCAGGATTTGTAAATTTATGGGGGACATTTCTTATCCGCTTTATATTACACATTATCCTTTAATATATTTCCATGTAGCCTGGGTAACAAATAATAAGATCCCCATGGCGCAGGGCCTGCTTGGCGGGCTGGGGATTTTTGTAGTCAGTATAGCTATTGCCTACGGCTGCCTCAAATTGTATGATGAGCCTGTCAGGGATTGGTTAAAGAAACGTTTCCTGCTGAAAAAGACATAATATTGATTGTATGAAGTAAACGCGACATCGACTCTCTCCGACATCGCTGTGATGTTCGTGGCTGTATCATAAATCAAATTGACCACTCTCGGTGTTTTGTTACCTATGAATTGAAATTTAGCCGATAATATCTATACAAAAAGGGGGTTAACATGTTTTTCAAGGGAAATGCACTTAATTGTCTGATTATTAACTATATAATTAAATGTTAACCCTGAATTGTGTTAACCCTGTTAACCCCCCTTTTGTTAATAGGGCAATCCAACCCAAAACTATATATCGCTTAGTATCTGAATAAGTTAAAAAAAGACTGATCACGATTTATGATACGGCCTCTTTCTGCTATTTTCTTTACCCTCTATGCCGCGAAGTCGTAGAGAGGGTGGTACAACGAAGCGCAGACTGCGCGAGTCAATTGTGCGCCGGATATTATATACTTTTAAATTCTTTTAATAATATTTACTACATAACATAAATAAAGCTTGAAAGTGTCGTTTATAAACCTCATCTTTAGAGTACTATAAACCCTTTGAAAAAGATCGTTGCCTTAATATTGCTGAATATTTACCTGCTTAACATTGGCGGGCAGCTGGCTTTGCACCAATACCTGGTTTATAAATCGGACCGGTTTTTTAATGAACAGGTCGGGAAAGGCTTGTATAATGTAAATGACCTTACCGAAGTTATTATCTCCGTTAATTTACCCGGTATTCATGATTGGCGCACTTTTGAAAATATATCCGGGCATATTACATTTGGAAACGCCACCTACAATTACGTAAAAATGCGATTAACGAGGAATGCCCTTCACCTGATGTGCATCCCTAATTATAAAACTACCCGCTTTGCCGATAGCAATGTGCTTGATGCAAAAGGAATAAAGGGTGCACCTGTTTCTCCCAAAGAGCATGTGCCCTTTGGCAAAATGGTTTTACAGGATAATGTAAGCCTTTCATTTGTGCAATTTGAATTTTATTGCCCCGTAATGCCATTGCCTGAAAACGTTGTACAACCTGTGCAATCGTTAGTAAATGCTCATCAGGATATTCCTGAACAACCACCCAAAGCATCCTGCTGATTTTCTCCATTTAGCTTATTTACCAACCGGCATTTGTTTTAATGTTCCTGGTTGTGTTGTCCGGAATTTTTAGAAACAATTTAATACCACATCTATCGCGGGTAAAGCTTTGGCATTTTATTCGTGAGGGTATATTAACATCCTATGATAAAGAAAAAAATTACCGCCGCGCTTGTTCTGCTATGCGGCTTCACCATAATGGCATCGTGCCAAAACTCATCTAATGAAGAGATGGTCCAGGTGCTGAAGCAGATAAATAAAAAGAATAACATCATTTCAAACCCGTTTAACCCCGAAATGAAATTGGCTTATTGCGATTCGCTGCTTAAAATTAAACGGCTTGCCAAAAACCAGGAGGTTTTATTTTCAAAAGCCTCGCTGTTGTTAAAGGCCGGTCAGGAGCAGCAATCTGTAAACATTTATAAGTACCTGATGGATAATATCGACTTTATGTCGACCGATGAGATGCTGTCCGAACAGGCCATAGCTTACATGCGTTTGGGTGAACGGAGCAATTGTATGCTTAACCACACCGGCTCATCATGTATCTTCCCAATTAAAGATGATGGGGTGCACAAGCTCCAAACAGGCTCAAGAAAAGCGATTGAGGCGTATAAAGCATTGTTAAAGCTTCGCCCCGATGATTATGAGTCGCGCTGGTTGATTAATATAGCCTATATGACGCTTGGCGAGTATCCGCAAAAAGTACCCGGGAATGCATTGATACCTGGCCTCAATGCTGACCCGGACACTGCATATCAGGTTAAACCCTTTGTTGATGTGGCAGGTAGCCTTGGCCTTAATATCAACGGCCGGGCAGGCGGGGTCATTGTTGATGATTTTAATAACGATGGCTATCTTGATATCATGACATCGGGCTGGGACCTGAGCGACCCGATGCATTACTTTCAAAATAACCAGGACGGCACATTTAGCGATCGTACGGAAACCGCCGGTTTAAAGGGTATTACCGGCGGACTTAATATCCAGCAAACCGATTATAATAATGATGGTAAACTGGATGTTTTTGTTTTGCGGGGCGCATGGCTTACCAGGGGTTTCGGTAACCAGCCCAGCTCGTTATTGCGTAATAATGGCGACGGTACTTTTACCGATGTAACAGCCATAAGCGGTTTATTTATGCTTCACCCCACGCAAACTGCAACCTGGGCCGATTTTAATAACGATGGCTGGCTGGATGTATTTGTAGGTAATGAAAATTCAGAGTCGATGTACAATATTGATGAATCAACCTGCCAGTTATACATGAATAACCGTAATGGCACATTCAGCAATATAACCACTGCCGCTCATTGCGGTATCAAGGCTTTTGTAAAAGGGGTAACATCTGCCGATTATGATAACGACGGTTTTACCGACATATTTATCTCAACTATGGACGGACGCAAATACCTGCTTAAAAATAAAGGCAAAACCGCAGCAGGGGTAGATTTTGAAGATATGACCGTGCAATCGGGCCTTGACCAGATCAAACAACGAACCTTTACTACCTGGTTTTACGATTACAATAACGATGGATGGCCCGATTTGATGGTGGCCAATTATCATTTTGAGCGTACTTTGGGCTTTTACAGCGCCGCCGCCGCCCTGGGCAAACCCGTTCCGGAAGCCGGTAATATCTACCTGTATAAAAACAACCATAACGGTACATTTACTGATGTAACTAAAGAGGCAGGGCTGGATAAAGTAGTTTACAGCATGGGGGCTAATTTTGGCGATATCGATAACGATGGCTATCCCGATATGTACTTTGGTACAGGTAACCCCGATTTTAAATCGCTGGTACCTAACAAGTTCTTCAGAAATATTGGGGGTAAACGTTTTGCTGATATCACTTCATCATCACGTACGGGTAATTTGCAAAAGGGGCACGGCATAGCATTTGCCGATTTGAGGAATAACGGCCACCAGGATATTTTTGCCGAAATGGGTGGTGCTTATATTGGCGATTCGTACACCAGTTCATTATACATGAACCCCGGTGTAAGCAATAACAATTGGATTAGCCTGAAATTGAATGGCACAAAAGCTAACAATGCAGCCATCGGGAGCCATATTAAACTCACTTTTACCGAAAATGGGGTTAAACGTTCTGTTTATAAAGATGTTAACTCGGGCGGAAGTTTTGGATCGTCGCCTTTGCAGCAGGAGATAGGCATTGGCCAGGCAAAAGTGATTGATGAAGTTGAGATAAAATGGGCGGGCAGCGGCGCTGTGCAATACTTTAAAAATGTTGCCCCCAACCAGTTTTTAAATATCACCGAAGGTAGTGCACAATACAAAACCGTCCAATTAACAAAATTGATTTTCCGCAGCAAAAACATGCCTGGTTGTACGCCCATGCAAATGACAGCTAAAACAAATTAAGTTATGTTTCTGTAATAGAAAATATTAGCCCTGATTTTATACCAAAATAGTTACATTTATATCAACAACAATTAAAATAAATCTTAACCATGAGAAAACTCTTATTACTATGCTGCATGTTCATTGGATTGGCTGCAGCAGGCAACGCGCAAACCAAGCCCGGTGCTAAACCTGTTGAAAAATCAAAAGACCTGCAAAAACAATTAAAGCTCACTGATAAACAAACCGAAAAAATTGCGGTGATATACCAGGAATCATCCGATAAGTTTGAAAAGATCAAAGCTGCAGATAAAGGTGATAACACAAAAATGATGGTTGATATTAAGCCATTAAGGGAGGCTACTATCTCAAAGATCAAAGCTGTTTTAACTAAAGAACAAACAGTAAAATATGATAAGCTTTTAAAAGGCACCAAAGCAGCTGGCGGCAGCGGCTGGGGCGATGGCTGGAGCGCTACAAGTGGTCAGTAACAAGTTTCAGTAGCAACGAACTAACAGGCCGCTTTTTTGACTAAGAAGAGCGGCCTGTTTATTTATAAAATTTGTTTAATCAGTAGGCAGTACTATGATAGACAGTTTTATATCGTACCTCAACTGATTTCCTAATCCAGGATTTCGATTGGCCGGTTAAGTACTTCTTTCAGCGGGATCTTTTGAATGGTTTTATCTTTTTTTATATAGTTTAAACTAACCGGGAGAAGTATTGGCCCGGCGGTAACAGACCATCCCGACGGGTCATCGCCTTCTTTTAATCTCAAGAAGCCGTTGCTGATGTAAAGGGGCATAAGCCATGCGCCTCCGGTATCCATTGCGCCAAGATCTATCTGCAGGGAAGTAGAATGGAAAGATTTTGCAGTACGTTCCGGATCTGTAAATTTATTAATATCGGTTGGGTCATACATTTCACTTATTTCGTCAAGCTTTAAACGAGTGATATCGAGTCTTACAGATTCTGCTTTACCTTTACCAACTTGTTTGATAATTAAGCAGGCTACTGCTGTACCAGTTGGCTTCAGCTTTTTCTGCTTGTATAAGGATGTAAATTCCTCCAGGTAAGTGGAAGAAATTCCATAGTCAGGATGATAGGTTCCTGCAGCAATAAGATCATCTATTTCGTTCTTCATCACCGGGTAAACCAAGAGGCTGTTATCTTTTTGGCCGGCAGAAGCTTTCATCTTATTGTATGAGGCTATGCTCATTTCGCCATAACCAATTTCAAATTTAGCATTAGCGGTATCCAGCTGTTTGGCAAGGCTGTCCAATTGTTGCTTTTTTATATTATTGCGCTTTTGCCGGGCAACATAAAAATACAGGTTGCCAATGATCAGGATACTGCCAACCACTATCAGGATAAGGGCGAGGCCGTTTTTTGTTTGTTTGGCCGGTATTGGGTTTTCGTTATTTTCCATTCTTATGAATATCTGATCATTGTCAAACTATCCGCGCCCCTGTACACCTTCGGCCAGCCGAACCGGGCTCAGCATTTTTCGGATCACTAATGATTTTCGGGCGGTATCTGCCGGTTCTGTATAGCGGATATTATCCGGCAGAAAAATGGTTTTTGATTCAATTTTCCATTGCCTGTTTTTATTAACAGGGTTTGGTTTATCATAAGTCACAAATAACGGGATTAAAATTCCCTGCCCGGTTGAAAGCCTTGAAGGTAGCTTTATAATCCGTTTCACAGCGGTGCCTTTAGCCCTGATCTGGCTATCATAATCATTTTTGCTTTGAGGGTCTTCAGTTACAGTAAGCGGCTGGTTAATATTGAGCTTGCTCATGTCAAGCTCAATGTCTGATGCATCGCCTTTGCCTTTGTTCTGGATCATGAGGCAGGTGATAAACAGCTCATAATCGTTAGCTGTGGTGTCGGTAAAAAGCTGGTCAGTTTTCTGAAGGTTTTTATCAGAAATTTCATTGGTGAGTATGGGGTAATCAAGATAAAAGGCATCCTTTTTCCGTACGGCGCTGTCGCCTCCCGCCAGGGCATAAATATCATTGATCATGCTGATATACGAAATCTCGAGGCTGGCCTTCAGATCGGGGTTAGCCGGCGGGGGCGGATCTTTTTTAATCAGATTATACCCGGTAGTTAGTAAACCTAAAATAACAGTAATTACGCCCAGCTTCAATTGCAGGCTTTTCCATACGCTGTCTTTATCGGCTGTTTTCTTTTTGGCCATGCTTCCCGGTTGTTGATATGGTTAGGAATATCATGTAGTTGTATCACATGATTGTTTTACAGGTGCTTGTAATATAAAATTAGGAATAATAATTGATTGTAAAGATGAAGTTTACAAACTAATCGCTAATATCGATGACTCCGGCAAACAACGGCAGGTACTGATATTTAAAACGCCTCATTCAAGCCCAGAAAAAACCCTTTTGACCCATATCTGCCAAAGGCGTAATCAAGGCAAAGATTGGTGCGTGTTGCTTTATTAAATAATACGCGCAGGCCGCCGCCATAGCCCGGCTGCCATTGCTGAAATATTTTGGTGCCCGACTCATCATTGGTTGTTTGCAGGTTGGCAAATGCCACGCCACTCACAAATTTATTCCGCAGTATCGGGAAACGGTATTCCACTTCAGAGTAGTTGTATTGCGTACCCTTAAAATATTGTACTACATAACCCCTGCCGCTCCGGAAGCTGGGATCTTTGCCGGTGCCGGGCAGCTCAAGGTAAGGGATGTTGCCGCTGATCAGGTATGACCCCCAGTTCCAAAAGGCAACAACATGTTCGGGGTTTGTTTCCGACAGGCTGAAATACTTCCTGAAATCGGTAGTAAACTGCACCGCGTCTTTGGAACTTCCCATCCAGCTTTGATTAACGCGGAAGCCGGCATCGACATAAATCCCTCTGTAGGCCCGGTTTTGATTGTCGCGTGTAGTGTATTGTAAGTTAAAAAGCAAGCCGTTAGCAGCATAATGGTCGCGGGCAAATCCATGGCGGTCGCTATAGATATTGTATGGGGTAAGATCAGTTGTTGATTTGGTATCCTCAATTTTTCGCCTGATATCAAAAGAAGCGCCCGCACCTAAAAATAACCCCTTATTAATTTCTTTGTATACCTTCTCGCGGATATTATAAAATTGCGAATGCAGCGCCCTGCCTTTACGCCCGGGATTGGCCAGCACCTGGTCGGCTTCGCTGCCGCTTGATGCCTGGCCAATTCCCAAACCGTAATCGGGCGAAACCGTTTTGGCTGCAACCAAACTGCCCTGGAAATTCCATTTATTACCCGGTGTGTATATGTTGTGGTTAATATAAAAATAAATGATGCCCTTGGTGGTAATAGAAGCCGAAGTAGCTGCTACCGATAACAGGGTATTTGGATCGTTTCCTAATTTTTTTCCGGCTACGGCCTTGATCCCAATTTGTGACCCGATGGTTGGATTGGATGCCACGTTGGGTATGATGGTAATCCCCGATGACTTTTTATTGGGGGATTCCGCCGGCCGGCCGGGATGAAGTATGTTACGCACCAGGTCGCCAAAGTCATATTGTTTATATAAAGTATCGGTGGGCTTGGCCGGCTGTATTACTTTTTCTTTAATGCGCAGGGAATCGGCCTTTACCGAATCGGCAGGTACGGGTACCTGGCCAAAGGCATGTGCCGTTATGGCCGTAAATAGTATGAATAAAAACGTCTTTAAAAACAGGGAGGAAATTTTATGTTGTATTTTGTGATGCACGCTAACGTATATAAATGTTTTAAATTCAATTTATTAACTATTATTGTGATGCGGTTGGCTCATTTTTAAACCCTGAAAAGTGCATAATGTTTGAAGTTTAAATTTGGGCAGGAGTAAGACGTTAGGGTTTGGCTGCACTATTTGATGTTCCGGTTAAATATTGTTATCTTGATATTCTCTTGTTATAAACCACAGAGTCCGGTTCTGCCTGCTGTAAATTTTAACCAAATTTGATCATGAATGTACCTTACACTCGTTTTACTGCTTTTGTTGTTTTTATGTTTAGCTCCCTTTTAGGATCTGCCCAAAACATAACAGATACCGTCAACCGCAAATGGTGGAAAGAGGCTGTAGTTTACCAGGTTTATCCCCGCAGTTTTAAGGATAACGACGGAGATGGCATCGGCGATTTGAAAGGCATTATCTCCAAACTTGATTATATCAAAAGCCTTGGAGTAGATGTTGTATGGCTTAACCCCATTTATAGTTCCCCCAATGATGATAACGGGTATGATGTAAGCGATTACCGCAGCATCATGAAGGATTTTGGGACTATGGATGATTTTGACACATTGTTGAAGGGGATGCATTCCCGTGGTATTAAACTGGTTATGGACCTGGTTGTAAACCATAGCAGCGATGAGCACGAATGGTTTAAACAAAGCCGGAGCTCGCGGAACAATCCATACCGTGAATATTACCACTGGTGGAATGCCGAAAAGGGCAAACCTCCTTATCGTTACAGTTTATTTGATGTAAATCATGATGCCTGGCGATATGATTCGCTCACTAATGCCTACTACCTGCACTATTTTTCGCGCAAGCAGCCCGACCTTAACTGGGAAAACCCCAAGCTTAGGAATGAAGTGTACGGTATTATGAAGTTTTGGGCTGATAAGGGGATTGATGGTTTCAGGCTGGATGCCTTCCAGTTTGCTGCAAAGGATACTACTTTCCCGGCTTTCCCAAAAGGGTTTGAAAAAAACTTTACGCAATACTACGGTATGCAGGGTAATTTGCATGGCTACCTGCAGGAAATGAACAGGGCGGTGCTCAGCAAATACAATGTAATGAGTGTGGCCGAAGGTGCCGGCAATACATTTGAAGATGCGCATAATTTGGTTGATGCCGATAGGAATGAATTAAATATGGCTTATGCTTTTGAGGGGGTGGATATAGCCAAACCCGAAGGCTATAGCATAATTCATTTAAAACAGGTGTTTACCAAATGGGATAGTGCCTTTGCGGCAAAAGGCTGGCTTTCGGTGTTCCTGGCCAATCATGACCAGGCCCGGCTGGTAAGCAGGTTTGGCAATGATAGCCCGGAATTTAGGGCGGTATCATCAAAAATGCTGACTACTTTTTTGCTGACCATGCGGGGGACGCCCTATTATTATAATGGCGATGAACTGGGCATGACAAATGCCGGTTTCACCACAATTAATGAGTACAGGGATGTACAAACATTGAACGAATACCAGCGACAGAAAAATATCGGATCAGATTTACCGGCATATTTAAAACGGATAGCCTTTGAAAGCCGCGATAACGGTCGTACACCATTCCAGTGGAACAGCACCGCCAATGCCGGTTTTACTACCGGTACGCCCTGGATAAAGGTAAATCCCAATTATAAAAGCATCAATGCTGCTGCGCAGGAAAAAGACGCCAGCAGTACTTTAAACTATTTTAGGCGAATGGTGAAGCTGCGCAAAGATAATCCGGTACTGGTATACGGAAAATATACATTGCTCGATGCGCAAAACCCCGATACTTATGCTTACACCAGGGAATTAGATGGTAAAAAGCTGCTTGTGCTACTGAACTTTAGGGATAAAACGACTTCGGCTCAAACAGGCATTGATCTAAAGGATGCGACTGTTTTAATCGGTAACTATCAAAAGCCATCAAAAAACGGTAGGCTTATGCCATATGAAGCGGTTGTTTATGAGGTGAAGTAGGAGAGTTTTAAAGTGGAGACGCATATTTGCGTCTCCAAATGTACAGAGCTATATTTAATTCAAAATTGCGTGCGTGACCTGCCTGCGAGAGACGCATAATTGCGTCTCTCGCAGTAATTTTACCTCACCACCAACGAAATATGCAGCACCCTCGGCTTATCTCCAATTGCCGGGCCGCCCCAGTCTGTTTCATCACCATTTAGGATTCGAAGCGATTTAAATACGCCGTGATCATATTGGCCTTCTTCAACCTTAAGGTATTGCCATGCCTTGCCGGTGGCGCTACCTGCTGGAGGGAAGGTAACCCGGCAGTTGGTCCCGGTCATGATAAATTTATTTTCATCAAGGGTAATTATCATAGCTTTGCCGTTATGCTCTTTATTGGGCTTAAGTTCACCTCCCCGGCCGTTACCAAATTTTATAACAGCATCCCAGGCACCAAGCTTTATAGTTTGCTCTGTACCGTCTTCATGTTCAACAACGGCTTTGATCTTGTCTTCAAAGGCCCATTGGGCCAGCTCCCGCATCATTGGTGCTGCCATTTCATATTCCTGTGCAAAAGGAGCAAGACGCTCGGCGAGGTGTTCATCGTTTGAGCTATCGCCATTATCATCTATCCCAAAAGGCGAGAAACCGATGCCGCCATGAGCAAGAACATCATAAAAATATTTGGCATTATCGGCGATTAAACCGGCTTCGGGTACAAAAAGGGTATTATCTGCACGTGAATATAAATCAATTACCTTCAATACTCTTTCACTTCCCGACAGGTAAATATCGGGAGCAAGCAAATCGATGGATGGCGCAGCAGCTTTCCAAATGGGGATCACATTATCTGTTGCGCCACCGCTTTCATAATGGGTTGCAGGTGGATTGGTAAGCGGGTCACGAAGTGCAACATTTACGTACAGCGGTAACGGATATTCAGCTTTGCCGGCGGCAGCAACCTGCTCAATAAAGCGGGCTATTGACCAGGCCTGGAAATGTTCGTCGGCCCTGTCGCCAAAAACTTGTAGCCACGAACCTTTTGAAGTTGCAGGTACATTCAGGGCTTTCAGTATGGCCGGTTTTAACAGTTCGGCGGGCACATCGGCCTCAAACAGTTTTTGCGCCTTAGCCGAGTAATCGCGAACAGTATCCCAAGAGCCGGGTTCATTTTCAACCTGTACCATAATAACGGTATGCTGCGCATCAGCCTTTTTCAAGTATCGCATAACTGCCGAAAACGCTTTAATATCAGCATCTAAAGTAGCTTTCGGGTGCGGAGAAGGCGAATCAATGGGCTTGCCCGTTTTACCGGTGATGTTTGGATATTTTTCGGCATCACGCTTCATCCATTCGGGTATGTAATGATTGCTGCCATTTTTCCAGGTGCCAAACCACAATAATACCAGGTGTACATTATGCTGCCGGGCTTGCGTAAGCAGGGTATCTACCAGCGAAAAATTAAACTTCCCGGGTTCTGGTTCTATCTGCTCCCAATAAAGGGGTACTTCGAGCGTGTTAAGGTGCATTATCTCAGCCGATTTCCATACACCCGGCATCAAAGCGGGCCATGCGCTTGAGTTATGTGCCTGTCCGCCCAGCATCAAAAACGGTTTGCCATCGACCCAAAACGCATGCCTGCCATTTTTTTCGATTAGCCTGGGTAACGACGAATCATTGTTTTGAGCCTGGATTTTGCTCCCTGCAAATAGCAATGCAGTAAGCAAGAGCGTATATTGAGCTTTTTTGTGAATTATTTTAAGCATGGTACCAAAAGGTTTATGACCATGCAAAATAATTACAAAACCGCGCTTAAGGTAATACTAAATAAACCGTTTATGGTTAAAAATATACCACCAATCGTTTTTACTTATTTAACTCCAGCTTGGCAAAAAAGTCATTAAACATCAGGTTGATATCCAGCCTGCGGTAAACCCGGATGTTACGGCCATAGGCATTGTAATCGTACCCGCCCTTCGCATTAATAAGCGGACAGGGCTTTAATACATATTCGCTTGATGAGGGATCGGCCTCAAATGATGATTGCAATGCGGTAAGCAATACCAGCGGACTATCGCCTAAAATATAGGTTTCGCCTAAGTTAAGATGATATTGCTGAATGCGGCCCATCAAGGTTTCAAGTACGCCGGTCAGGTATCTACCGGCCTCGCCCTGCGGCTTTATTTTAAGTTGCAATTCAGAGTACGGCAATATGGCCTGGCGGTATCCATCTCTCGGGATCTGCCAAAGCTTTAATTGTGAGTGGTTAAACACAGCCCTCGCCGCATTGATATCAATATTGAGGTTATACTCGGGGCTGCTGTAATTAGGCGGGGGCAGGGCAAGGTCACTGTATTCAGGTCCGCCTATCCATACCAGGGTCACCTTATCGGCAATTTTGGGCTCGGTTAATACTGCCGATGCTATTTCGGTAAGCCCTGCGCCGCAAAGAATGTAAAGTGGCAGGGAGGTATCTGTACGTGAAGCTTCTTTGATGATCAAATCAACAGCCTTGCTTTTTACAGGGGTGCTGTCATTAATCATGGCGGTATTAGAGCCGGCCGTAACCGGGAAGCGGTCTTTAAGTTTTAAAACGGTTAATAGTTTGGTAGCTTCTTTTACCGCGTTATCGGCCTGGGTTTTTGATTTGTCAAATCCATCGTTAGCGTTTAAGTGTGAACCGATAATACCCCTTACCTCAACCGATGGAGATAGTACGAGATGTGTTAGGGCGAACAAACCATCCGGGTCACCGCCAAAATCATTATCCATAATTACCCTGATGCGGGGTGATATCAGTTTGTTATTGGCTGTCGATTGCCCCTTTGAAATAATTGGGGAAATAAACAAAAAGAGCAGGAATGATAAAAACTTGCTTTTGGTCATGACTTACAGGCTAATTGGTTGGTGCACACAATATAAGTGTTTTACCACGAAATAAACACTGCTTTATCCTGCAATACTTTCAAAAGCTGCAAGATATTTGTCAATATAAAATTGCTTGCTTGCTGTTTTATATTGCATGATAAAGCGCGGATGTTCCAATGCTATGATTTCGCCAAAGAAATGGTATTCATTATTCAGCTTGCGTAAAAATGTCTCATTCTTACCGGTACCAAAACAAAAGCATTTTTCGGTATTAATGCCCAGATCAATCTGCTTGCGGATGTTTTCGATCATGAAATGGTAAACGGCGCGGGTTAATTCCTTGCTGTCGTAATAATTATAGTTCTTTTCCTTGCCATTGGCATCGATACTGGTAAAACCAAGCGGACAGGGTGAGTTGATATAGATCTGCTTATAAAAAGTTTCCGGGCCGCCAAAGGCATTGATCACCTCGTAAACAAATACAGAAGATGGCTCATGCGACATTTTGCCCTCATAGTTGATATGACATTCCGCAATAAGCCTTTTAGGATCGGTGAAAGGGATCCCGGTTAAACCACCGCCAAACCTGCCGGGATTAATACCCAAAATGATATGGCGCTGCCGGTTATCGTTGTAATACTTATGATAAAAAGCATCAACAATGCGCATGGTTTGCGGATGCTCTTTAAAAGGGTTCATGATGCGGATACCAGCCGGTAAAGGATCGCCGGTGTAGGTTAGCTGTTCATTGAATTGAATTACCCTGTCTGCAAATGTCATAGCCCAAATGTAGCATTTGTTATAAATTTTGAAGATAAATCATTAGTCGCCAATTCGCTTTTTACCAAATGGTAAGTGGAACCGGGTTTTTACGGGGGAAATTTGTGGTGTCAAAAAAAGAATAAACATCATGAATAATCAAATTGAAAACAAATCGTCATTAAATGGCAAACGGGTGATTATATTGGGAGGCAGTACTGGTATAGGCTTCGCGACGGCAAAAGCCGCCGCTGCCGAAGGAGCAAAAGTTGTGATAGTTTCAGGCAATCAAAGTAAGATCAATAATGCATTGAGACAGTTGCCGGAACGTGCCGAAGGTTATGCTGTTGACCTCGCCCATGAACAAAACATACAGGCCTTTTTTGAGCAGGCAGGTAATTTTGATCACCTAATTTATACCGCTGCCGAAAACCTTAACTTGAATAACATCAATGAAACGGATATTGAGGCTGCACGTCAGTTTTTTAATCTCCGTTACTGGGGCGCCTATGCAGCTGTTAAATACGGCACCCCGTTCATGAATGCGGGCGGTTCGGTAAATCTTACCGGTGGTACAGCCGGCAGCAGACCAGCTTCCGGCTGGTCGATAGCCAGTAGCATTTGCGGTGCTATGGAAGGTCTGGTAAGGGCATTGGCCGTTGAATTAGCCCCTATACGTGTAAATGCAGTAATACCCGGCGTAATTGATACTAACCTTTGGGATAGCCTGCCTGCCGAAAATAAAGAAGGGCTTTACAATTGGGCAAAAGATACCCTGCTGCTCGGTCGTGTTGGTCATGCAGATGACGTTGCCCTCGCTTTTGTTTATCTTATGAAACAAAATTTCGGCACCGGATTGAATTTAGTTGTTGATGGCGGCACATTGCTGGTATAATCCCTCTAAAGTTTAGGATTGTTTTCCCTGATAACACTATTGGTTGATGCCGGCCGCTTTTGTATCTTGGAGCGTTCATCAATCATAAAAAGCAATTGACAAGCACACCAACACATTTAAATAAAACCCGCATAGCACCAACGCCAAGCGGGTTTTTGCACGTGGGTAATATCCTGTCGTTTGCTATCACCGCGGCACTGGCCCGCAAACATGGCGCAAAAATATTATTGCGGATTGATGATCTTGACCGGGCAAGGGTTACCCCGGAATATTTAACTGATATTTTTGATACTCTTCAATTTCTGGAGATCCCATGGGATGAAGGCCCGCGGGACGCGGACGATTTTGAAGTCAATTTTTCGCAGCTTCAAAGGATGCATTTGTACAACGATGCTCTTGAGCAATTAGCAGCCGGCGGTTTTGTTTTTGCCTGCACCTGTTCGCGCAGGGAGCTTAATGAGGTGGGGTTATGTGCTTGTTTTGATAAACATATCCCGTTAAATACTCCGGAAGCAAGCTGGCGCTTACTCACCAATTGCACTGTATTGGAAGTAAAGGATTATAACGGCGCAACTATCAAGGCGCAATTACCTGCCGAAATGGAAAATTTCATTGTCAGGAAAAAGGATGGCTTCCCGGCTTACCAGCTTACATCAGTTATTGACGACCTGTTTTATGGGATCGATCTGATTGTAAGGGGAGATGATCTCTGGCCCTCAACACTGGCCCAAATTGAACTTGCTGTTGTACTGGGTAAGCCTACTTTCAACAATACAGTATTTTATCATCATCCTTTATTGCTTGAAGCACCCGGGAAAAAACTATCCAAATCGGCTGGCTCAACATCGGTTAGATATTTGAGGCAGGAGGGCAGGAGCGTCGCAGAAGTATTTGAGCTTATTTCGGATCTGTTAGCACTTTCCGGCAGGGCAATTAACTGGCAGCAGCTTGCCGGGTTAATCCTTAGCTAATCTCTGCGTTTATTAACAGGTGTTTATAAAATGCGGATTTAATGTGAATCCGTCTTAATCGAAAAGTATCGGTTTGTATATTTTAATGTGATGAAAATGTTAACTCATTTACAATAAATTAAAACACAAGGTGCTTTTACTTTACTATGACATAACTGCCTGTACATATCGGGAACTTAAATTTGCATCAACAAATAAAATTTACGATGCAAGCAGCATTTTGCCACAAGCACCTGAAATTTGTGTTTTTTGTTATCCTGACACTGAGAGCCGTCACCTGCCTGGCTCAAAACAGCCCCCTCTCCAAAGGTTTCGCCCACAATGACTATTGGCATGACCGCCCTTTATACGATGCCTTGGATAATGGCTTTCAAAATGTGGAGGCCGATATTTATTTGCGCGACGGCGAATTACTGGTTGCGCATATCCTGCCTGCCTTTCAAAAGAAACGTACCCTGGAGCAGCTTTATTTAAACCCATTGTTTGATTGCCATCAGGGCAAGAACAGAGAAGTGGTGTACCCTTTATCGCCTATCACCCTCATGATCGATATTAAATCAGACGCTGATAAAACATATGCTAAGCTATCGGAAGTTTTAAAACGTTATGCACCCATGCTGTCGAGCTATGATAACGGCAGAATAACCGAAGGGAGCGTAACCATTGTTATAACCGGTAACAAGCCTTATAAAATGCTTAAGGCGCAAAAACAGCGCTATGCTTTTATTGATGAAGACTTGATGCAGGTGCGTACCGACACAGTTTCAAACACTGTTTATAAAACGGCCAGCTGCAAATATTCACGCTTGCTTAGCTGGACAGGCAACGGCCCGATACCTGAAAATCAAAAACAATTGCTACGCGATTACGTAGCTGCAGCACACCAATATAAAAAGCGGGTACGCTTGTGGGCTTCGCCCGAAAATAAGGAAGTATGGCGGGCTTTGCTTGAATGTGAAGTTGACCTGATCAATACCGATCATTTAGCCGAATTGAGGGAATTTCTGATGGCGGGACAGGAACCGATAAGATATGCGAAGGTGAACAGCAAGTGATAAACCTAATCAGTCAGTAAGATGAAAAAGATCAGAGTAGTTTTTTTTGCCGAGATACTTATTGAAGATTTTGATGGCGCGGTACGCACCATGTACCAGCTCATTAAACGGATTGACCGTGATATTTTTGAATTTTTGTTCGTATATGGTGCCGGTCCGGATAGTATAGCGGGCTTTGAATCACTAAAAGTTCCGGCTTTAACGCTGCCTATTAATACAGGCTATACCATGGCCATACCCGCCCTGGTTATGAGCGAGCTGAAGGAAGAGATTGATAGCTTTTCGCCTGATGTTGTACACATCGCCACGCCATCGCTATTAGGTAATTTCGCTTTAAAATATGCAGCACAGCATGGTTTGCCTGTCATTAGCATCTATCATACCCATTTTATTTCCTATATCGATTATTACCTGAAACATACCCCTTTTTTGATCAATAAGGTTAAGCAAATAATGGCCGAAAGCCACGAGGCTTTTTATAACCAGTGCGACCAGGTATACGTGCCTTCGGTAAGTATGAAGGAAGAGCTGATTGATATTGGAGTGGATACCTACCGTATGAAGCTTTGGCAAAGGGGAATGGACACTAAACTATTTTCGCCCCGGAATAAAAACGGCAAGGCCATGCGTGCGCTAACCGGAAATGATAACCCCACTATTTTGTTTGCAAGCCGCCTGGTTTGGGAGAAAAACCTGGAGACCTTGTTTGAGATTTATACCATTATGCAAAATCAGCACCCGGAGGTTAACTTTATTATTGCAGGCGACGGCGTAGCACGCAAGGTATGTGAAATGAGGATGAAAAATGCAGTATTTACCGGTAAGGTTGATCATAAAACACTTTCGGTTTTATACGCGTCATCCACTTTGTTCCTGTTCCCTTCCGTATCCGAAACTTATGGCAATGTGGTGCTTGAGGCTATGGCATCGGGCCTGCCGTGTATTATAGCAGATGGCGGCGGTTCAAAAGATTTTATTGAGCAGGGCATTAATGGTTTTAAATGCGAGCCTTATAATGCCGCCTGCTATGTTGAAAGGATTGAATTACTGCTTAAAAGCAATAGCTTAAGAGAACAGTTTATTGAAGAGGGGCTTCAATACAGCAGCCGGTTAAGCTGGGAACATCTGGCATCGGTATATTTTGATGACCTGGCCGAGATGGCTGATGTGGATGTATTGAGCGTGGTAAATTCTAAACAATTCTTAAAGTGATTTCCCTGTCACAAAACAGATAACTTCTTGTACACAAAATCCTATTTCTTACATTTGCCGTTTGTTTTAATAATAAGGGCTGAGTATCAAATCATAATAGGGGAATTTCATGTACGATATTTGTTGTGTAGGGCATATTACGTTAGATAAAGTGGTGACACCGCAAGCGGTGAAACATATGGCTGGCGGTACTTCTTTTTATTTTTCAAACGCCATCCGTAATATGGATGTGAAGTATACCCTGGTTACTTCGCTTGCTTTAAGCGAAATGCCTGTGGTTGATAAGCTCCGGGGCAAGGGTATCGAGGTACATGCAACAACAGGCGGCGAAACAGTTTATTTTGAAAATATTTACTCTGTTAACCAGGACCACCGTACCCAGCGCGTGCTGCAAAAAGCAGACCCTTTTACCATTGAACAGCTTGATGAGATTGAGGCTGATGTTTACCACTTAGGTCCTCTGCTGGCCGATGATATCCCAGTAGAGTTCATTAAAGCACTTGCGCTACGCGGCAAGCTGTCGCTTGATGCGCAGGGCTATCTCCGTAAGGTAGAAGATAAAAATGTAATAGCTATCGACTGGCCCGAAAAACGTGAAGCCCTGCAATATATCCACATCCTGAAAGTGAACGAGCACGAAATGGAGGTGCTCACCGGTATTACTGATATCCATGAAGGCGCCAAAGTTTTGAACGAATGGGGCGTTAAAGAAGTGGTGGTTACACTGGGCAGCATGGGCTCGGTTATTTATACCGATGGTGTTTATTACCAGATCCCGGCTTATAAACCGGTTGAGGTAGTCGATGCTACAGGTTGCGGCGATACCTATATGGCAGGTTATTTATACCAGCGCGCCAAAGGCAAAGATTTCCAGGAAGCCGGTGAATTTGCAGCTGCCATGGCAAGCTTCAAGATCGAATCATCAGGCCCATTTACAGGTACGGAAGAAGATGTGCTGGAGCTGTTAGCAAAACACAGCTTGAAGCCGAAAGCTTAAAGCAAAAAGCAAATACTGGTTCAAGTTTAGCGATAGCGTAATTTGGACCCAAAATAGGTTAAGCTTTCAGCTTAATTGCGATTTCCCAAATTGATGATTAAAGGAAGCAGGATGCTTCCATGATTTTAGGACGAAGTTACGCTATCGCTAAACTTCGACCAGTGATGAGAAATGGCAAGATGTTGAATTAAAGGTAAAAGACAACCTTTCGCCTTTTACCTTTATCCTTTCACCTCCTCAAAAATTATATTTCTTTAGCATCAGAAGCATTGATCCAACCCTCGTTGCCGCTGGCCAGCCTGATTTTCATCCAGCCGTTATTATCTTCTAAAATTTCAACCTTGGTGCCGTCATGGATCAGGAACAGGTTTTTAGCGTTTGGCGTGGGAGCACTTTTTACGTTTACCGATGTGCTGAAAATGATTGCGCCATGGTGTGCGTCAAAATATTGATCCTGGCGGCTTGCCACAAACATGCTTGCAAAACCCAAAAGCAATATCACTAAAGCCGAATAAAACGACCACTTTTTAATGCTTACCGAATTGGTAAACCTGTAAACTATAAGTAAGGCCGAACCTGCAATAATAAACAGGATTGTCAGAACGGCTAAAGTAGTTAACGAAAAACGGAGAATGAACGAGTGCCACCATTTGGTAATGAAAAACTCGGTGCCGGCCTCTACCTTATCTGCTGTTTTTTGATTGGCAAACTGAATGTTGAAATTGATATCATCATCGCCGGGCGAAAGCTTGTGCGCCTTTTCATAATATAACAGGGCCGATGGTACATCCTCATTTTTAAAATAAGCGTTGCCCAAATTATAATAAACCAATGCCGACTGGTGCCCATCGTTCACAATTTTCTGATAGGTGGTTATAGCTTCCTTGTACTGGCCTTTGGCGTACTGGTCGTTCCCTTTTTTTAACAGGATGTTAGCTTCATCGTTAGCTAATGCATATATCGGCATAACGATGATGAGCAGTAAGTATATAATGCGCTTCATCATGTTATATTTTATTTTCAATGTTATTGATCATGTTTTGTGCCTTATCAAGCACCTGCTGTTCGGTAATGCCGGATACCGGGGCATAACGTGCCATTTCGCAAAGGTCGAGGGTATCAAGCATCTCGTTAATGAGACTTTCATCAAGCGAGCGGGCTTTTAGTTCTGATGCTATCTTTTCACGGTTAAGATCTGAGTAAGGGATATTGAGCTTATCACTTAAATAGCCATATAAACCACGGAACAGGTTTTCGTAAAAGGCTTTTTTATTATTTAACTGTTGTTTAGCGCTGGCCAGGTGTTTAGCGGCTATTTTACCAGCCTTGCGGCTTTTTAAGCCTACCACGTCGGCATTGTTTTTATCGCGCCACTTACCGTAAACTAAAGCACCTAAGAAACCTGCCGGACCGAAGATCAGCAGGAAATAATACAGCCCCGATCCGTAAAAATCGCTGCCTGCTTCGTTTAATTCGGTACCTGTTTTTATATAGCGGATATCGTTGCTCAGTACTTTAACATCCTGCTTGCCTGCGTTTGAAAAGGCGGTAACATTACTGCCGTCTCCGGTGCCTTTGGCAACCTTAACATGGAATGCCGGGGTGCTTAATGAAACGTACCTGCCTGTAGCGGGGTTAAAATATGCGAACTTAACAGGGTCGATAGTAAAATCGCCCTGGTGCCTTGGGATTAACAGGTAGGTGTATTTTCTGTTACCTGATGAGCCGCCGGCGTTTTCAGTAATGGTATCGGTGATCTTGGGTTCATATTTCTCAAAATCGGCCGGGAAGGTAGGGTTTATCGGTTTCAACAACTTCAGGTTGCCTGTACCGCTTACCTTTATTGTGTAATTGATAGCATCGTTTGCCTTAACGTCATTTTTATCAAGCGAGGCCTCAATGTTAAACTTGCCCACAGCGCCGGTAAACTCGGCAGGTTTGCCGGCCAGCGGTAATGGTTTTACGTGGATAACAACCGGTGTACTTTTTACCTTATACTTCACATCCTCGTATCCGCCAAAAAATGCGTCGAATGGGTCACCTGAGGTTGAAGCGGCCTGCTGCCTCACTATAAAGTTCATAATGGCAGGCTCTATGGTGATATTGCCCTCATGCTCGGGGAACAGGATAGTTTGTTTAATGTCGGTCACGTTGTACCGCACGCCGTTTAAGATTTCGGTACGCCACTGGGCGTTTGGGTTAGTGCTTTTAATTTCCTGGCTGTAAAAACCATTAAGATCAGGGATTTTTTCAGGTTCGCCATTGGCGATGTTAACCCGGGTGTAAAGGCGCAGGTTCATCGTGATCTGCTGACCGAGATAAGCTGTTGTTTTATCAACCTCGGCACGTAAAAACAATGATTTAGAAATGTCGCTTACACGTCCCCTCTGAATGTTGCGGCTGTCCGGGCCATTGCTGCTTTGCTGCTGAGCCTGTTGGCTGGCCTGCCCGCCCTGACCTTTTACCACTTTAATTTTAATTGGAGTAGTGCTGTAGGGCCGTCCGCCTGATACGATAGTGGCCGGGCCGATGGTTATTTCGCCTTCTTTGGTTGGTACAAGATCATATCCGTATGCTATGCTTGCCGAAGTGACCCCGTTGATCATGGATACGCTGTTGGACACATTAGGCCCGCCAACTACCTGGAAGCCGCCAAAAGCAGGCGGCGCAAAACGATCGCCATTGGCATTGATGGAAAAAGTGACTTCAAGAACTTCGCCCGTGCCTATGGTGGTTTTATTTACCGATGCCGTAAACTTCACCTGCGCAAAAACCAGGCTTGAGCAACACAGCAGCAGCGTTAATATGGAAAGTTTAATTTTCATTAGTATCTACAAAACAACAAAGATTTACCAATCTTTTGAAATGGGAACTTTAGCGCCCTTTAATTTTTTATTCTTGAGCTTATCCTGGGTTTGCTTTTCATCATTGTTGAGGGCATCAAGCATCCGCTGGGCATCATCTTTTGACAACTGGTTTGGCTGCTGTCCTTGTTGATTTTTCTGATCCTGGTTTTGCTTATCCTGATCCTTCTTGTCCTGGTCCTGCTTATTTTTATCCTGGTCTTTTTTGTCTTTATCCTTGTCCTTATTGTCTTTGTTATCTTTATTCTTATCCTTGTTTTTGTCCTTGTCCTTATTATTCTTGTTGCCCCCGCCGCCTTTATTCTTGTCCTGTTGGTTTTTTAGCATTTTTTGGGCATAAGCAAGGTTATACCGGGTTTCCTCATCTTTTGGATTATTAACAAGTGCTTTTTTATAGGCATCGATACTTTCCTGGTATTTTTTTTGGGTCAGAAAAGAGTTGCCGATATTATGATAGGCACCTGCCTTCACATTTTTATCAATGGATGCCGTTGCCAGCTTATTGAACTGCGCGGCTGCATCGTCATATTTCTTCTGCTTAAACATGGCGTCGCCAAGGTTAAAATTACCCTCAAGGGTTTTGGCCTTTTTGCTCATGGCCAGGCGGTATGCTGCTTCAGCTTCTTTATACTTTTTTTGCTGATAGAGTTCGTCACCCTGCCTCAGGTATTTTCTTTCCTGCTGGGCAAAAAGAAATGAAGCCTGCAGCACTAATAAAATAGCTATGATATATTGCTTCATGTGTTTTTTACTTCAAATAATTTGATCTTGCTCAGGCGCATGTTTTTACGGATAGAGATAAAGAACTCGGCCAGTAACAGTACAAAGGCAATGGCCAGGAAAAACTGGAACCTGTCTTCAAAATCTTTAAACTGTTTGGTGTCGGTCATTTTGCGCTGCACTTTGGCTATCTGGTCCATCACAATGTTAAGACCACTGTTGGCATTATTTGCGCGCACATAAACACCATTTCCTGCTTCAGCAATCTCCTTGCCCATTTGCTCATTCAGCTTGCTCACCACGGGGTGGCCGGTACTATCATTATGGAAACCGGTTTGTTTGCCGTTTTGATAAATGGGGATTGGTGCACCTTCTTCCGAACCTACGCCAACCACATTCACCGTAACATTTCTGGCTAAAGCGGCTTTGGCTGCCGATACAGCATCGTCCTCATGGTTTTCGCCATCAGTAATAATGATGATGGATTTGCCCGTTCCGTTCTTAAAATCAAACGACTGCATCCCTAAATTAATCGCCGCACCAATGGCAGTACCCTGTGTTGGCACCATTTCGGTATTAATGGTGTTAAGGAACAGTTTGGCTGCTGCATAATCGGTAGTTACCGGAAGTTGTACATAAGCCTGGCCTGCAAACACCACAATGCCGATACGGTCATCATGCAGTTTATCAATCAATTGAGATAGCGCACGTTTAGCGTTTTCTAATCGGTTAGGGGCGAGGTCCTGCGCCAGCATACTGTTTGATACATCGAGCAGGATCATCAGGTCGGCGCCTTTACGTTTTACCTCTTCGGTTTTTGAACCCAGCTGCGGATCGGCAATGCCAATAATAACAAGGACATATGCTAAAATGAAAAAGATGAACTTGATCCAGGGGCGCGAAAAAGAAACCTGGGGCATCAGCTGCATCACTACCTCCTTGTTGCCCAATGAGGCAATGGCTTTACGTTTCCACCAGTTTACCCTCAAAAAAATAAAGAGCAGCAGCGGAATAGCAAGCAATCCCCATAAAAATTCTGTATTTGCAAAACGTAGCATGCTGTTATGTTATAGCTCCCTTAAGCAGGGTGTTTCTTGTTAAAAATTCTAACGATAAAAGTGCCAGCGCAATAATAGCGAACGGCAAAAAGCGTTCGGTTTTTTTGCGGTATTGGGTAACATCTATCTTGGCTTTTTCCAGTTTGTCAATCTGTTCGTAAATATCCTTCAAAGCGCTGTTGTTGGTTGCCCTGAAGTATTTACCGCCGGTAATGGTGGCAATTTTGCTCAGTGTACCTTCATCAATATCAACCTTCAGGCGCTGGTACTGAATGCCCATTGGTGTTTGAACCGGGTACGGCGCAAAGCCGTTGGTGCCAATGCCTACCGTATAAACCCTAACGCCAAACTGTTTGGCAATTTCAGCAGCGGTAACCGGGGGGATAGAGCCCGAGTTGTTTGAACCATCGGTAAGCAGGATCACTACTTTACTTTTGGCCTCACTATCTTTTAAACGGTTTACGGCTGTGGCCAGGCCCATACCAATGGCGGTACCATCTTCAATCATCCCGTTTTTGATATCGGCATAAAGGTTTACCAGTACCGAATGATCAATGGTAAGCGGACATTGTGTAAAGCTTTCACCACTGAAAACTACCAGGCCTATCCTGTCGTTCGGGCGGTTCTGGATAAAATCGATGGCTATGTTTTTGCCCGCCTCAAGCCTGTTGGGCTTAAAGTCTTCGGCAAGCATACTACCTGAAATATCCGAAGCAATTACAATGTCGATACCTTCGGTGGTGGTATCCTGCCAGCTTAATGACGATTGCGGCCTTGCCAGCGCTATAATAAGCGCGGCCATTGCCAGTGAACGTAAGATGATACCCAAATGCCTGAAACGGGGCAGCATGCTTTTGGTGATCATGGCAAAACCCCTGATGGTAGGCATGGCCAGGTTGCCCTGCAGCTGCTTTTGCTTCCAGGTGTACCAGCCCACCATAAGGGGGATGCTGATAAACAGCCAGAAAAAGCCCGGATGAGCAAATTCTATTCCTTTAAACCAAATCATTTTGCGGGATCCTCCTTCATGTTCACATCCGTTGGCCTGGTATGAGGTTGCGTATCTTTCACAAAAGCAACCGCGTTTTCCATACTCTTTTCATTTTCGTGGGCTGCAGGTTTCTCTTTGGCAAATTTCACCATATCGGCAAGTACGAGCAATTGCCTCAACAGGTTCCTGTCTTCGCTGGCTATATCCATGTGCCGTAAGCTGGCAAAGATCTCTTCGGAAGTTTGCTCCATGGCTTGGATCTTATACCGTTTTTCAAGGTATTCACGCACCACATCGCTCAGTTCAATATAATATTGCTTCACCTGGTCATGCTGCCAAAGCTGTTTGTTTTTGATCTCATCAAGCTTTTGAAGTACCTGGATATGCAAAGGGATGTCGGGCTTAACCTCTTCAACCACAACTTCTTTTTTGGGCCGTTTAAGCAGGTAATAAATTACCCCGCCACCAACAATCAAGCCGGCCAGTATACCTGTAACCAGCTTCCAGTTATCACGCAGCCAATCCCAAAAGGTGTAATTAATTATAAGCGGCTGTTTAATATCATAAAAGGCTTTAGTGGTATCAACCGCAACTGTTTTAACATCAAGCAACAAAGAGTCGGTTTGCATAACGCCGACCGGCATTTTAAACGCGTATGATGGTATGGTGTAGGTGCCGCTGTCAAAAGCAGTAATGGTGTAATGCCGGTTAATAGTTTCGATAGATGCATCGCCCTTATCAAAAGCGGTATCCGCCTTAAAACTTACTATCCTGATTTTGGAGCCTATGCTGTCGGCCAGTTTTGGAAAGCCGATGCTGTCTTTAGCATGGAAACGGATGCTTAAATTAAGCAGCGTTTGTTCGCCAATTACAATAGATGTTTTATTAAGCGTGGCTTTGGGGCCGAAACTTTGTGCCCTGGTTGTTTGGTAAAAGCCCGCAAGGGAAACCAGCATAGCCAGGGTGTATTTAATGTACCTGTTCATATGTGTTAACGTCGGCCTTCCCGCTTTTTAAATAATGTCATTAATGGTTTAACGTATGATTCATGTGTGCCAATGGTAGTGTAATCAACCCCCGAACGGCGGAAGGCATCCTGCAGGGCGGCGTTGCGTTTCACGGCGTCCCATTTAAACGCGTCGCGCACAGCTTTATCGCCGGTATTTACCCACATGATATGCCCGCTTTCTTCGTCCTTAACCGGGATGAGACCGAGGTTAGGAAACTCTTCTTCGTGTTTATCATACAGCTTTACGGCAATGATATCATGCTTTTTATTGGCGATCTTGAGCTCGTTCTCAAACTCCGAGGTAATAAAATCAGAGATCACAAAAGCCGTACATTTCTTTTTGATAACACTTGTAAAGTATTTCAGCGCTTCGGCTACGTTGGTGCCTTTGTTTTCGGGCTGAAAAGCGATCAGCTCGCGGATGATCATCAGGATATGGCTGCGGCCTTTTTTGGGCGGAATAAATTTTTCGATCTTATCGCTAAAAAATATGATACCCACCTTGTCATTGTTTTGGATGGCCGAAAAGGCCAGCACTGCGCAAAGCTCGGTAGCAAGGTCCTGCTTTTGCTGGGTTTGCGTACCGAAGTTTTCAGACCCGCTCACATCCATCAATATCATAACGGTGAGTTCGCGCTCCTCGTCAAATACTTTTACATAAGGGTGGTTAAAGCGGGCGGTCACGTTCCAGTCAATGGTACGGATCTCGTCGCCAACCTGGTATTCACGCACCTCGCTAAAGGCCATACCGCGCCCCTTGAAAGCCGAATGATATTCGCCCGAAAATAAGTGGTTACTTAAGCCACGGGTTTTGATCTCTATCTTTCTTACCTTTTTTAGCAGATCCTTGGTGTCTTTAGCCATGTACCCCTCCTAAATCCTCCCCGAGGGGGAGGACTTTAAAAGCCTTTTAATTAACAATTTTACATTTTATCTCCCTCTCATTTGGAGAGGGCAAGGGGTGAGGTTTACGGTACCTCAACCACGTTCAGGATGCCGGTGATAATATCCTCACTGGTAATGTTTTCGGCCTCAGCTTCGTAGCTTAAGCCAACGCGGTGCCTTAACACATCGTGACAAACAGCGCGTACATCCTCCGGGATTACATAGCCCCGGCGTTTGATAAAGGCATAGGCCTTGGCTGCAAGTGCCAAACTGATACTGGCCCTCGGCGATGCGCCAAATGTGATAAGCGGCTTGTATTTGGCAAGCTTAAACTGATCGGGAAAGCGGGTGGCAAAAACAATATCAATGATGTATTGCTCAATTTTTTCGTCCATGTAAACCTCGCGCACAATCTGGCGGGCTTTAATGATCTCTTCGGGCTTAATGATGGCGTTTGGTTTTGCCATGCCGCCCGGTGAAATGTTAGCGCGCATGATCTTTTTCTCATCCTCTTTGTTGGGGTATTTGATCACCACCTTCAGCATAAAACGGTCAACCTGTGCTTCGGGCAGGGGATAGGTTCCTTCCTGCTCAATAGGGTTTTGGGTTGCCAGTACCAGGAACGGATCGGGTAATTTGTAAGTAGTATCGCCAATGGTTACCTGGCGCTCCTGCATGGCTTCAAGCAGCGCGCTTTGCACTTTGGCTGGCGCACGGTTGATCTCATCGGCCAAAACAAAGTTAGAGAAGATAGGGCCTTTGCGCACAATAAACTCTTCCTTTTTTTGATTGTAGATCATGGTACCCAATACGTCGGCAGGGAGCAAATCCGGGGTGAACTGGATCCGGCTAAAATCAGCCTGGATAGCTCTTGACAGCGTATTAATGGCCAGTGTTTTGGCCAGGCCCGGTACACCTTCCAATAAAATGTGCCCATTGGCCAGTAAACCGATCAGCAAGCGCTCAACCATATAACGCTGACCAACGATCACTTTATCCATCTCCATGATCAGCAGATCAATAAACGCGCTTTCCCTTTGTATCATTTCATTCAGCGCCCTGATATCGGTTGAATACGATGTTGGAGCTGCCGGAGCTGCTGATGAAACATTTCCTGTATAGCTATTTTGTTCTTCCATTAATTTTTTTCGTTTCGGTAGGCAAACTTAAACACCCGCTCAATTTTTCGCCAACTAAAATCCATGCATAAATGTTAAAAAGTGTTAAATTGTCGTATATCCCGGTTGATATATCTGTTTAACACTCAAAATGTTTGGTGATAATTGTTAAATCCGGCCCTGTTAAGTCCCAATATACACTATTTAGCCGCTTTGGTATTATATAACGTGTTAAAAGGGGTTTTATTGAATTGTGGTGTCGAGTTCTTAGAAACCCGGGCTCCTCGCGCTCGTTTGCAGCGAGTGGTAACCTGGGTTTGCGTTTGTAACACAAATGGTGATGTAATCGCGAAACCATATTAAGCGCCCGTTACAAATGAGTGCAAGGTGGAATTTTCAGGCTTTTATTACCTACTTTTAATCAACATTATCCCAGGCGATATGAAAAAGAGTAGTTTGTTATTTACATTGGTTATAATCATCCTTTCGGCAATGGTTACCAAAGCTCAAAATATCTATAAAAACATCCCCCTGCCCCAGGCTATAAACGGGGTAAATGAGGAGTTTTCGGGCATGACCATGTATGGGAACCGCCTTTATCTTGAGCCTCAATACGGGGATCACAAGGAAACTAAACTTGATGGTGCATTTAACCTGTACAGTATCCTTGCGGATAGTATCAGCCGGGTTGTTGACGGACAAGATACAGCATTATCAACATATAAAACCGTCAGTGTAAAAGGGCTTAATTTATTACCCGATTCTGTTAAGGCAAACTATGAAGGTTTTGAAGCTATCAGTATTGCTAATAATACTGTATTCCTTTCTATTGAAACTGATGATAAATACCCGTACTGTTTTGTGTTGAAAGGGAAACTGGACACCGTTAGGGGGGAGGTGGTAATCGATCCGGAGCATTTTATTTCCTTGCGGAGATATCCATCCATCAGCAATGCCGGGTTTGAAAGCGTTACTTATCTGCCTAACGAAAACAAATTGCTGGCTTATTATGAGTTTAATGCCATGCCTAAAGGTGGCTGCGGGTATTTAATAGATACCTCGTTCAGCAAAGCGCCTGAGCAAATTAAAACTCCGTTCCTGTATTTCAGGATCACAGACATTGCTGCTGCCGCAGAGGGGAAAATATACGGTATAAACTATTTTTGGAACGGCGATTACGACGCTTATTTAAATAATGATTGGGTGAAAAAGCCAGAAGATGCCATAGGCAAACTTATTCCTGAACTTGGGAATAAGCTGAGCACTGATCCCAACTATCTGCATAACAACCCTTACGCTGCTATTGTGATGCTGGATAGCCACAAAAGTAAACAGTGGAAATACATACGCTCATTTGACGGCATTAAAAATAATTGGGAAGGTATAGCCCTGTTTAAAAAAGGCGCATTGATAGTTACCGATGCCAACCGGAGCAGTAAGCAGGTTTGCAGGTTGGTTTATGTGGATTTTTGATCAGATACAAAATACCCATCATCCCGAACTCGTTTCGGGACCCCATTTGGCAGGTCCGCTTTGCTTATAGGGCTGATACTTAGCAGGTAGGGTGCTGAAACAAGTTCAGCATGACATAATAAAAATTACGGTCATGTTGAACTTGTTTCAACATCCCATTTCGCTAAGCCGCTTGCAAATCAAGCCGTCTACCTTTCTTGTGAGGTGCCGAAACAAGTTCGGCATGACGACAGAGAGATGTCATGCTATCTTCAGAGGCCGCCGGGTTTAATAACTCAGCATGGCCGGGTTGTTAATTTTGTTTTTACAACAAAAAAAAGCCGCTCATCGCGGCTTTTCATATATAGTCTATAATAATTTTATTCTTCAACCATTTCGCTGTTGGGGCTGGCTACTTCGGGTTTTTCGTGTTTGAAATAGCGTTTCTGGTATAGCAGTATCATAATTACGCCTACGCAGATAGAAGCATCGGCCAGGTTAAATACAGGCCTGAAAAACTCGAACGATTCGCCTGCCCAAAATGGAAACCATGATGGGTAAGTACCACGCAGCAGCGGGAAGTAAAACATATCAACCACACGGCCGTGAAATAAAGGCGCGTATTTATACATTATACCATAAAAGGTTGAATCAATGATGTTGCCCATGGCGCCGGCTAAAATGAGCGACACGTTCATGATGAGCCCGCGGTGGTATTTGTGTTTAATTAAATAAATAAGGGTGTAAATTATACCGCAAACCGCAACTATGCGAAACAGCGTTAAAGCCAGTTTACCCGCATCGCCGCCCCATTCCATACCAAATGCCATACCGTTGTTTTCGGTGTAGTGCAGCATGCCCCTGCTTCCCAGGAAACGAATTTCGTCCTGGAGCTGCATATGTGCGCGAACCCAGGTTTTAATAATCTGGTCGGCAAGGATGATGAAGGCAGCAGTTAAAAAAGGTTTGGTATAAGCGGCCTTCATTTATTGCTTTAATTTAGCTTCCATTGAAAGCGTAGTATGCGGCACCGCACGTAAACGCTCTTTCGGGATCAGCTTGCCTGTTTCGCGGCAAACACCGTAAGTTTTATTTTCAATACGCACAAGCGCGGCTTCAAGCTGCTCAATAAATTTTTTCTGACGTGCGGCCAGTTGGTTTATCTGCTCTTTTTCAAGCGTAGCCGAACCATCCTCCAATGTTTTGTAAGTACCGGCGGTATCATCAGTGCCGTTGGCATTAGGCGAACTCAATGACGTAGCCAATGAGTTTAATTCCTCGCGGGCTATGCGCATTTTATCCAGGATAATCCCTTTAAATTCCTGCAGGTCAGCTTCAGAATATCTGGTTTTTTCTTGTTCTTGTTTCATTATACTTTACTAATAGCAATCAATATTTCTTGTTCGTCAATTGTAACAGGTTCGCCCCCGGTAAGGTTATTCACAAACGTAATGCTGTCGGCCAAAATTTCGGCGCAAATGTAGGATAGATTGTTTTCCACGGCCTCTCTGATCGCCGGGGTGCTGCTTACCTGCACGTTTATCCTGTCAGTTACTTCAAATCCTTTGGTCTTACGTATATTTTGCACACGGTTGATAAACTCGCGCGAGATACCCTCCTGTTTTAATTCGTTGGTTATGGTAACATCTAAAGCCACGGTTAGTTTTCCCAAATTTGCCACCTGCCATCCGGGAACATCTTCAGCTATGATCTCTACGTCGGTAGCTAATACTTCGTATTTGCCATCAAGAACCTGGATGTTGCCGTTGGTTTCTAAAGCGGCTATGTCATCCTGGGTGAAATTTGTGATGGCTTCGGCTACAACTTTCATATCCTTACCCACTTTTTGGCCTAAGGCCTTAAAGTTTGGCTTTATTTTCTTTTTGATGAAACCAGCGGTATCGGTAATATACTCAATATCCTTGATGTTGGTTTCAGATAAAATCAGGTCCTTAACCTGCTCAACGTGTAATTTAAAGCTTTTATCCAGTATTGGCAATAAAATTTTACTCAATGGTTGGCGCACATTGATATTCACCTTTTTACGCAGGGAAAGCGTTAGCGACGAAACGTCCTGTGCTAATTGCATCCGCTCTTCCAGCTCAGCATCAACCAATGCGCTGTTGTACTCGGGAAAGTAAGCCAGGTGTACTGATTCAAATTCTTCCTTACGGGTAACAGCGTTCAGATCGCAATATAACCTATCGGCAAAAAACGGCGCAATGGGCGACATCAGCTTGCTGATAGTGATTAAGCAGGTGTATAATGTTTGATAAGCCGAAAGCTTATCTTCTGTGTTATCAGATTTCCAGAAACGGCGGCGGCTTAAACGGATAAACCAGTTACTGAAATGTACATCCACAAACTCCTGGATAGCGCGGGCAGCCTTGGTAGGCTCAAAATCGGCATAATAACCATCAACTTCTTTGCCCAGGGTGTTTAACAACGATATAATCCAGCGGTCGATCTCCGGGCGCTTGCTGATCTCTATCTCAGCTTCGCTGTAAGTGAACTTATCAATATTGGCGTACAGGGTGAAGAATGAATAGGTATTGTACAGCGTACCAAAAAACTTACGCCTAACTTCATCTATCCCTTCTTCGTTAAATTTAAGGTTATCCCATGGCGATGCATTGCTGATCATGTACCAGCGGGCCGCATCGGCCCCATATTTTTCGATGGTTTCGAACGGATCAACGGCATTGCCTAAGCGCTTAGACATTTTGTTGCCGTTTTTATCAAGCACCAGGCCGTTTGATACCACGTTTTTAAACGCAATGCCTTTATTGCCAACCTGCTCATTGATAGCTTTTACCTCATCACTTGCTTCGCTTAACATTACAGCTATAGCGTGCAGGGTGAAAAACCAGCCGCGGGTTTGGTCAACGCCTTCGGCAATGAAATCGGCCGGGTAAGCGTTCTTAAATTCCTCCTGACCTTCAAACGGGAAATGCCATTGCGCATAAGGCATAGCACCCGAATCAAACCAAACGTCAATCAGATCGGGTTCGCGCAACATTTTATTACCTGTTGATGATACTAAAACTACATCATCAACATAAGGGCGGTGCATATCCTCCAACACAAAGCCCTCTGGCATAAAACCTGCTTTGATCGATTTTGCTATTTCGGCATTCAGTTCGGCTATTGAACCGATGCAGATCTCTTCGGCACCGTTTTCCTCGCGCCAGATAGGCAGCGGGGTACCCCAGTAGCGTGAACGCGAAAGGTTCCAGTCGACCAAATTTTCAAGCCAGTTACCAAAACGGCCTGTACCGGTTGATTCCGGTTTCCAGTTAATGGTTTTGTTCAGCTCCACCATTTTATCCTTCACCGCGGTGGTACGGATAAACCAGCTATCGAGCGGATAATATAATATCGGCTCGTCGCTGCGCCATGAGTGGGGGTAGCTGTGCTCGTATTTTTTAACGTCGAACGCGCGGTTCTCGGTTTTTAATTTGATAGAGATGAGTACGTCGGTTGGTTTAAAACCTTCTTCGGCACGCTCTGCGTCGGTATAATATTCCTCTTTAACGTAGCGGCCTGCGTAATCAGTAACCTCGTCAACAAAACGGCCCTGTTTGTTCACCAACGGAACATCCTTGCCTGTTTCATCCTTTACCATTACCGATGGTACGTTGTTTTCCTTACAGGCCCTGAAGTCATCCGCACCAAAAACAGATGCGGTGTGTACTATACCGGTACCATCTTCAGTAGTAACAAAATCGGCGGGGATAACGCGGAAAGCGTTTTGCTCCAGATCTTCATTGGTTACATAAGGCATCAGTTGCTCATAGTGGATACCCACCAGTTGATTGCCTTTTACTTCGGCCTCAATTTTCCATGGGATGATCTTGTCGCCACCTTTGTAATCGGCAAACGAAGCATTTTCACCTTCGGCTTTAAAATATTTCTTAACCAGGTCTTTAGCCAGTACTACACAAACCGGCAGGTAAGTGTAAGGATTGAAAGTGCTGATCTTAGCATAGGTAATGCCTTCGCCAACAGCAAGGGCGCAGTTTGACGGCAAAGTCCACGGGGTAGTTGTCCAGGCCAGGATAAATACTTCGGTATCTATACCATTGAATAAAAACTCCGAATCGCCGTCGCGTTTAACTTTAAACTGGGCGGTTATGGTAGTATCCTTCACCATTTTGTAGGTGCCTGGTTGGTTAAGCTCGTGCGAGCTAAGTCCGGTACCTGATTTTGGTGAGTATGGCTGTACGGTGTAACCCTTGTACAGCATATCTTTTTTATGCAGTTCCTTCAGTATCCACCAAAGGCTTTCAATGTATTCGTTTTTATAGGTGATATACGGATCGTTCAGGTCAACCCAGTAACCCATTTTTTCGGTCAGGTCGTTCCAAACGTCGGTATAGCGCATTACCTCCTTGCGGCAGGCATCGTTATAATCTTTAACGCTAATTTTTTTGCCGATATCATCTTTAGTGATCCCCAAAGCTTTTTCAACAGCAAGCTCAATAGGCAAGCCGTGCGTATCCCAGCCGCCTTTACGTTTTACCTGGTAGCCTTTAAGCGTTTTGTAACGGCAAAAAATATCTTTAATGGAACGCGCCATTACGTGGTGAATACCGGGCATACCGTTAGCGCTCGGCGGCCCTTCATAAAAAGTATAAGGGTTACCTGCCGGACGGCTGGTGATGCTTTTTTCGAAGATATTTTTCTGTTTCCAGAAGTCCAGTATCTCTTTGCCTGTTTGCGATAAGTTTAACTGCTTATATTCCTTGTACATCTATTATTTCACCTCGTTTTTAAGAGGTTGCAAAAATACAGAATTAAAAAATGATTTTTTTAATTTAGGCCGATGAAAAATAAAGCAAAACGCTCTGTTTATCTTTTATTAATAGGTATTATCCTGTTTTCGGCAGGGATGGCCATTCCAAGCGGGCCCAGTGAAAAATGGGATGACTATGCGCGCGGTGCAGGAGCAGGATTATTTATTGCCGGTTTCATTGGCCTGGTAACCTGGCTCATTGATGTGGTGAAGGAAAATAAATAGCGTTGCTTTAGCCTCAAGTCGTTAGTCTTAAGTTCAAAGCCGGATAGGTATTACAGCATTGTTCAACCGGAGCCATCACCATATTTTGAATCATAAATCACTGATCTCGAAGTTAGAAGTCAAAAATAAGACTTCCGACTAAATTCTCTGCCGTTGTTGGTGTTGTCACCAACAACTCTACGCCCGGTATTTGACACGGCTTTTAGATATCATAAAAGCAAGAGGGTTCAAAAAGTTGTTGTTGGTGACAACACCAACAACGGGCAATATGTAATGTAAGTTTCTTAATTCTCAGTTGGGACTATATTTTTAGTCTTAAGTTTTCGGCCATGCGTTTTACATCTAAGAAGCAGAGCAAAACTTCGACTCTCCGATTTTCGGCGAAATACTTCAGACTTCGCTTATTTAAATACTAAGACTTTAGTTGATGCGTTTTGAATAAGGCTAAAAATAAAAGCCTCCTTGCACTCGCTGCTTGGAGGCTTTAAACCTAAACCTTATCACAAATCAAGGTGGTAACCTTGTATTGAAATAGTTGCAAATCTACTATAAGAATTATTAAAATCAAAAAAAAACCGACGAATAGATTAAATGAATCGACAGATTACTAAAAACTATCGTTTTTTGTTTAAATTTTTCTAAAAAATTAAAAATATTGCAGGTGTAACCGGTTTTTCTAAAATAAAACAGGTCGTCGGGAAAATGAAATTTCGGCCCGGCTGGGCGGCAGGCCCTGGTTGTAAAAACTTTAAGGTATCGGTTTCATTACCAGTTCCATTTTTGTTTTCGGGATGGTTGGCTATCTGGCCTATCAATTGCACAAGTCCGTCATGATTTCCCGCTGTAACGCAGGCGTTCATTTCATCTTCGGGCAAACCATTGCGGGTAACTGCCCCCTTTGAAAATTTTAACAGCAACCTCGCTGGTTTCACTGGCCTTTCGCCATAAGGGCTTTAGGGATGATACCCGATGTGCCTTCGCCAGGCAGGTGGTTATCTCCATTCCTGGTTATCAATGGTGTAAGCGGTTAAGAGCTTTGAAATCAAACGGCATCATTGATCCATATTTTCACCACCGGTAAGGTAGGTGTTAAAAGATGGCGAATTTTAAGCGATAGCTATCATGGTGACTTTCTGTCGGATTATTTTCCGGTATTGGCAGAGGAGAATACGTAATTTAAGCTCTTGATATTGTTTTGGGGCTGCCGGAGGCCGCCCCTTTTTTGCGGGGCGAAATTTGAAATTGTAAATAAAAAAAGCCCAACATTTCTGTTAGGCTTTTTCGTGGGAACTACTGGGTTCGAACCAGTGACCCTCTGCTTGTAAGGCAGATGCTCTGAACCAGCTGAGCTAAGCTCCCTTTATTTTTAATTTTACCATTATAATTGGTAAAACCGAGTGGCGAAGTTAAATCACTTTGCCATATAATGCAAATACTTTTGTGAAGTATTTAGCGAAGAGTGCAAGTATAAAAAAGCCCAACATTGCTGTCAGGCTTTTTCGTGGGAGCTACTGGGTTCGAACCAGTGACCCTCTGCTTGTAAGGCAGATGCTCTGAACCAGCTGAGCTAAGCTCCCTTGCTTTTGGGACTGCAAATATAGGGTCTTATGTTTATTCTTCAAAAAATATTTTGAATTTTTTGTACTTGGTTGATTTTTAGTGAAATGTGTTTTATAATCTACTTAACATCCCTGTACTGGGCACGCGGGCGAGGGTCTTCAGGGAGAATTTCCATTTCCGGAAATTCGATATAGTGGGCATACCATTGTATGGCCCCTACTAAATCCAGCGCGTCTTCAGCAGCTACACTAACCGTTTCAAAAGCGTAAAGCTTATGGTCGGCATAGCCATAAAGCTGGATCTCGTTATCATCCGGACTAAATTGTTCTTCATCAAGGCAGTAAACTTTTACCTTGAGGCGTGTATCCCTGGAGTGGATCACATCCCTGCAGGGGTTTTGAGGATCGGTTGCCAGTAAATATACATTATAGTCCATAATCGGTTTAACAAAGTTTATATGGGATGGTTTCTTGATTAAGCATTTATGTTAAAAATTGTTTGATTTTTTGATCTGTTTCCCCAGGTGTGGAAATTGCACCCTCGTTTGGGGAAAAAATCTACAGTTTAACGTTTAGGTAATATTAAAAAGCTGTTTTTTAGGCGAATAAGTGCCAGCTTATCAATTGGCATTTCGTTTGAATAAATGTTATTACCCTTCTCAAAGGGTTGTTTTTCATAGGTAGATGTAGGGTCGAAATACTGCGAGAGTATTTCGACCTTTTTTATATCCAATATTTGATGCCGGCCTCTTCCCTAATAGCTTACGTAAAATATATATCCTAAGTATGTTACGATAGGTAAGGTAGTTTAACTGATCAGCTTTATTAAGTTTAACTTTTGGGAAAATTATACCACCATTCCCCGGAAAGTATTTACACACTTTATAGTCAATATGCCTTTAAAGGTGCGTTTTAAGGACTTACAAGGCGTTTTCGCATTTGGCATCTGGTTTGAATTAAAGTTAATACCCTTACTAAAAAGGGTTGTTTTTCATAGGTAGATGTAGGGCCGGATCAACTGCGAGAGTTGTCCGGCCTTTTTTATTACACGTTTGTATTGCCTGATAATTAAAATGGCGGCCGCCAAAATTAACCATTGGGAAATTAATTCCCGGTTTTGGGTGTCATTTCTACACATTGAGGAGGGTTTGCTTTTTAAAAAGCTGCCAATTAGGCATTTAAAGCCGTTTTTAAATATTGGCATCACGTTTGAATATGGTTTAATACCCTTCTCAAAGGGTTGTTTTTCATAGGTAGATGTAGGGCCGGAATAACTGCGAGAGTTGTCCGGCCTTTTTTATTTAACAAAAATTTCAATCTCCTCCTGATCTCATTGCTTTTTAATTAAGAATATTTTAATAACAGTAGCTTAATAATCCCCGATTTTGGGAGTGCTTTCTACAGGAAGGGTATTTAATAGATTCAAAAAGCTTATTTATAGGGGCTTAAAAGCGCTTTTTTGATTTGGCACCAGGTTTGGATAAGTATTAATACCCTTCTCATAGGGTTGTTTTCATAGGTAGATGTAGGGCCGAAAAACTGCGAGAGCGTTTCGGCCTTTTTTATTATTCCGAATTTTTTCTGAAGGCCTTTTAGCCGCAACTGATTATAGCAACCATAAAACAAAAAACCGGTAGCAATTTACTACCGGTTCTTTATATAGGCTCTATTAATTAGTTTCACATAAAGCAATTTAGTTTTAAGCTTTGTGTATTATGCTTTTAGCTTTCATATAAAAGCTATTTGTTCAATGCCTGCCGGCCAAATTTAATCAGGTCGTTTGCCCTGATATAACCTACGGTTCCTGATACGGGCTTGCCTTTGCTGGTAAATATGATCATGGTAGGGTAGGCCTGCAATCCCCATTCGGTCGCCAGGGCCGGGCCTTGTCCTTTTTCCATATCGATGGCTACATTCACAAAATTATCGTTGTAAAAATCGGCCACTTTGTTGTTTTTAAATGTGGTGGCCTTAAGCATTTTGCAGGGACCGCACCAACTGGCATAAGCATCAACAAAAATATATTTGTTTTGGCGTGCAGCCTGCTTTAAGGCCTCGTTCCAGGAGTTTTCAATAAAGTTGATTTGGGTAGATGACTTGCTTATAGTTTCCTGTGCTTTTGCAGCGGGGCCTGGTACAAGAGCGAGTATGGCGATAAAATAACTTATATGCAGGAGTTTCTTCATTTTTAATCGGTGAGCTTGTAAATAAAACAGCACGTATATAATGCTTTATACGTGCTGTTTATTATAGCGGTTATAATTTAATTGTTTTCGGGGCGGTGTTGCTGTTGCTGACGCTGACGTTGCTGTTCCTGCTGCTGCTGGCGTTGGGCCTGTTGCTGCTGACGTTGCTGTTCCTGCTGCTGTTGGCGTTGTGCCTGTTGCTGCTGGCGTTGCTGTTCCTGCTGCTGTTGGCGTTGTGCCTGTTGCTGCTGGCGTTGCTGTTCCTGCTGCTGTTGGCGTTGGGCCTGTTGCTGCTGACGTTGCTGTTCCTGCTGCTGTTGCCTTTGGGCCTGTTGCTGCTGACGTTGCTGTTCCTGCTGCTGTTGCCTTTGAGCCTGCTGCTGCTGGCGTTGCTGTTCCTGCTGCTGTTGGCGTTGGGCCTGTTGCTGCTGACGTTGCTGTTCCTGCTGCTGTTGCCTTTGGGCTTGCTGCTGCTGGCGTTGCTGTTCCTGCTGCTGTTGCCTTTGGGCCTGTTGCTGCTGGCGTTGCTGTTCCTGCTGCTGTTGGCGCTGGGCCTGTTGCTGCTGGCGTTGCTGTTCCTGTTGCTGCTGGCGTTGCTGTTCCTGCTGCTGTTGCCTTTGAGCTTGTTGCTGCTGGCGTTGCTGTTGCTGTGCTGGCTGCTGTCTTTGCGCTTGCGGGTCTTGTTGGTTTTGAGGTCGTTGCTGCTGCTGGCGTTGTTTCAATTGCTGTTGACGCTGTGCTTGCTGCTGCTGCTGGCGTTGGGTTTGATCCTTTTGCCTTTGATCCAACTGTTGTTGCCTTTGGGCTTGCTGTTGCTGCTGGCGTTGTTGTGCTTGTTGCTGACGCTGCGCCTGTTGGTTATCGCCTGCCGGCCTGGCATTGGGCTGATTGGGGCGGGCATTAGCAGCGGGGTTCGGCCGGGTAGCAGGCCTTTCATGATTAACCTGTACTACTTTATTGTCAGGCTTTTCATTTCGGGCAACTTCCCTTAAGCGGGCAGCGTTGTTACGGTTGATGCCTGCGTTACCGGTTCGCCTGTTCGCTATGCCATTATTGGGGTTTTGCTGCCTGTAAGCTGCAGCATTTACCACTCTCGCCGGGCGCGCATCCGGCGCTTTCCTTACTTCGGGGCGATAAATGTTTACTGCATTATTAACTATCCTGCCGCCTCCGTTTGGCCGGTTAACATTGGTAATATTGTAAACCCGCACATTACGGTTATTGGTAACCCGCCTGATCTCGTTAACTCTTGGGCCGGTTATATAAGTACGGTTGTTATTAACATAAGTGTTGTTAATAATGGTAGTACGATGAATAACATTTACCACGCGGGTCTGCGGCACATAATAGTTATAGATGTTTGGCCTGTTGATATAGGCCTGCGGTGCACAAACCCAGTAATTATCAGGCACACGGTAGCTATTGCCAAAAGATATGCTGATGCTGATGCCCGGTTGTAAAGGTGCCCAGCCATAATAACCACCGCCATGCCTCCAGCTTACCCAGGCGGGTGCCCATTCATGGCCAGGGATCCATTCCCATCCATAATAATCATCATAACGCCACCTGCCGTAATGAAACGGGGCCCAACCCCATTCATAATCAGATACCCAGGTATTGCCATAGTCGGTTACAACCCAGTGACCGCGGGTTGCATATGGTCTGAAATTGTCGTCTGCGTCGGGGATCCAAACATTACCGTATTGAGGGTCGTCAACCCAGGTGCCATAAGGATCAAGCTCGTCGTAAAACTCCTGGTCGGATACATAGCCTCCTTCCTGGGCTTTACTCATGTTTGGTGCGGCAAGCATTATCAAAAATGCTATTAAGCTGATACCGCATATTTTATTGATGAATTTCATAATAATAGTGTTTAAAAAAGCCTGTTATATTGCTGTCGCTAATTATATGACAGGCAGAAGTATAAAACGTTTAAAGCTAAAATTGTTTTAAAGCGTTATTACAAACAAAGCCGGTGTAATTATGGGGATAAAATTTTATTGCTATCTTGTGTACCACGCTTAAAAATTAAATAATTTTGCTACCTGTTTTATAAACAATAACTATGAGCACAGTAAATATTCCACGCCTGGATTTGAATACCTATATAAATGGCAGTGCCGAAGAACGCAAGCAATTTTCAAACGATATTGGCAAAGCTTTTAACGAAACCGGCTTTGTTACCATTACTAATCACGGCCTCAGTAAAGAGCTGATAGATAAGCTTTATGAGCAGGTGAAAGCTCTTTTTTCCCAACCCGATGCGGTAAAACAGCAATATGAAATACCTGGATTGGCCGGCCAGCGCGGCTATACAGGTAAAGGAAAAGAAACCGCAAAAGGGTTTAAAACGCCCGATCTGAAAGAGTTTTGGCAGATTGGTCAAACTGTAACTGATGATGAAGCACTGAAAGCACTGTACCCGGATAATGTAACCGTTAACGAGCTGCCCGAATTTAACCCAACCACCATTGAAGTTTACAAAAAACTGGAAGCTGCCGGTAAACATTTGCTCCGTGCAATTGCCGTTTACCTTGAATTGCCCGAAAACTATTTTGATGATAAAGTCCATAACGGTAATTCCATACTTCGCACCCTGCATTATTTCCCGATAACCGACCCAGACTCGGTGCCTGATGATGCGGTACGTGCCGGTGCACATGAAGATATCAACCTCATTACCTTATTAATAGGCGCCAGTGCCGACGGACTCGAACTGTTAACCCGGGATAACAGCTGGTTCCCGGTTAAAGCATATGGTGAAGACCTGGTAGTTAACGTTGGCGATATGCTGCAGCGTTTAACCAACAATAAACTAAAATCAACAACTCACCGTGTGGTAAACCCGCCGCGCGAGTTGATGAAATTTTCACGTTTTTCGGTGCCGTTTTTCCTCCACCCAAAATCAGATATGGATTTAACCAGCCTCGATTCGTGTATTGACGAGCAGCATCCTAAATTATACGCAGATATTACTGCAGGTGAGTATCTGGATGAGCGATTGAGAGAGATTGGTTTGAAGATGTAAAATATAAATAAGGTAAAAAAAGCGTCGTTGAGAGTAACTATCAGGGAAACCCTGAAAAAAAATGTGATGACGTGTAAAGTATAACTTAGGGATGGTGTGCAGGCCGCGTTAGGGATTGCAGTGTAAAGCCCGGAGCGTGCATCGGGTTTGTGTGTGGGCAAAGCGAGGACTTGTAACGGAAAGCCCGGCCCGTTAGCTAACGGGAACGCCCATGTTATAAAACCGCCAAAAAAAGTACTTAACAATCAGTCATTTACGATCACGTCATTATAAGGCACGAAGCAATCCCAAACTATACAGAGTGGCTCTGCTAATCGGGGATTGCTTCGTGCCTCGCAATGACGCTTTTATAGTGAAGCCCTTTCAGTTTTGAAAGGGCTTCTTAATTTATATATAGATAGATGAAATAAGTTTACTTTGCCAACACCGCTTTGCCGTCAACACTTTCCCCGGCCGCCTGCCTCCTTTTATACAATACAAATAACGCGGTGGCTAACACCCCGATGATCCCCTCAATGCAAACGGCCCTGCGTGGGCCAAGCTCATTGGCCAGCCAGCCTGCCATCAAACTGCCTACCGGGATCATGCCCTGGTAAGCCATCACATAATAACTGATAGCCCTTGCCCTCATGGCCGGAATAGCGTGGGTTTGGATGTAGGTGTTAATGGCCGATGTTTGCGCCATCATGCCTACGCCGGTAAACACCATAAATACTAAGGCAAAAGGTAGTTTCCCTGCATAAGCCACCATCAACACACTGGTGCCGAAGATAAGACTGGCGATAGACATGATTTTTACCAGGTTTTTATTGGTTTTTAAGTTGGCCAAATACACCGCGCTTATCACCGAACCTAAACCCGCGGCGCTCTCAAACCAGCTGAAGGTTTTGGCATTGCCATTAAAAATATCTTTTGCGAAGATGGGCATCAGCGTATTAAAAGGAATAACAAATAAGCTGCTTGCAGTAAGCATCAGAATCATGCTGCTCAGGTCGCTGTCGCCTGATACATATTTGAAGCCTTCCTGTAATTCAGTCCAGATGCTTTTTTCTGAACGTATGGGCACTATGGTGTTCAACTTCATCATAAATAAACAGGCAAGTACCGGGATGTAGCTCAAAAAGTTACCGAAGAAACAAACGTCCTCACCAAAGGCACTCAATACGATACCCGCAATAGCCGGGCCCGCAATACGTGCCAAATTGGTCATGGTTGAATTGAGGGCGATGGCATTAGGCAGGTCGGCCTTATCATCAACCATATCTACCATTAATGATTGGCGGCAGGTAACATCAAAAGCATTTACAATGCCTTGCAACAGGCTTAAACCAATAATTGCGGGGATGTTATAGATCTTGAAAAAGATCATGAAAGCAAAGGCGCCGGCCTGCAGCATGGATACCACCTGGGTAATAACCAAAATGCGGTAACGGTTGTGCCTGTCGACAATACTGCCTGCATATGGGGCCAATATCAGGGATGGGATCAGGCTTACAAAACTTACTATTCCTAATAAAAGGGCCGAACCGGTGAGGCGGTAAACCAGCCAGCTTACTGCAGTTTTTTGCATCCATGTGCCAATGAGGGATATTGACTGACCGTAAAAAAACAGCTTAAAATTACGGTACTTTAAAGAGCGAAAGACATTCATTTGTTCAATTCATAACAAAACAATTTCAGGGGAATACTTAATACAAGACTATTGGAACTGTTTGTGCTGCAAATATCGCCTATATCAATACATTTGTAAAATAGATTGTTTTAATAGAATTGATAGGTAAAAACGATTGATTATGGAATTGCGTCAACTCCAATACTTTGTTAAAGCCGCCGAAACTATGAACTTTACCGAGGCTGCGGCAGCCGTGTTCATTACCCAAAGCACGCTTTCGCAGCAAATTAAACAGCTGGAAGAGGAGCTGGGGATGCTCCTGTTCGACAGGATAGGCAAGCATGTGCGTATAACCGAAGCCGGATATATATTTTTAACCCATGCCCGCAAGATCCTTAATGATGTGCAACGGAGCAAACAAGCCATCAGCGAGTTACAGAATGCCACCATCGGCGTACTGAACCTGGGCGTTTCCTATGCATTTACTTCTTTATTATTACCCGCGCTGGCTCCGTTCAGCACCAAATATCCGGGCATCAAGATCTTTATTACTTACGGGAGCCCGGAAGACCTGGAAAAGAAATTGCGACTGGCCGAGCTGGATATGATCCTCGCCTTTCATAATGAAAGTGACGATGAAGACCTGGAAATGCAGGAGTTATTCAACTCAAGCGTAGTGATGGTGGTATCCAAAAATAGCTCCCTTGCCCAGCTCAAAAAGATAAGCCTGGAAGAGCTGGCGAAACTCGACCTGATCTTGCCGGGAAAAGGCTTCAGTTCGCGCGATTTTATTAATGAAGTATTTAACCGTAAAAAGATAACCCCCAATATTAAGATAGAACTCAACGACGTGCATTCACTGCTGGCCCTGGTTGAAAATGGCCACTGGGCTACCGTGCTGAACGAAAAGGCAATCATCGGCTGGAACAAAGTTACTGCCATCCCAATCGAATCAAAGGAGATCAAACGGCAATCATATATCTTGTGGCAAAAAGGTGTTTATCGTAAACGTGCGGCTATTTTATTTATAGAGGAATTGATGCGGGTAATGGAGAGTGAGTAGTAGAATATTTTAATAATATACACCCGATAAGCTGCAAGTGAGATAATAATCTGTTTATATTTGAGTTGTAACCTAATATAAACCTAACCTATGAACCTTAAAGCAATTGTTTACCTGCTATTACTATCTGCAATAGCTATTTTATCTCTTTCTGGATTTCGACCTGATCAAAGCAAATCGATTTATAGTCAAAAATTAAAAGACGGCTCAAAAGCCACCATCTCATTTAGCCTTAAAGCTCATGAGCAGTTTATGTTTGAATATACGAATGTTTTTCTGGAAAGAGAACAGATCAAATTTATAAATCCCGGAGGAACAGATACTGTAATTATAAGGGAGGTAACAACTAATATTCCAGTTGCTTTAACATTGAGCTTTTTTGAGTTTGGCAAAGATAAGGGTACAAAAGAAATCAAATTTTCGGTTCTTGCATCACCCGGGGATACGTTGAATTTATCATTAACAAATCAGATTTCTCTAAATACAACACGATGTAAAAAAGGAAGCGTGCTATCTAACGATTCCATTTCGTATTACACTACCTATACTTTATCGTCCGGGGGCAGAGCAGTGCTCTCCAAAAAAGAGCTTTGGGAATCTTTTTATACTGAATTTAATAATAGGTTTCAACAGGAAACAGATCGGATTAAAGGGCTTTTGGCTAATTTTCAAATAGACTCATTAGCATTTAAACAGATGACAATCAATTGTAAACTACATTATTACAAACGGTTGTTGGATTGGCTGTATGAAGATAAAGGCAAATACTTTGAACCCGCTTTGCCTGTAATTTCAAAGCTAAGCCCGGATATTGAAAATATTTTAAATGACCCACACCTATTTTTAGCTCAAGATTTATTGAATGTAATTGATGGCTATGTAAGACTCAGAATTATCAATAAAGGAGGCAACTACGTTAATGGCATTACTATTTATAAAGAAGCGTCGGCTATTAATCTGGGCAGGTTTAAACCCAGTTATTTAAGTATTTGTTTAACCCATTCACCGGTTAAAAAAGGGGCGGAATTTGGTGAAATCATGAAGGACTACCGGGAAAAGATGGCTAACACAGCCTATTTGATACACTTAGACAGTATTATAAGAAACGTGCTGGATGGCCAGAAGATTATTGCAAATGATATGTTGGTTAATTTAAAAGGGAAAAAACTATCATTGAATAACTTAATTAAATCAAAGAAACAGTTTTATATATTGGATTTTTGGGCAAGTTGGTGTTCGCCATGCAGAGCCCAATTACCTGTGATGGATAGCTTACGATCTGTGTTGAAAAGATATTCTGTTGAAGTTGTTTCCGTTAATCTCGATGAAAAAGAAGCATATTGGAAAACTGCCTCCCTTGCCGAAAGTAAGTATCTTGGGATAAACAACTATCACCTTAACAAGGCCGCTAAATCAGCTATTGTGCATCAGTTAAATATATCATCCATTCCGCGATACGTTATTTTGGATAATTTTAAAATAATCTCGTCAAACTTTTATCAGCCTGCGGAGCCCAGTTTTGTTGAGGAGTTGAAGAATCTGATAAACGCCAGGTAGAAAGCTTTTTGGAATTTATAATTAAGGCAGTTTACAAGATCGGTCATTGATTTTATGCCCCTGAATTTATAAGCCACGGCATATGATATGAATGTAAACGAATTATTGTGGTTATTTCTTCATCTCTTCCCTTATTGCCCTTAAAAACTCATTAGGGTGTTTGGAGCCGATGATATAAAGCAGGCCATCACGATCGGTGAGGTGGATGGCTTCGTTGCCCGAAGTAAAAAAGCGGATGGTGCCTTTGGTGTGCAGGTTATAAACCGGGTTGTTGAAAAGATAGCGGCTGTAGGTGCCTTTTTCGACTTTGACAATACTGTTCAAATCTATTTTTACCAGTTTGGTTGTCCACAGCCCGTCGAGCGTAACGCTTTTGTTTTCTACACGGGTGCGAAAATGCAGCAGGAACCCCAGGATAATGGAAATAATGATGATGGCAAAACCTACAACAACCAGTAAATCGCCGTTGCGCTCGCGTTCGTCGGTAAAAAAGTAGGCTGCAAAACAGAACATGGCTAAAACCAGGCGTATGGTTAGCGGTATAAATTCCCGGCCAAGGTATTGCTTTTCAGTAAAAACGGATTTATCGCTCATGTTAGTTTAAACAGTTCGAAGATAGTAACTTTTTTAGTGTTATCACTCACTTTATACCTTTCGTCGGGGCGATAGCCGCCAATCCACATAATTTCGCCGTTGCCATTTACAAGTACAGGGATTTCTTCCTTTTGGTGCAGCGGCACTTTTTGGTTAATGAAAAAGTCGCTCAACTTTTTTTTGCCCTTCATTCCCAAAGGGAAAAAATGATCGCCCTCATGCCAGGTACGCACCCTGAGCGGATAGATCAGTTTATCTGCATCAATTGACGCAGCCAGCGGGTTATCTTTTATAATCAACGGACTATCATCATGCAGCAGGTTAAGCTTATAAACGCCAAAATTTGCTTCATGGTCTGTGGCATTGATAATAACTTCGGCATGCGGAGCGGTAGTTTTTGGTTTCAGGATAATATTATCGCGATCAAGGAATAAGGTATGTGTTCCAGACTCGAATACCCGGCCAGCGTGTTTATCGAGCGAAGCGATGAGGTCATCAATAGTCGCATCGTTAAAACCATACTCCTCCAAAAGTTTAAAAAGGAGCAGCCGTATGGGGTTTAGTTTTTTCACTTCAGCAATGTGCAGATAAGTGACCCCATCACGTATTTGCAGCAGCGTTTGTCTTATTTCGTCAAGTTTGATCTCAAGCAATAGCTCCAGATCGCGAAAATGGAGCAGGTTGTTTTCAAAAGTTTTTTCGAGCGATGGGTTCAGTTCTTTCAGCTTGGGCACAACTTCCAGCCTGATCTTATTGCGGGCATACTTAGCCGAAACGTTGGAGCTGTCTTCCACAAAAGTTAAACCTTCGGCAGTAACAATGGTCTGTATCCCGGCACGGGTCAAGAACAGCAGGGGGCGCACAAGTTTGCCATTTTTAGGTAAGATGCCATGCAAGCCGGCAATGCCGGTGCCGCGGGTAAGGTTTAACAATATTGTTTCGATAGTATCGTTTTGGTGGTGAGCAAGTGCAACAACCTCATAACCTGATTGCTGATTGATATTATCAAACCATTGGTAACGCAGATCGCGGGCTGCCATTTGGATCGAAATTTTGTTTTCAGCGGCGTATTGTTCCGTATTAAAGTTAACGGTGTGGAAGGGGGCGCCGAGGGTTGTGGCGAGATCGCGGCAAAAAGCCTGATCGCGCAGGGCTTCATCACCGCGCAGCTGAAAGTTACAATGGGCAATGCCGAAATCATAACCCGCGGCTTTAAGCAGGTGTACCATTAAAACCGAATCGATGCCGCCGCTTACAGCTGCCAATATTTTGGTAGATGGTGTAAATAAGCTGTTTTGCTCAATAAAATTAACAAACTGATTAACTGGCAGCATTCATCAAAATTATTAATTTAATAACCCCAACAAAAAACTAATTTTGCCATTGTGAGGAAATATGTTTTATGCTTTTTGTTTTTGGCGATAGCAACTGCAGCTATGGCTCAAAAAAAATCAATTGTAAACCTGATACAATCTGAACGAAGCACCGGCACAAAGGTTAACGGCAGGCAGCTGATCAAGGTATATAAAGGTGTATTTAAGCAGGATTACTCCATCCTCCGGTCGGATAGCGCGTACTTTTATCCCAACGAAAACGCTTTTGACGCTTTTGGCAACGTAAATATAAACCAGGGCGATACGCTGAATATATTTTCGGATAAACTGAACTACAATGGTAATACCAAAACAGCCATCCTTACTGACAACGTTAAAATGGTTGACCGTGATGCCACGCTAACCACTAATTATCTTACCTATAATACAGCAAGCCGCATAGGCACCTATACCGGCGGCGGAAAGCTGGTAAACAAGGATAATGTGCTTACCAGTAAAAACGGCTACTATTTTGCCTTCAGCCGCGATTCTTATTTCCGTTACGATGTAGTGCTAACCACGCCCGATGCCCTTATAAAAAACGATACCCTTAAGTACAATACAGGTACGCGTATTGCCTATTTTTTCGGTCCAACAAATATTTACGGTACCAAGGATAAGGATACCCTGTATACCGAGAACGGCTTATATAATACTGTTACTGAGCAGGCCTATTTCGGAAAGAAAAACTCATACAGGCAGGGCACCAAATCATTAAAAGGAGACAGCCTTTTTTATGATAAGCTGAAAGGGTACGGCCGCGCGGTAAAGAACATCACCTTTGAAGACCGTGAACAAAAAGTAACCATTAAAGGCGACCTGGGCACCTACTATAGGGTCGAAGAAAAAACCGTCGTTACCGAAAATGCTTATGTGGTACTGATCTCCGAGCAAAAGGATACCAGTAAAACCGATACTACAGTTAAACAGTTACCTGCCGACAACAAGAACGCCAAAACATCAGTCAAAAACGTTACCGATCTTACCAAAATTGCCAATGCCATAAAACCTGATAGTAACCGAAAGGCCCCGGCCAATACTATGCCTATTAAGCAGCCCTTTGCTATAGGCAAAAAAGATAGTGCCAATGTTGATATGGCGACTACGCTGGTACAGGGTGCTTTAAAAAATAATAAAGATGCCAATGCCGATGCTTTGATAAAAGCGGCAACGCAGGCCAAAAAAGGGAACGAAAAGCTGATCGATTCGGCGCTGAAGGCGGCGGCCCCGGTATTAAAAAATAATAAGGATAAAGCGAATATAAAAAACATAGGCAGCCTGGCCGGAGTGGCCGATGCTATTAAGCCTGGAGTTGCCAAAGTAGCAGGAAAGCTTGTCCCCATAAAAACTACTGTGGCCTCAAAAGATACCAGCCACATCAAACGTGATTCGATATACATGACTGCCGATACCATCGAAACGCAGATCATGACCTATAAAAATCAAAAAATTTACCAGGAGCGCCAGCGTACCTTACGTGATACTACGTTGAAGCAGCGCAAACTGGCGGCGGATAAAAAATCGTCGAAATTCTTGACTGCTTATTATATCAAGGTCCCCAAAGACACAAGCTACTTTCACCGGGATTTTTTTGGAAAACCTAAACCGGTAAATGATTCGTTGCAGCGAAAAAAGGACGCACTTGCGGCTATTAAAAAAGCAAAGCAGGATAGCATAGCCCGTGAGCAGATGCAGCGCGACCCGGTTTTTAAACAATATCCCGTTAATATAAAGGATACGGCGCGTGTGAGGATGCTTATCGGGCATCATCATGTCAAGATCTTTAAATCCGACCTGCAGGCCAAATCCGATTCGGTATTTTACAGCAACAGCGACTCTACCATGCGCATGTATGTGAACCCTATTATCTGGACGCAGGGTTCGCAGCTGAGCGGGGATACCGTATACATGCAAATGCGCCGTAAAAAGCTGGATAATATTGAATTGTTCCCTTCTGCATTTATCGTAAATATTGAAAAAGATGACTCAACGCATTTTAATCAGGTGTCTGGGAAAAAAATGCGGGGATATTTTAAGGATGATAAGCTTGACCAGATGTATACGTTTGGCAATGCCGAAACCATTTATTTTCAGCGCGACAGCGGCAAGGTTTCGGGCATGCAGCGATCATTGAGCAGCAGGATCCGTACCGTTTTTAAAAAGAACCAGGCTACGGATATTTACTTTTTAACCAAGCCCGAAAACCGGTATATCCCTATCGAAAAGGTTAAGGAAGACGATAAGATCCTGAAAGGCTTTTTGTGGAAGCCTAAAGAGCGGCCTGCTTCAAAAGAAGATATCATTAAAAAGCATAGTAAAAAAGCGGCGCCGACCAAATCGCCGGCAAAAAATGCTCCAGTTAAACCCGGAACTGTTAAGCCGGGAACAAATCTCAAGACGGACAGCCTGAAAGGGCCTGAGCCAAAAAATATGCAGGATAGTACCCTAAAAGTTGATACAGGGAAGAATAATGCGATAAAATTTAAAAAGGATACGACAATCAGGAATTTTACGCCAAAACCACCCGAAAATGGGCAAAAAAAGGACAGTACTGTTAACAAAACGCCATCTGTTAAGAAAAATTGACCCAAAATGAAAAAAAAGTAACATTTTTTATCAAAAAAATTAGTCTACTAATTCTATAGTGCTTATATTTGACTAATTGTTATTATCGTTCTAACCAATTAGTTCTTTATGATAAATAATGAGGTCAGTCAACTTAAATTTAAAAAAGAGACAGCCGGCGGGCTATCTCTTTTTTTTCTGCCTCTTTTTTAAAGTATGTTTAAACAACTGTTTTATTTGCCGATAAAGTAAACATCATTTATCGTGGCGTGTTATCTCCATAAACAAACCGCCATGATCGATCAAAAAGACACCACACCGGCAGCCAAAGACGGGAAGTACGAATTCCTGATCAATTATTCAGAACGTGAGCTTACCTGCCGCGTTGAAAAAGAACAGAACAAGCTTCATGTTTTTATAGATAACAACATTAATGCCGAGCTGGAATTGCAGCCCGACGGCAGCCTTACCCAGGCCAGCGGCAATGCTCTGCCCGAATCAACCATCGAGTTTATTAAGAAACATATCATGGAGGGGTAGGAAAGAATACGTTAATAAAACAATTGCCATCATTTCAAATTTTTTAACCCGGCTAACTTTTAGGGTGAAAAGATATCTCTACCCGTCATGCTGAACTTGTTTCAGCACCCCACAGGATAGGTATGCGATTTGATTAGCAAGCGGCTTAGCAAATGGGGTGTTGAAACAAGTTCAACATGACCACTATTTTATTGTGTCATGATAGGGACGAAGTATACATCTTCCAAAAGTTTTCAATTTTTAAATATTATTCACTAATCTTGAGTGGTATTCTAAACCAGGTAAATCCTGCGCGCTGCCCCAATTATCAGCGCTATATTATATATACGTTTTATGAACAAGACTAAAGTAGCCATACTGGGTGCCGGTTTTATTACCGATATCCACATGGAATCGTACCATCGCTTTATCCCCGAAGCCGATGTTGTGGCCTGTTACGCCCGTAACCCCGAAAAAGCCGAAGCCTTTGCCGAAAAATATAACATAGGCCAATGGTTCGATGATATTGATAAACTCCTTGCCGAGTCCGATTGTGAAGTGGTGGATATCTGTCTGCCCAATTACCTCCATGCCGAAGCCACCATCAAAGCAGCCAAAGCAGGCAAGCATGTGATTATAGAAAAGCCGCTTGCTGTTACGCTTGAAGAGGCCGACGAAATGATTGCCGTATGCAAAGCCAACAATGTAAAGCTGATGTATGCTGAAGAGCTTTGCTTCGCGCCAAAATATGAACGGGCAAGGCATCTGGTAAAAGAAGGTGCCGTTGGCGAGATCTATATGCTGAAACAGGGTGAAAAACATTCGGGTCCTCATTCGGATTGGTTTTATGACATCAATTTTTCGGGCGGCGGGGTAATCATGGATATGGGCTGTCATGCGTTAGGCTGGTTTAGGTGGATGCTTAATAATGCTAAACCTAAAAGTGTTTACGCCAGTATGAGCACAGTGTTGCATAAAGGGCGCACCAAAGGCGAAGATAATTCGGTAATTATTGTGGAGTTTGAGAACGGCGTAACCGCCGTTGCCGAAAATAGCTGGGCCAAACATGGCGGCATGGATGATCGCTGCGAGATCCATGGCCTTGGCGGTGTTATTTATGCCGATTTATTTATGGGCAATGCAGCAGTCACGTACAGCCGCGATGGCTATGGTTACGCTATGGAAAAATCAGACACCACACAAGGCTGGAGCTTTACCATTTTTGAGGAAGCCTTTAACCAGGGCTATCCGCATGAGCTAAAACATTTTATTGACTGTGTACAAAATAATAAGACTCCACTGGTAACTGGCGAGGATGGCAGGGCGGTGCTCGAGCTCATCTACGCTGCCTATGCATCGGCCGGTGCCGGCAAAAAAATTGAGCTGCCCTTTTCAGCAAAGGTTGATAAACCGGTAAATCTTTGGCTCAATAATAAATAGCAAATGAAACTACATACATATCCTGATTACAATACCATGTCGAAAGCGGTGGCCGACCTGGTAGTTACCCTGGTTAACCAAAAGCCAGATGCATTGATCTGCTTCCCTTCCGGTGATTCACCAACCGGTTTGCTCAGCTACCTGGTTCAATATGCAAACCATGGCCTTGTTGATTTTAGCCAAACCAATTTTGTTGGCCTGGATGAATGGGTGGGCCTCGACCGTACTAATGATGGCAGCTGTACCTACTTCCTCGAAAAACATTTTTTTACGCCGCTTAATATTTCCCCCAATAAAGCGAAGTTTTTTAATGCCGTTGCTGATGACCTGGACGCCGAATGCCAGGCCATGAATAAACATATTGATAAGCTTGGCGGCCTGGATATGATGGTGGTTGGTGTGGGGCTTAATGGTCACATTGGTCTTAATGAACCTGGTGCCGATTTTCATTCGTATGCTCATCACTCGCCCCTGGCGCCTATTACCATTGAAGTTGCTCAAAAATATTTTACTACGGATACTGTTTTAACCGAAGGCATTACGCTTGGTTTAAGGCACCTGGCCGAGGCTTCCGTGCCGGTACTGATAGCCAGCGGGACTAAAAAAGCACCTATAATAGCCCAGGCATTGCAGGGATGTGTTACCAATGATATACCAGCTTCGATATTTAAAACGCTGCAATATGCGCAGGTGTTTTTGGATGAAGCCGCAGCGGCACAGTTGAGCTTAACAGTATAAAAACTGTTATGATGATGTGATGAGCTTAAATCTTAGAGCAAAAAGCTGAAAGCCAAAAGCTTTAGGCCTTTAGCATTGTGCTTTTAGCTTTGACTAAAACCTATTGCCAATTAAACAGTTTATTAACCATAACAAATTGTACCCATGCCTGACGAACCTAAAAATACTACCGGTCAGTTTACTTATGATGCTATTGTAATAGGCTCAGGAATCAGCGGAGGATGGGCGGCTAAGGAGCTTTGTGAGCAGGGTTTGAAAACCCTTGTGCTGGAGAGGGGCCGGGCTGTTCAGCACATCAAAGATTACCCCACCGCAACCATGGATCCCTGGGAGTTTAAGCACCGGGGCGCTATGACTAAGGCCTTCCTGGATGAAAATCCGCTGATAAGCCGGGCGGCTGGTTATGGTGAGGATGATGCACATTTTTTTGTAAAGGACAAGGATCACCCCTATATACAGGAAAAACCTTTCGACTGGATTCGTGGCTACCAGGTTGGCGGTAAATCGCTTACCTGGGGAAGGGCCTGCCAGCGCTGGAGTAAGTATGAGTTTGAAAACCCGGCACGTTTTGGTTATGGCATTGAGTGGCCTATTAGTTATGATGATGTAGCGCCATGGTACTCACATGTAGAAAAGTTTATAGGCGTTTGCGGTAATAAGGATGGTATTGAAGCTATGCCCGACGGCGAGTTTTTGCCACCCTTTGATATGAACGCGGTACAGGAACACATCAGCAAAAAAATAAAGGAAAACTATCCCGACAGGCACCTGGTGCATGCCCGCTGGGCGCATATCACCGAGCCGAAGCAGATCCACATTGATCAGGGCAGGGTTAAATGTATGGCGCGCAACCTGTGTATGCGCGGCTGCCCCTTCGGTGGTTATTTTAGTTCGGTAAGCTCAACGTTGCCCTGGGCCAAAAAAACGGGTAACCTTACCATACGGCCATTTTCGGTTGTTCATTCTATTATTTATGATGAAAAACTGGGAAAAGCTACCGGGGTAAAAGTTATAGATACCAATACCAAACAGGAGCTCATTTACAAAGCGCGCATTATTTTTATGAATGCTTCGGCATTGAATACTAACCTGGTACTGCTTAACTCAACCTCGGGCCGGTTCCCGAACGGGCTTGGTAACGATAATGGTTTGTTGGGTAAATACATCGCCTTTCAAAATTACCGGGCATCGGTAACGGCCGATATGGATGGCTTTTTAGACCGCTACTATTTCGGCCGTAATCCAACAGAACTGATCCTGGCCAATTATCGTAACCTGCACAAACAGGAAACCGATTACAAAGGCGGCTTCACCACGTTTATGGGGGCCTACCGTAACCGGGGACCAAAAGAAACTGCCAAAGGCGAGGTAGGAGGGGCTTACAAAGATTCGCTTACTGAACCGGGTGGATGGAGTGCTTACATGTACCTGCAGGGCGAAACCATACCCAAGGAAAGTAACCATGTACGTTTAAGTAAAGAACAAAAAGATCAATGGGGGATTCCGCTGCTGATTACTTCGGTTGAGTATGATGATAATGATGAGCGCATGATCCGGGACTTTTTAACCCAGACTGCAGCTATGTTTGAAAAAGCCGGCTGCACCAATATTCAAAAGCACGAAAACAAACAGGCACCTGGTTTGGATATTCATGAAATGGGAGGAGTGCGGATGGGAAAAGACCCCAAAACATCGCTGCTTAACCAGTGGAACCAGCTGCACTTATGTAAAAATGTGTTTGTTACCGATGGTGCCTGCATGACTTCTACAGGTAATCAGAGCCCGTCGATATTGTATATGGCATTAACCGCCCGCGCTGCTACTTACGCTGTGGGCGAATTTAAAAAGGGAAATCTTTAAAACTTACTAATTAAACATAGCACCAATGAACAAGTTATTTTTAATAGCACTAACAGCCATAGTCATAAGCGGCTGCCATTCGTCCACCCCAAAAAACTATAATAACGACAGTACCAGTGTTGCTGATACCAATCAAAAAAAGGATAGCACAGCCTTGGCGTTTGAACCTTTGTTTGATGGTAAAACTACCAATGGCTGGCATGCCTACGGTAAACCGGCACCGGGTTCGGCCTGGAAAGCCGAAGATGGTGTACTGCACCTCGACGCATCGCAAAAAGGCGACTGGCAAAGCAAGAACGGCGGTGATATGGTAAGCAACGAGGAATACGGGAACTTTGACCTTAAGCTGGAATGGAGGATCTCCAAAGGCGGGAACAGCGGCATCCTGTTCCATGTTAAGGAAGATACCACCAAATACAAGTACAGCTATTTTACCGGCCCCGAATGCCAGGTTGTTGACAACAAGGAGAACGAGGATGGCAAACTCATCAAACACCGCGCAGGTGATCTGTATGACCTGATCTCGATATCAAAAGAAGTAGTTAAACCTGCCGGCGAATGGAACCAGGTAGAGATTGTTTGTAACAACAGCAAGCTTGATTTCACCATTAACGGTGAGCATGTGTTATCAACAACCCTATGGGATGATAACTGGAAAAAGCTGGTTGCAGGCAGCAAGTTCAAAGAATGGCCCGATTTCGGAACATTTAAAACCGGCCATATTGTGCTGCAGGATCATGGTGCTGATGTATGGTACAGGAATATTAAGATCAAGAAGTTATAATGTTTTAATAAAAAAACGTCATTGCGAGGAACGAAGCAATCTCAAACTATATAGGGCAGACTTACACAGCCGCTTTGCTAATCGGGGATTGCTTCGTTCCTCGCAATGACGCGGTTGAAAACATTGACATTTTTTAATTTCTTGTTTCCTGCCACCTGACGTCTTGCGTCTTGTCTACCTCAGCACCGGCACATTAATATAACTATCATTAAGCCATTTTATTTGCAGTGGTTCTTTAGCATCCTGGATATTTTCATCGCTTACATTGTTACCCGTTCCGTAATTGATCTGTTCAAAAGGACTTTTATTGATATTGAGCAGGATCACTATGCGGCTGCCTTTGCTGAATTGCCTGCTGGTAATATAGCTGTTGGTAAAAGGAATAGTTTCCATTTGTCCCGGTTTTAGCAAATGCCTTTTCTCCGGGTTAGTAGCATAACTGGCCCTGCCCATAAAATAGGTGAGATAAAAATATTTGCCATCAGGCATTTCCTCAAACATCACCACATGGTAATCCAGGTCCTTTTTGTTGATTACAGTTTTTAACACGCCCGAAAATGCACCGCTTACGATTAAGGGTTGGGTAAGCGGATCGCTTTTAAAAACAAGACTACTACCGGTGTTCAGCGTATCGTAAATAAGCTGGTTTAAAAAATAGTAACTGTTGATGCTGTCCCGGTTGGCGAAGTTGATGTTTTGGGATGCGAAAGCCTTTCTTAACGGCTTAACCGGATTTAAGCGGGAATTATCCAAATAAAATTTCAGGGTATCATTACTCATTTGTTTTAGTGATGGCACATGCTTCCACTCGTTGCTGCCCATAACTTCAAAGTTGAACTTATCTTTCAAAAAGGCTGGCTTAGATTTGTTTTTGAAGATATAATCAAACCACTGGTAAATAATTTCGTGAATGTTGATCCGCGCGGCGTCATCGATACGGTAACCATTCAAAACCGAATCAGGGTGCCCCTGTGAACCGAAATGCCCGTAGGGTCCAATAACTACGTAATGGTTGGCTTTGGGGGTATATTTCAGGTGTTCCCGATAATAATACATGCCGCCAATCTGCCCGCCATCGTAATATCCTGTGGTAGTTAACACCGGTATCCTGATATCGGCAAATTCATTTTTGTAAGGGATCATGTTTTGCCAGTATTGATCATAGGTGGGGTGTGCTACCCAATGCCTGAACATATTATTGATCCCTCTGCCGGTAAGGCTGTCGAGCGTATGGTAAGCTAAGCCGGCGTTATACCATTTCCAATACAGTTGGTTCCATTGCGGGCCATTGTAATCTTTTTCATCCAGAAATTTGTTGTTGCTGGTATAGTATGTCCAAGAAAAAACAAAGCTCATTTGTACATTATTGGTCATGGGCACATCAAGCCCCGGTGCCACAGCCGCCGAAGGCACAATAGTTTTAAGTGCCGGATGAAGTTTTTTTGCAGCAGCCCATTGGGTAAAGCCGTTATAGCTTCCTCCGTACATGCCCACCCGGCCATCGCTCCAGGGTTGTTTACTGATCCAGTCGATCACATCGTATGCATCGCGCCCATCGGTTTCATAAGCCAGCGGCTCGCCGGGACTGTTCCATTTGCCGCGGGTATAGGCAATCACGCCAACATAGCCCCTGTCCGCAGCTTCCTGAATTTTTAATGAATCTGTTCGTCGGGCATAAATGGTAAACTGGAAAATAGCTGGTAGCTTTTCGGTTACGCCTTTTTTGCGGGCCACCATCACGGTAACGAATGCGCCGTCACGTGTTTTAAGTAATACGCTATCCCGAAGATAAGGTCCTGTAGCTTTTTTGTTTTGTGCCGATGCTATGCTGCCAAAAACAAGGCATAGCAGGAGCAGGGAGAATAATTTTCTCATCATTTTTAATTGTTGTAATATTTGTAATGGTTGATCTATTTATTTGCTGCCCAATGCCTGAATTTTGCCGATTGCCGTTCGGATACTTCCAGCTGCGCGCCAGTACTAATGGTTATTTTTAAACGGCCATCCACGGTTGTAATAGTTTGTATGTATTGCCTGTTAATGATCTGCGCACGGTTGATCCTGAAAAATATGCTGCTGTTCAATTTTTCCTCCAACTGGTTGAGCGAGCTTTTCAGGAACACATTTTTATCGCCAAAAAAGATCCGTGCATAGTTATCCATCGATTCAATAAGATGTACTGAGCTCCACTGAATAAAATGGTATTGCTGGCGGTCTTTCACAAAGATCTGCCCGGCGGGATCGGCCTTGCTTAACCGCTGCCTTGCCTGCGCTATGGCTTTTTCAAATCTTTCATCGCGAATGGGTTTTACGAGGTAATCAAGCGCGCTTACTTCGAAAGCTTTAACCGCATATTGATCATAAGCTGTTGTAAATATCACTGGTGGCACCTGCGCTAATGCCTCCAGTAGGTCAAAGCCTGATTTTTCGGGCATCTGGATGTCTAAAAAAAGGAGGTCTGGCATTTGCTCGCCTATCATTTTCATGGCATCGTCGGCATTGACAGCTTCTCCTATAATTTCAAAATCAGGGTAATGGGCAAGCAGCCGTCTTATTTCACTTCGGGCAGCGCGTTCATCATCAATAATCAAAACCCGTATCTTTTTCATGCCAAAGGGATTTTAATAGTTGCTGTTACCATGTCATTAGCTTCGCTGATAATAAAACAGGCAGCGCCTTTGTACTGTAATTGCAAACGTTCGTTCAAATTTTTGATACCTAATCCGCTGCTTTCTTCAATAGGCTTTAACCTGCCCGGATTGGTTATACACATTGTCAACCCGCTATGGTTATTAGTGAGTTTTATGCTGATGAGCCCCCCTTGCTTTTGCTGGCCGATGCCGTGCTTAATAGCGTTTTCAATCAGGGTTTGAATACTTAAGCGGGGAATAAGCATATCATGAAACTCATCGCCTGCTTCAATGTGATATTGCAGCCGCTCTTCAAGTCTTAGTTTTTCCAGCTCAAGGTAATCTTTAACCAGTTCCAGCTCTTCTTTTATGGTGGTCATTTGTTTGTCGCCGCTGTAAAGCGAATTCCGCAGCAGATCGGCCAGCAGGTCGATAGCCCGCCTTGCTGATTTAGGGTCGTCAATAATTAAAGCCTTGATGTTATTTAAAGAGTTGAACAGGAAATGCGGGTTAAGCTGCGCCGACAGGTTATTAAGCTGTGCATCGCGGGTAATAACCGCCAGCCGGGCGTTTTCCCTGGCAATGCCAATCTCGCGTTTTGAATAATGGTATAGGTGATAAGCCAGTAGCCAGATGGACATCAGGCGTACCCCGGCTACAAAAATGCTATCGCGGTAAAAATCAAAAAACTCCGTGAATGATTTTGAAAACCCCGGCTGAAACCACACCCTGAAAAAATAAACTTTTGAAACCGTTACAAACAGGTAAACCAAGCCCAATACTATAACTGCGGGTATCAGCCTTGGCAATAACTTGTTTAACCCAAGGTTTTGCCAGCCCAATTTTAGGGCAAGGCAGCGATAAAGGTGGGTGATGAAGATATAAACAGCAACATCAGTGGTAAATTGAATGATACCTAATAACCAGTGAAAGCCCGGCTGACTATAGCCCGTATACCCCCAGTAAAGCGCCGCAACCGACCAGCCAATGAGCTGGCATTTCCAGTAAAGTGATATAGTTGCCTGTTGTTTCAATTTGCTTGTTGCCGAATTATTATCAAAGCAACAAAAACTATTATACAGTTAAAAGATAAAGTACATGGACGCAGATATTTAGGGGATGAGTGAAGAAGAGATGCAAGACATTTAGATGTAAGAGCCAGGAGCCTTATAGCTTTTAGTGATTGTCGACTTTAATGGCGCTACTTCTTAGGTACCTTTAGTTTTTTTTCGCGCTTATTGTTGGATACCATTTTTACAATAGTTTTGCCCTGGGTGAGCAGCTTAGGGTCTTTTACTTTTTTAAGCGAGTTTTGCCATGCTTCATCAATCAACTTTTTTACTTCGGGCTGCGGAAAGGCTGCTATATCAGTTACCCTTAAATACCGGTATTGGTTACCATCGCCAATGAGCAACTGTTGAGGGTCAGTCAGCTCGGCTCCCCAATAAAATCCAAAATGCATATTGAAATTGACCCGGTAGATAGCCACGGAACAAAATATATGACCCATCCTTTCGGTTGGCGACCAACCAAAGGCCAGTGCATTATAATTATCGTAAATAAGTTCGTTGGCCTGCGGGTATAAATCCCATATAAAATCGCGCAGCCACAAAGCGCGTTCCCTCACTTCGTAGGGGAAAGTCCTCATAAAAAAAAGGAGGTCGTTCACTTCTTCTTTTGGCATAATATAAATATAGGGCATTTATTTATCGGCCAATAATAATTATCTTTATATCACCCGATTATAAACCTAAATACATCCAAATTGAAAAACAGCTGCTTCAACAAACCAGTATTTGTCTACATAGCAAAAATGATGAGTGACTCATTGGTCAGCCTGCTCATTTTAGCGCTTATTTTATTTTTCAATTTTTATTGCTGTGCGCAGGAAAAAGCTCCGGTTTCACGCCTGCTTGAAATGAAATCGGCCCAGGATAATATTACCAATCAAAACCCCGCCGAAAAAATCTATCTGCAATTGGATAAAAACACCTACACCCCTGGCGATACCCTTTGGTTTAAGGCCTATCTGTTTAACGGACCCACACTCAACCTGTCGGCCAAAAGCGGGTTAATGTATGTAAGCATTATTACCGATAGCAATGTAGTAGTAAAGCGGCAGCGACTGCCGGTTGAAAATGGGTTAAGTTGGGGCAACATTAGCCTGAAGGAGCTGCCGGCCGGTACTTATACGCTTGTTGCCTACACCCAATGGCTGCAAAATTTTAGCCAAAATTGTTTTTTCCGGAAACAGTTCATCATTGCCGATGATGCCAGCAGCGGTTGGCTGTCTAACTATACCTGTTCAAGTGCAATAACTGATGGTAAGGAACTGGCACACGTTAAGCTAATACTCAGCGATGCTTATAAAACGATTATAGCAGGCAAACCAGTGCAGCTGTCGGTAATGAAAGGCAAGAAGCGTTTGTACAGGGAAAACCTGCAAACCGACGAAAAGGGCATGATAGATATATCCTTTAATCTGCCGGACAAACCAGGAGATATCCGAATTATAGCCACTGATGCCGGAAGTAACCGTGTAAATATCCCGCTCAACTTTAATCGCCCGCAGGATGCCGATGTTCAGTTTATGCCCGAAGGAGGTGAGCTCGTGGCCGGATTATCGGCACATGTCGGGTTTAAGGCTATAGGGTTAGACGGCAAAGGCATCAACGTTTTGGGCCAGGTACTTGATCACGAAAAAAAGGTTGTGGCTAATTTTGCAACGCAGCATTTGGGCATGGGTAGTTTTAACTTGCCGGTTGTTAACGCGGGCGAAAATTATACAGCTAAAATAACCCTGCCTGGTGGTTCAATCCGTGAATTTCCGTTGCCCGATGTTAAAAACGACGGGATCGTCCTGAACGTGATCAATATCCCCAAAGAAGATTCGGTAAAAGTCCTGCTTTCCGCAACCGATAAAATTGCCAGATCAGGTGAAAGCTATTTCCTGGTAGGTAAAGCCCGCGAAATTATTTGTTATGGTGCAATGGTCGACTTTAAAAACGGTACGTCTATCAGTCAAAAAATCAATAAAAAGCTTTTCCCTTCTGGTATCACTCATTTTTTGCTGCTTGATAAAAACAGCAAGCCATTAAACGAACGGTCGATTTTCATTAACCGGCATGACAACCTGCATTTAAACATCAATGCAGATAAAATGGCTTATGGTCTAAGCGATAGTATAGCGTTACACATCAATGCAAAAGATGCTTTGGGCAATCCGCTCGCCGGCAATTTTTCAATAGCGGTTACCGATGACGCGCAAGTACATCTGGATAGCCTGAACAACGAGAATATTGCTACCCGCATACTGCTTACATCCGAATTAAAAGGCTTTGTGGAGCAACCGAACTATTATCTGACAGCTAATAATACACAAGGCAAAGATGCACTTGATAACCTGTTGCTTACGCAGGGCTGGGTAAGTTACAACTGGCCCGATGGTAAAGATAATCCTGGTTACGTTGCCGAAACCGAGATGGCGGTTAAAGGTCGCGTAATTAATGTTTTTAACAAACCTGTTAAACAAACTAAAGTGCAGCTATTTTCCAAATCGCCGATAGTGGCAACTGATATGCTCACCGATAAGGACGGCAGGTTTGCGTTTCGTAATCTCCCACTTGCAGATACCCCGGCTTATTTTATTAAAACTTCTAAAAATTTTAATGTTGGCATTGTAATGGACGATGCTCCACCTCCTGTGTTGCTGGCATCTGCCGGCCCCACACCAATGCCCTGGTATGTAAGCAGTGACAGTACCTTGTTCAACAGTTTGAAAAATAACCGGATGCGGCAAAATCTGGTCGATAATCTACCTGCTGACACTAAGGCTTTAAAAGAGGTAAAAATTACCGCAAAAAAAATAGTTAAAGGCTCACAAAATTTAAATGGTGCAGGTAATGCCGATTTGGTCTTTGATGAAGCCGACATGTTGAAAGCAAGTAAAAAGAGTCTGCTGAATTTTTTAGAGGAGCATGTTCCAAACCTGAGATGGGCGACTTTAACCAAAAAGTATAGTTTAAGATTTGCATTGCAGGATAAATCACTTGATGAGGTCAACGCAATATCGCAATTTGTTATTGTGCGTCCATTGGTAACTATTCCGTGGTATTTGATAGATAACAAACCCATGAAGTTAATAGTTGATGGTATTCCTTTTGGTAGTATATTTAAGATAACGTCATTTGATGAGCCGAATGGAGATGATATTAAAAACTACCTCGAGTCGAATACAGCTGAAGACGTTAAGGGGATTGAGATTAACAGTTCAGGCAAATATAGCGGTGACTATTTTCGTAGATATATTTATCCGGAATGGAAGCCTAATTTAAACCCGTTGGATATAGCTTTTGTTGAGATCACTACACGTAGCGGCAAAGGGCCGGCGATAGTGCATACACCCGGGGCTTATTTATATAAGCCTTTGGCATTAAGCGTTCCGGCCCGGTTTTATCGCCCGCGTTATTTGCCTAATGATGCAAATAAACATACCCCTGATTTGCGCTCAACTATACATTGGGAGCCCAATATAACAACCGGCACCGATGGCAAAGCAACCGTATCATTTTACGCAGCAGATAAACCAACAACTTATACTTATATTTTGGAAGGCACCAATATGGATGGCAGTGTTGGCTATACTTATGGTAAAATTAAAGTAGCCGGTAACGCAAATCCGTGAAGGGTGCAGCAGTAGCTTGGCGTTTTTAAGGACAGGGCAGCAAAAGCTTTCGGCTTTGAGCTCCAATCAGGCTTCATCAATATCCGGCCCCTTAATCTTCTTGCGGTCAACGCCGCCTTCAAGTGATAACAAAAACGCGGGCAGCAGGGTAAGGTTGCTGATCATGGCAACCAGCAGGGTTATAGACAACAGGATCCCCAGGGCTGCGGTGCCGCCAAACTTTGACACCGCGAAAATCCCGAACCCGAAAAATAACACGGTTGCAATAAAGATCATACTCACCCCGGTTTCGCGAATGGTGTCTGAAACTATTTGTGAAATGCTCTTTTTACTGTGGCGTAACTCATGGCGGTAACGGGTAATGAAATAGATGGTTTGGTCGGACGAGATGCCCATGGCTATACTGAATATCAATATGGTCGACGGCTTAAGCGGGATGCCAAAAAAGCCCATAATACCGGCTGTGATTACAAGTGGAACAAGGTTCGGCACCAGTGATATAGCAATCATTTTTATACCCCGGAAGAGGATCCACATTACGCCTGCTATTAGTGCTATAGCCCAGGCAAGGCTTTCATAAAGGTTTGTCAACAGGTAGTTGGTGCCTTTTATAAATATAATGCTTGAACCAGTTAGCTCAACATGGAACTTCTTCGGGTTAAAAATAGAATCGATCCTGGGTTGCAGTTCGGCCAGTACCGTATTCATTTTTTTTGAACCGGCATCAACCATTTCAAAGGTAACACGGGTAACGCGGTGGGTGCTGTCGAGATAAGTTTTCAGCAGGCTGCTTGTACCTTTGCCCGAGTTGCCGGCATAGTTTAGGATAAAGTTTTGCTCCAGTCCGTCGGGCAATCGATAGTACTCGGGGTTGCCGCCATAAAACGCCTGTGTACTGAACTTCAGCACCTGGATCAATGATACCGAACGGCTGAACTCCGGGTAGGAGGAGATGAGTTTTTCCAGCCTCTCCACCTTGCGGATAGTGGCCAGGTTCATTACCCCATTTTTGCGTTTGGTATCGATACTAACCTCTAACGGTAACACACCCTTAAAATTCGACTCGAAAAATTTAAGATCATGCAGGGTATTATTACTTTGCGGCAGGTCATCAACTACATAGCCGTTAATGTTCATTTTAACCATGCCAAAACCCGCAATAATGATCAATACTACGGTGGCGATGTAAATAACCTTGCGTTTGGTATGTACCAGCTTATCCAGCGTAGCCAACAGGCCGTCCATCAGTTTACTGTCTTTAATGCCGGTTTGGCTTGCCTTAGGTGCGGGCAGGAAACTGAAAATAATGGGTACTAAAATCAGGCTCAATGCAAAGGTGCCCAATATGCCGATTGAAGCTACCAGGCCAAACTGGGTAAGCAGTTCGCTGTTGGTAAAGCACAAAACACCAAAGCCTATAGCTGTAGTAACGTTTGCTATAAAAGTAGTGATACCTGCACGCTCAACAGCAACTTCCAAGGCAGCCATTTTATTACCGCTGATGCCATACTCATGGAAATATTTATTGAGGATGAACACACAATTAGGGATCCCGATCACCACAATAAGCGGAGGAATGATACCCGTAAGAATGGTCATTTCGTAATGCATCAGTTGCAGTACGCCCAGGCTAAACACCACACCCAATATCACCACTATCACCGGGAAAATAACCGGGAATACCGAACGGAAAAACAGCAGCAGGATAAGGCCGGTAATGATCACCGAAAGGCTGAGGAATAATGAAAACTCATGAGCTACCAGGTCGCCAACAACTGTACGGATGAGGGGCAGGCCGGAGTAGTGTACTTTAATATTGTGTTTCTTCTCAAATGCCTGTCCAAGCTGGCCGATCTTTTTAATGATAGGTACGCGGAAAGGGGTATTGATGATCTTATCGTCAAAAGTAATGGCCATGAGGGTGCTTTGGCCATCCTCGCTTACAACCAGTCCTTTATAAAATGGCATAGAAGCAAGCTGTTGATTTACGCTGTCAACCGCCGCGGCTGTTAGCAGTGGACCGGTAACCAATGGCTTCAGTACAAATTTATGCTGCAGGGTATCTTTTTGCAGGTTGTAGATATTGGCGGCCGAGATCACGGCTTTAATCCCCTTTACTTTCTTTAACTGTTCGCCAATCTGGTACCAGTCGTTAAAAACATCTTTATTATGGAAGATCTCCGGCGACTTGATTCCGATGACCATCGATGAGGCATCCTGTCCGAAGGTTTTCTTGAACTCGGCATAACGGATAAAAGCTGAGTCGGTAACCGGGAGCACTTTACCGCCGTTGAAGGTAATTTTTACCTTCGAAGCTTCGTAGCCCATAAAGGTGCTCAGCGCTAAAACGCAAATAAAAATTATCAGCCTGTTTTTAAGAATTGCAGAAGCTATATGTTTCCAGAACATTAGTTATTGATATGTAAGGGGAGGCGCAAAACTACGAAAATTGCGTTATCTGCCTATTAATGATAGTGATAATGTGACAAATATATAACCGGTAACGCTTTATGTTGTGGTTAACAGATTTGTATACAGTATTTAGTGTTCAACTTTTTTAGGTGTAAACACTTGAGCTTGTTTTAAAAAATAAACAGTGTTGATAATTAGGATGTTACGTTTTTAGCGATTTGATGTTTTGGGAGATATGAACAAATTTGTTCTGATAATCAGCTTTTTATGTTTTTGAAAAATAAAAAGCTGAACACCCGTTTTTTAAAAGTTGAACACTTGTGTTATGCCGTTGCCGGTGTTGTTTATTGAAGATGAAATTACTTCTAAAAAATATGTCATTGCGAGCGTAGCGCGGCAATCTCGTAGCTAATGCATGTCCGATCTGTATAGCTACGAGATTGCTTTGTCGTGCCTCCTCAATGACATGGCTTTTTAAACCAATATTTATGCCGTTGTTGGTGTTGTCACCAACAATTATTGGATGGATTAACCGAGATTGTTAATTGGATGGTGTAGAGTTGTTGGTGACAACACCAACAACGGCGAGACAACACTAACAACGGTGCAGGTAAGGATAACTACAATACCGCAGTATAACGCCTGTCCTTATTTGCACTTAAACTTTGTATTTTTGAGCATGAAAAGGTTGGTACGCAGTTTTGGTTTCGCGTTTAAGGGTTTAGGGTATGCTGTCAAAACCCAGCCTAACTTCAGGTTTCATTTGGTGGCCGGAACAATAGCCGTTGCATTGGGCTTCTTTTTAAAGCTTTCAACTGCCGAGTGGCTTTGGCTTATGGCTTGTATTACCGTGGTACTTGTTACCGAATTGCTTAATACTTCGCTCGAAACACTGACCGACCTGGTTTCGCCCACTTATAACGAAAAAGCGGGGCATGTAAAAGATATAGCTGCCGGTGCTGTTGTTGTGGCTGCACTATTCGCGCTGATAACGGGAATAGTTATTTTTTTACCGAAGATCATTTTATTGATAAGGCATGCTGCATAAAACCCGTGGAATCATATTCAGGGCTACCGATTATGGCGAAAGCAGCGTAATTGTTCAGATCTTTACCGAAAAGTTTGGGCTGCAATCGTACATTATCAACGGAGCAAAAAAGCCAAAAGCAAAAATAGGCCGGAATATGTTACAGCCCCTGCACCTGTTGGACCTTGTGGTTTACCATAAAAATACCGGGAGTGTACAGCGCATTTCTGAACTGAAAAATGCACCGGTACTGCTCAGTATTCCTTATGATGTAATTAAAAGCTGTATAGCGATATTTTTGAATGAGGTGTTGTACAAAGCCATAAAGCAGCAATCGCCTGATGAAAACCTGTTCGATTTTATTTTCAGCGCTATTGAATGGCTCGATCACCAAACCGAAAGCGTAGCCAATTTTCACCTGGTATTTTTAACCCGGCTTACCCGCTACCTCGGTTTTTATCCCGACCGCTATATGGCTGGCAATGCGGATTACTTCGATATAAAAAATGGGCAGTTTACCCGTTTCAAGCCCGATAGCGTTTCGTACTTGTCGCCCCCCCATACTCAAAGCTTCGGGTTAGTATTGCAAACCGGTTTTGAAAATATGCATGCGCTTCAGCTGAGTAACGATGAACGCCGATACCTGTTGCAAAAGCTGCTGGAATATTATGCCATGCATGTTGAAGGTTTTGGCAACATAAAATCGGCTGATGTGCTGGAAGAGGTATTGGCGTAGTGAGAATATTATAAATCGTCATTGCGAGTGACCATCAGGGAGCCTGAAAAAAACTGTTATGACGTATATAATATATTTTAGCGATGGTGTGCGGGGGCCGCGTTAGTGATAGGAGCGGATACCGTCCGTTAGCCAACGGATAATGCCTGTGCAGTATGAGCACGGCCCGTTGGCTAACGGGAACGCCCATATTTACAAAACCGAATAAAAAGCACTCAGTCTCATCCTGTATACTCGCGTCAGAATATGTTACCTGACATAATTAAAAAACTATTGTCATGTTGAACTTGTTTCAACACCTCACTCGCTAAGCACATGCTAAGCAAATCGCCTACCTTTCTTGTGGGGTGCTGAAACAAGTTCAGCATGACGGCATGGAGATGTCATTTCCCCATCAGAGTCCATCGGACTTAAACACTCAACATGACAATTTTATTTTGTTGTCCTTCAACTCCATAGCTTTATTGACCCCCTCCATCCATAATCTTCATCCTTTCATCGATAAAACTTGCTATTGTAAAACTTAATTTTTACTATTGTGTAATAATGACACAAAGAGTGTAATTTTTGCTGTTATTGTTACCGCCAATTAGTACCCTTTAACCTATTTAATTTTTAAACATGAGAATGAGCTACAAATTACACGTTGCTTTAGCAGGCGTTTTATTTGCCGGTGGAATCCATCAGGCAGCACTGGCCCAAAGCAAAAAACCGGCGCTGCAACTAAGTGCAACAAACGTAAAACAGATTATTGCCGCCATGACACTCGAAGAAAAATCGAAGCTTGTTGTGGGGATGGGTTTTAAAATGCCGGGTGTGCCGCCGCCGGTAAAGGGTAAAAAGCCTGAAGCAATTGATATAGGGGGCTTTAAATTGCCTCCGTCTGATCCGGATGCTTATAATATTCCCGAAAAAGTGCCCGGAGCAGCCGGTCGCACACATGCTATTGCCCGTTTAGGAATCCCTTCAATCACGGTATCTGATGGCCCCGCCGGTTTAAGGATCGAGCCTATCCGTAATGGCGATAAATCAAAAACTTATTATGCTACGGCTTTCCCGGTGGCTACCTTGCTGGCCTCAACCTGGGATACCCAGCTTGTGAATAAAGTAGGTGTTGCCTTTGGTAACGAAGTGCGCGAATACGGGGTTGATATTTTGCTTGCACCGGGGCTTAACATTCACCGTAACCCGCTGGGCGGCCGTAATTTTGAGTATTATTCTGAAGATCCTTTAGTGGCAGGCAGCATGACCGCGGCTATTGTCAATGGTATTGAATCAAATGGGGTAGGTACTTCCATTAAACATTACGCGGCCAATAACCAGGAAACCAATCGTAACTCCATTAACACCATAGTAAGCGAGCGTGCCATGCGTGAGTTGTACCTGCGTGGTTTTGAGATAGCGGTAAAAAAAGCACAGCCCTGGACAGTGATGTCATCATACAATAAACTGAACGGCACTTTTACATCCGAAAGGCGCGACCTGCTCACTACCATCCTTAAAAAGGAGTGGGGTTTTAAAGGTTTTGTCATGACCGATTGGTTTGGCGGTAAAGATGCCGTAGCGCAAATGAAAGCCGGCAACGATTTGCTGATGCCGGGTAACCCAACCCAATCAGAAGATATAGTAGCCGCCGTAAAAAGTGGTAAGCTTAGCGCTCCACAACTTGATGCCAACGTTGAGCGCATCCTGAATGTAATAGTTCAATCGCCTACGTTTAAAAAATATAAATACTCTGATGCTCCTGACCTGGCCGGTCATGCTGCTGTGGCCCGTGAAGCAGCCGCGCAGGGCATGGTGCTTTTAAAGAATGACGATCATGCCCTGCCATTTGGTGCAGGTAAAAGGATCGCAGTATTCGGTAATACCTCGTATGATATTATCGCAGGTGGTACGGGCAGTGGCGATGTGAATAAAGCCTATACCATTTCGTTAATGCAGGGTTTGGCAAATGCTAACTTCAAATTACAGGAAACGCTGTCAAATAATTACAAAGCATACCTGACAGATATGAAGGCCAAACAGCCAAAGCCTAAAAACTTTTTCGATCACCCGGCACCTATTCCAGAAATGGATGTAAACGCTATCGTAGCAGAGGAAGCCAATGGTGCTGATGAAGCACTGATCACGATTGGTCGTAACGCCGGCGAAGGTGCTGACCGTAAGCTGGAAAGCGATTATTATTTAAACGATGCGGAAAAAGGATTGATCAATGGTGTTGCTAATGCTTTTCATGCAAAAGGTAAAAAGGTAATTGTTGTACTTAACGTAGGTGGTGTTGTTGATGTTATCGCCTGGCGCGACAAGGTTGACGGGATCTTATTAGCCTGGCAGCCAGGTTTGGAAGCCGGTAACGCCATTGCCGATGTGCTGAGCGGTAAAGTAAACCCATCGGGCAAACTGGCGACTACTTTCCCTGCCGATTATAAAGATGTACCATCGGCTAATAACTTCCCGGGTACGCCTGAAGGTAAACCAACACAAGTTATTTATGAAGAGGGTATTTATGTGGGCTACCGTTATTACGATGCCGCTAAAATTACCCCGGCATATGAGTTTGGTTATGGCTTGTCATACACCAACTTTAAGTTCATTGATCTGAAATTAAGCTCAAAGGTTTTCAAAAATGCAATTACTGCAACGGTAACGGTTAAAAACACCGGTGAGGTTGCAGGTAAAGAGGTGGTGCAGTTGTACCTGGCGGCTCCTAAAAAAGATCTGGATAAGCCCGAAGATGAGCTGAAAGCTTTCGGCAAAACCAAACTGCTGGCCCCGGGGCAATCGCAAACGTTGACGTTTACTATCAAAGCATCTGATCTGGCTTCGTTTTATACCAACAGGCAGGCCTGGATAGCTGATGAAGGAGACTATAAAGTGAAAATAGGTTCATCATCTCGCAAAATTGAGGAAGCAGCATCTTTCAGCCTGGCTAAAGATATCACTGTTGAAAAAGTAAATAAGGCGCTGATGCCCGAACAAACTATAAACGAACTAAAACTAAAGTAAAACCAACCTGGCCTCTGCAATATTTTTTGCAGGGGCTTTTTTCTTTAACCTGAATCATGAACCATCATGGCCAAACCAATTAAACTGATAACCCTGCTGGCCTTGCTGCCCGCAACGGCTACAATAGCACAAAATAAGTGGACAGAAAGAAAAGCAGGCGATATTGCTTTTGTTACCAATACCGGTGGGCAAAACTTAGGTTACTCCACCACATCCGGCGTAAAAATATTAACTGTTGATGGCCTTGCTTTTAAAGACCTGAACAAGAACGGCAAACTGGATAAATACGAAGACTGGCGTTTGCCGGTTGATGAACGGGCTAAAGACCTCGCCTCAAAAATGAGCGTTGAACAAATAGCGGGGCTGATGCTGTACAGTCGCCACCAGCCAATCCCCGCTGCTGCGGGTGGACCTTTTGCCGGTACTTATAATAACAAGGTATTTGCAGAAAGCGGGGCGAAGGCGTCTGATCTTTCCGATCAGCAAAAGCAATTTTTAGCTAAGGATAATGTAAGGCATGTGCTGGTAACTTCGGTACAAAGTCCTGAAATAGCCGCGCAATGGAATAACAACGCACAGGCTTTTGTAGAAGGATTGGGTTTGGGGATCCCCAACAATAACAGCTCCGATCCGCGGCATGGTACCGTGGCTACTGCCGAATACAATGCAGGGGCAGGAGGGGCTATTTCCATGTGGCCGGGATCGCTTGGGCTGGCCGCTACTTTTGATCCGGAAGTGGTGAAAAACTTTGGCCATATAGCCGCTCAGGAATACCGGGCTTTGGGTATTTCAACAGCACTTTCGCCGCAGGTTGATATCGCTACTGATCCGCGCTGGGCCCGTGTAAGCGGTACTTTTGGTGAAGACCCGCAATTAGCCGCCGATATGGCCCGCGCTTATATTGATGGCTTTCAGACTTCAGAAGCTGAAAAGGAAATAAAGAACGGATGGGGTTATAATAGTGTAAATGCTATGGTTAAACACTGGCCGGGCGGTGGTGCCGGTGAGGGTGGTCGTGATGCACATTATGCTTATGGTAAATACGCGGTTTATCCGGGGAATAATTTTAAACAGCACCTGATCCCGTTTACAGAAGGTGCTTTTAAGCTGAATGGTAAAACCGGTATGGCTGCAGCCGTAATGCCTTATTATACCATCTCCTATAACCAGGATGTTAAGAACCATGAAAATGTGGCCAATAATTATAACTCCTACATCATTAACGACCTGCTCCGTAAAAAATATAAATACGATGGCGTGGTTTGTACCGATTGGCTGGTTACCGGCGATGAAACTACGGTTGATTCATTCCTTTCGGGTAAGTCATGGGGTGTGGAAGGACTTTCTATTGCGCAGCGTCATTATAAAGTGCTGATGGCCGGTGTTGATCAGTTTGGAGGTAATAATGAGGTTGCTCCGGTCACCGAAGCTTACCAAATTGGTGTAAAAGAGCACGGCGAAGCATTTATGCGGGCAAGGTTTGAGCAATCGGCAGTGCGGTTGTTACGCAATATTTTCAGGACAGGTTTGTTTGAAAACCCTTACCTGGAACCTGAAGTGTCAAAACAAGTTGTTGGCAAACCCGAGTTTATGGATGCAGGTTACCAGGCGCAGCTTAAATCAATAGTGATGCTGAAGAATAAGGCTAATATTTTGCCTTTGCAAAGCGGCAAAACTGTTTATGTTCCTAAAAAATTTACCCCGGCCGGCAGAAACTTTTTAGGGATGGAAACGCCAGAGAAACTGGAATACCCGGTAAATATGGAAACTGTTAAAAAGTATTTCAAAGTGACTGATAACCCGGATGAGGCTGATTATGCCCTGGTATTTATCGCCAGCCCAAACAGCGGCGGCGGTTATAACAGCGCCGATGCCAAAAACGGCGGAACAGGTTATGTGCCTGTTAACCTTCAATATGGCGCGTACACAGCTGCCGACGCCCGTGCAACCAGTATAGCAGGCGGCGACCCGCTGGAAAAATTTACCAATCGTACTTACAAGGGCAAATCAAGCACTGCTATTAATGTTACGGATCTGGCTATGGTTACCGATACTTATGCAAAAATGAAAGGCAAGCCAGTTATTGTATCTGTTAACATGAGTAACCCGATGGTGTTTGCTGAGTTTGAAAAAGATGCCAATGCTATTATTGTTGATTTTGGCGTACAGGGCCAGGCATCGCTTGATATCATGACCGGTAAAGCCGAACCATCAGCATTGCTGCCATTGCAAATGCCGGTTGATATGAAAACCGTTGAAGCCCAGTTTGAGGATGTGCCGCACGATATGAAATGCTATGTTGATGAGCAGGGCAATAAATATGATTTCGGTTTCGGTTTAAACTGGAAAGGTGTGATTAAAGATGGGCGGGTGGATAAATATGTGAAGAGTGCGGTGAAGCCGTAAGGGCAAAATATTCAAAACATAACGGCGTCATTGCGAGGTACGAAGCAATCCCCGATTAGCAGATCCGATCTGTAAAGTTTGGGATTGCTTCGTACCTCGCAATGACGCTTCTTTTATTATCCTATTTCACAATCCGCCTGGCATTATCCTTTACAAAAGTATCTCCATCGCTACCGCAAGCGCAATGTCATTAAGTTAAGTTGGTTTTAGATTGCATCTTTTTGATTTTTAGTTACTTTAGGTCTGATCCTGGCTCTGTATTTACCGGCATGTCTTGGGAACGTTCGATTATTTCTCACCGGGATAGTATGTTTAATAAACAAAGCTTCTAATTCCTGAAATACAGATTCTAAAGGGGCTTGTTTACAAAGCAATTCTAATATCCTGTTTTTTAAGAACCCATAAGAGAGGTTTGTATTTACCTTGTAATCGTATTTTTTGGCTTCATTTTGTATAGACAATTCCGGTTCCAGATCATTTACAATAACCGATTGAAGATTGCTGATAAAAATGGCACAATAAAAATCCTGCAATATGCTCGCTTGTGAGTAACCTGTGAAGTGTTCGACCTTAAGTTTGTTCTTTAATTCATCATAAAAGGTCTCAACTCCCCATCGCATGAAATATAGCTTTTTAAACAGTTTAGCAGGGTATTTAGTACTATCCAACAAAGTTGTTATCAGTACCTCTACTTCTCCGCTCGGAAGGTCAACCCTTAATAAACGCACTTTTAACGGAGTATTTTTATCATAATCCTTATCTTTTAGTGAATGACTTTCTGAGGGATATATTTCCGTAACTACAGATTTCTTACCGCCGGCTACAAAGGTAGTAGCGAACGAAAAATTCGCTACTGTTACCCGTATCAAACAATCAGCCCCCAATTTAACATGCTCATGTATAAAATCGTAAGAAGGGTATCCTCTGTCATATATGATCAGGTCTTTCTTTTTCCATTTTTGGTTATGCCTTAGCGCGAGTTCCCTTTCCCCTTTATTCAAACCATCTAAAGCTGCATCTAAGACTAAGCCATTTAAAACATCGTATAAAACAGATGCTCTTGCTTGTACAACTTCCACTGTGGACTGATTTTTCATTACGCCATAGCACTTTTTTAATTCGGCAGTATAAGGTAAAGTAAGTTTGGTGCTATCAACAACCAGTATCCTAATACCATTTAAATAGTTTGCCGTCTCGTTGTCTGTCGTGTAAAAGTTCTCAATAATCACATTTGAAAGGTGACTGAAAACGGCTGGATCGATCTTTTTCCGGTTCTGAATAAAAGCGCTTGAGGTAAAAGAGCGGGCATTGCCAAAAGAAAAATGCTCATTCAAATAACGTACGAAGCCATCTATTTCAATGGCAAGGCTTCTTCTTAATAAATTGAACATAAATAGCAAAGTTGAACTAAAAGGCTGCTTTCTGTTCCTGGTAAAGTCTTGTTCATTCATCTTAAACTTCAGAGCAAGCTCCTTGCTGAAAATTGTCTCCCTCAATTTTTCTATGATTAAAAATGAGGTTTTTTTTGCACTTTAACTAATTGATTATGAATTAAATATAGGAAAAATAATCAATTAAATAAAGATAAATAACTGATTATTAGTAACTTATTCGCTAACTTAATGACATTGACCGCAAGCGTCCTCGCTTGTGGGCTTCATGCTAAGTTATGTAAGCTGTATCGTCCTAAAATAAGTTTACAGTTTAATTGATTAATCCTGCTATAGGTTTACATTATTGATTAGTCCTAAAATAGGTTTACAGATTGACATTTTTTGAATTATAATAACTTTTCCAATTTCGCTGTACAGATAGGTTATTTTGATGTACGATCTCAGGTGTAAGCATATTGCAACTCATGTGAGGCCTTAGCTTATTATAAGTGTTTACAGACTTAGCTAAAAGTTCCATAACCTGGTTTTTATCATTAAGTATATGATGTTCCAGGTACTCCTGTTTCATTATTCCATTTATCCGTTCCGCTACTGCGTTCTCTAAAGGGTCTCCGTTTTCGGTCATGCTGATGATTATTTCATTGTCCTGTAATAGCTTTACATAATCATAGCTACAGTACTGAACACCTCTGTCTGAATGATGTATTAAGCCAGTCAAAGGCTGGTCACTTTCTTTAATGGCCATTTGTAAAGCACTAAGTGTGTGAACTGCATCCAGTGTATCAGCGGCATGATAGCCGACGATCTTTTTACTATAGGCATCCGTTATAAAACTGATATAAACGAATCCCTTCTTTGTCCTGTAGTAAGTGATATCTGACACCCATATTTCGTTCACTTTAGTCGGAATAATTTCTCTTATGCAATTAGGATATTTTCTTAGCCAATGAAAAGATTGAGTAGTATGTATGCGCCGCCTTTTCTTTCTAACTAACAAGTAGTGAGCAGCAAGCAGATCAAAAAGCGCATCCCTGCCCATTTTTATCCGGTGCTCAAGCAAAAAAGGCTGCAGCAAAACATAGAGTTTTTTACCGCCAATAATCGGATGTATGGCCCTTATTGCCCGGACCTCATTTAATAATATTTCCTGCTCAAAGCTTATCGCTTCTGTCTCCCAAAAATGCTGGTAATAGGCCTGCCGGGTAACTCCAAGTAAACAACAGCACTTCACCAGGCTCATCCCAGGGTAGCTGTCTTTAATCTCACGGATTACTTGGTATCGGACTTTTTTCGGATATTGATCTTAAGATCTCTTTCGGCCACTTCTATCATTTTACGATAAAGCTCCTTCTCCAGCAATGCATCTTCAAGTTGCTTTTTTAATAACTTAATTGATGCGCTGTTTTCGGCCGGGACATCCTGATCTTTCTTGGTTGGCATATCATTCGAAGATACATAAATTGTTTTCTTCATCTCCAATCCGAATGATTTGAGCCAAAACGCAATACGGCTATTGCCTAATTTGTATTTCCTTTCAATCGTTGTTCGGCTTTCCTGACCTTCTAAATATTCTTGACAAACTTTACGCTTAAACTCCTCGCTGTACTGGCTTTGCCATTTGCTGCCATACACTTTTGAATATCTTTCCATTTTTGTTTACTGTTGTGTAAACCTATTTTAGGACAAGACAAGCTGTTCATTAAACGCGGGCCACAAGCGAGGACGCTTGCGGCCAATGTCATTAAGTTAAGTTGGTTTTAGATTGCATCTTTTTGATTTTTAGTTACTTTAGGTCTGATCCTGGCTCTGTATTTACCGGCATGTCTTGGGAACGTTCGATTATTTCTCACCGGGATAGTATGTTTAATAAACAAAGCTTCTAATTCCTGAAATACAGATTCTAAAGGGGCTTGTTTACAAAGCAATTCTAATATCCTGTTTTTTAAGAACCCATAAGAGAGGTTTGTATTTACCTTGTAATCGTATTTTTTGGCTTCATTTTGTATAGACAATTCCGGTTCCAGATCATTTACAATAACCGATTGAAGATTGCTGATAAAAATGGCACAATAAAAATCCTGCAATATGCTCGCTTGTGAGTAACCTGTGAAGTGTTCGACCTTAAGTTTGTTCTTTAATTCATCATAAAAGGTCTCAACTCCCCATCGCATGAAATATAGCTTTTTAAACAGTTTAGCAGGGTATTTAGTACTATCCAACAAAGTTGTTATCAGTACCTCTACTTCTCCGCTCGGAAGGTCAACCCTTAATAAACGCACTTTTAACGGAGTATTTTTATCATAATCCTTATCTTTTAGTGAATGACTTTCTGAGGGATATATTTCCGTAACTACAGATTTCTTACCGCCGGCTACAAAGGTAGTAGCGAACGAAAAATTCGCTACTGTTACCCGTATCAAACAATCAGCCCCCAATTTAACATGCTCATGTATAAAATCGTAAGAAGGGTATCCTCTGTCATATATGATCAGGTCTTTCTTTTTCCATTTTTGGTTATGCCTTAGCGCGAGTTCCCTTTCCCCTTTATTCAAACCATCTAAAGCTGCATCTAAGACTAAGCCATTTAAAACATCGTATAAAACAGATGCTCTTGCTTGTACAACTTCCACTGTGGACTGATTTTTCATTACGCCATAGCACTTTTTTAATTCGGCAGTATAAGGTAAAGTAAGTTTGGTGCTATCAACAACCAGTATCCTAATACCATTTAAATAGTTTGCCGTCTCGTTGTCTGTCGTGTAAAAGTTCTCAATAATCACATTTGAAAGGTGACTGAAAACGGCTGGATCGATCTTTTTCCGGTTCTGAATAAAAGCGCTTGAGGTAAAAGAGCGGGCATTGCCAAAAGAAAAATGCTCATTCAAATAACGTACGAAGCCATCTATTTCAATGGCAAGGCTTCTTCTTAATAAATTGAACATAAATAGCAAAGTTGAACTAAAAGGCTGCTTTCTGTTCCTGGTAAAGTCTTGTTCATTCATCTTAAACTTCAGAGCAAGCTCCTTGCTGAAAATTGTCTCCCTCAATTTTTTCTATGATTAAAAATGAGGTTTTTTTTGCACTTTAACTAATTGATTATGAATTAAATATAGGAAAAATAATCAATTAAATAAAGATAAATAACTGATTATTAGTAACTTATTCGCTAACTTAATGACATTGACCGCAAGCGTCCTCGCTTGTGGCCCGCGTTTAGGTCTGCGATTTGAAAGCCGTTTGCATAGCACAGCATAAAGCCCACAAGCGAGGACGCTTGCGGTCAATGTCATTAAGTTAAGTTGGTTTTAGATTGCATCTTTTTGATTTTTAGTTACTTTAGGTCTGATCCTGGCTCTGTATTTACCGGCATGTCTTGGGAACGTTCGATTATTTCTCACCGGGATAGTATGTTTAATAAACAAAGCTTCTAATTCCTGAAATACAGATTCTAAAGGGGCTTGTTTACAAAGCAATTCTAATATCCTGTTTTTTAAGAACCCATAAGAGAGGTTTGTATTTACCTTGTAATCGTATTTTTTGGCTTCATTTTGTATAGACAATTCCGGTTCCAGATCATTTACAATAACCGATTGAAGATTGCTGATAAAAATGGCACAATAAAAATCCTGCAATATGCTCGCTTGTGAGTAACCTGTGAAGTGTTCGACCTTAAGTTTGTTCTTTAATTCATCATAAAAGGTCTCAACTCCCCATCGCATGAAATATAGCTTTTTAAACAGTTTAGCAGGGTATTTAGTACTATCCAACAAAGTTGTTATCAGTACCTCTACTTCTCCGCTCGGAAGGTCAACCCTTAATAAACGCACTTTTAACGGAGTATTTTTATCATAATCCTTATCTTTTAGTGAATGACTTTCTGAGGGATATATTTCCGTAACTACAGATTTCTTACCGCCGGCTACAAAGGTAGTAGCGAACGAAAAATTCGCTACTGTTACCCGTATCAAACAATCAGCCCCCAATTTAACATGCTCATGTATAAAATCGTAAGAAGGGTATCCTCTGTCATATATGATCAGGTCTTTCTTTTTCCATTTTTGGTTATGCCTTAGCGCGAGTTCCCTTTCCCCTTTATTCAAACCATCTAAAGCTGCATCTAAGACTAAGCCATTTAAAACATCGTATAAAACAGATGCTCTTGCTTGTACAACTTCCACTGTGGACTGATTTTTCATTACGCCATAGCACTTTTTTAATTCGGCAGTATAAGGTAAAGTAAGTTTGGTGCTATCAACAACCAGTATCCTAATACCATTTAAATAGTTTGCCGTCTCGTTGTCTGTCGTGTAAAAGTTCTCAATAATCACATTTGAAAGGTGACTGAAAACGGCTGGATCGATCTTTTTCCGGTTCTGAATAAAAGCGCTTGAGGTAAAAGAGCGGGCATTGCCAAAAGAAAAATGCTCATTCAAATAACGTACGAAGCCATCTATTTCAATGGCAAGGCTTCTTCTTAATAAATTGAACATAAATAGCAAAGTTGAACTAAAAGGCTGCTTTCTGTTCCTGGTAAAGTCTTGTTCATTCATCTTAAACTTCAGAGCAAGCTCCTTGCTGAAAATTGTCTCCCTCAATTTTTCTATGATTAAAAATGAGGTTTTTTTTGCACTTTAACTAATTGATTATGAATTAAATATAGGAAAAATAATCAATTAAATAAAGATAAATAACTGATTATTAGTAACTTATTCGCTAACTTAATGACATTGCGCTTGCGGCAGCAGGTGACCTCAAAATCCGGGTCTCTGAAGAAGAAATGACATGCCCCATCGTCATGCCGAATTTATTTCGGCATCCCACAGGACAGGTAGCCGCTTTGCTTAGCATGGCTGCTTAGCGAGTGGGGTGCTGAAACAAGTTCAGCATGACCTTATTTTTACTATGCATGGGGTAACTTGTTTCAGCATCCCACAAGACGGGTAGGCGATTTGCTTAGCGTGGGGGCTTAGCAAGTGAGGTGTTGAAACAAGTTCCATGACTTAATTATTATTGAACGATGAGGCTATCTCACTTCACAATCCGCCTGGCATTATCCTTTACAAAAGTATCCCAGCCCGAATATGACTTTTTAGAACCTGCCTTACCCGCCCCCGAACCTGTAGGGATCCGTTGAAACGAATGGCAAACAGCCACCGCCAAACCATCGGTAGCATCCAGAAAATCGGGAGTTTCTTTGAATTTAAGCAGACTTTGCAGCATGGCGGCCACCTGCTCTTTAGTAGCATTGCCGTTGCCGGTTATGGACTGTTTAATTTTACGGGGAGCATATTCGGTGATCTCTACATTGCGCGATAATGCGGCGGCTATGGCCATTCCCTGTGCGCGGCCGAGCTTAAGCATCACCTGTATGTTTTTGCCGTAAAAGGGAGCTTCAATAGCCAGGCAATCGGGATTATAGTTATCAATGAGGGCAACGGTTTTTTCGAAGATGCGCTGCAGCTTAAGCATATGATCGTCAGTAGTGGGCATTTTGACCACGCCCATAGCAAGCAGCTCTATTTTAGGACCGGTTTCCTTAAGCAGTCCGTAACCCATAACGGCTGTGCCTGGGTCGATGCCTAAAATGATCCTTTCCTTTAAATTTACTGCCTGTTGCATATGGCCTAAAGGTAACTAATTAAACTAAATTATTTAGCAATACATCCATATATTGCTCCCGGCTTATCATCCGTGCACCCATCGATTCGAGATGACCGGTATGTACCTGGCAATCGATAAGCTTGTAAAGCCCGGTATTGCACAGATAAATGAGCGCAGTTTTTGAAGCGTTGCTAACCCTGCTAAACATACTTTCGCCACAAAAAACACCGCCGACATGTACGCCGTAAAGGCCGCCAACCAGTTCGTCATCCTGCCATACCTCAACAGAGTGGGCATAGCCTTCCCAATGCAGGCGATTGTAAGCGGCAATCATATCGGGCACAATCCAGGTACCGTCCTGCCCCTCGCGCGGAGCGGTTGAACAGGCTGTTATTACATCGTTAAAACAGGTATCGACAGTTACGCTCAATTTGCCTGATCGTAACACCTGCCGCATGGATTTGGAAACTTTTAACTCATCAGGAAATAAAACAAACCGCTCGTGCGGCGAATACCACAGGATCGGCGTATCATCACTATACCAGGGGAAAATGCCGTTTTGATAGGCCAGCAGCAAGCGCTCGGTGCTCAGGTCGCCGCCAACAGCCAAAAGCCCGTCTGGTTCGGCCAGATCGGGCTTTGGAAATATTAAATCTTCGTCGAGCCTGAATATCATCAGGCGCAAATTTATGCTTTACGGCGGATCACCAGCTTTTTATTTTGGGCTTTGGCAATGGCGTCCATATAAACCTGCATCTCGGTGTATTTGGCAGCCGGGATCACATGGTTTTTTAAATTGAATTTGGTGGTGCTTACCACCTGGTTTTTAGCAGCGTCATAAACATATTTAACATCATATGTGCCATAAGTAAACTTGAGGTTCTGATCGGCAGGCAGGGCATCAATTTCAAAACCGGCAGGCAGGTCAATAGTGGTAACGCATGTTTTTAACATAGGGATCTCAAAATAATAATCGCTTTTTCGTTTTTCCTCTGCCGGAAATGTTGATTGCCATAAATCGAATACCCTGGGCTTATAAAACTGTTTGCCGCCTGCCGATATATCACAAAATTTATCATACTCCAAATCAATGTCAACCTCCTTTACGCCATCTTTATCTGTTGATGGTTTAAAGGTGAAAACAGAAGGCTGTTTCATATTTAACATAGTTATCACCCTCGACTTTTGCTCATCTGTTTTTAAATACATTAAACCAAGATAATCGTCTCTGTAATCGCCGGTACTGAGGATCCTGACGTTTGCCTTAGCACCACCATCAGCATCAAGGGTTATATGCACTTCGCTGTTAAACTGGTTGTCAGTATCTGTGCTCCCGGGCGTTTTTACGAGTTTTCCGCCATCTTCGGTAACTAATAATGCATACCTGTTTTCGGTAAATGATCCTAACTTTCCAAAAGCCTGTGTCTGACTTGTGCACTCAAGCCAGGTTGTATCGCTCTTAAGTGGTACACATAATATAATGTGATTGAAAGGGTCATAAGGAAATGAAGGATCTGCGGGTTGCATGTTTGCCCCGGCATTTACTATTGCATAGCATGAAGGAATATTCACTGCCTTGAGCAATGCCGACATGTAATTGGATAAAGCTTTGCAGTCGCCGTATTTTTTCTGATCAACAAAAGTTGCAGGAAAGGGTTTCCAGCCACCAATGCCCAATTGTATGCTCACATAACGTACATTTTGTTGCATGTATTCATATAAAAACTTTACTTTTTCTTTGTCGGTTTTTATATCGGCGGTCATTTTCTTTATTTCTTCAACCCGTTCCGGGCTAAGTGTACATACGTCCGCATTTAACTTTTGCTGCCACTTGCCGTAGTTTTGCCAGGTACTTATATTGCCGGGCACACCATAAAATTCAAAATCGCTGGCTGCAAAATATATCCTCGGCAATACCCGCCATCCCTTTGACCCGGCTTCGTGTTTGAAAGCCTTTAGGTTGGCAACCTTCCACGAATAGCTGTCGGTTTTATCGGCGGTTGTTTTTTGTGGTTTAATATTAGTATTCTTATTTAAGTACCTGAAGCCAGCATCGCTGCTAATGGAAATATGATAGTAGGCATTTTGGACAGATTGTTCGTAATCCTGGTAAGCCCAGCCGCCAAGGTCCATCAGGCTTCTGACATCCAAATCATAAATAAACTCAACAGTTGTTGGATAGGAGGCAATGGTATGACTTATGGAGAGTGACCTATCGTCGGTTGCCATAGTTTCATTGCTCACAGCCAGCCTGTCATACATATCGCTTTTATGATATTTTTTTATGAGGGTACCATCTGCACCATATACCCGCATTTCAAATGAATTTACCAGGCTATACTTTCTATTATACTGTAAAGCCATTTCGGCTTCGTCGTTCCCTTTTTCATTTAAAATGGTAACAATAGTATGGAAGTGCTCTTCCGCTTTGCCCGGGCCTATAAAATTATCATCCTCCATACTGTAGCGTACTACGGAGTTTGCATCCTCTTTCAATGAATCGGGGATGGTTGAGGCTATATAAAGCTCTTTGGGGATATTTTTATCCTGGCCGTAGCTTTTGATTGCTAAAACAAACAGGGCTGCCGCAATAAGCAGCAGCCTGTTAAAATATTTACTGATCATATTATTCACTATGACTTTTTAAGTACTATCTGCTCATTGATCATTTCGTACATTTTTTTACAGAATTCATGAAAATCAGCATACTCTTCTTTAAAGTATATTGTTTTTTTGTGGTCGATGTTAAGACGTACCATGATCTGGCCATCTTGCTCGGCCACCATGCGTTTAAAAACAATTGAATTATCAGGAGTGGCCATACTTACACTTTTAGGTAGGGCATCAACTTTATAACCCGCAGGCAGTTTAAAAATGCCTGTTATTGCATAATTGTCGCGATAGCCAAAGTTGATATCAGTAGTACGGTTTTCATTTAAAAACGGGTTCTTTTTAAGATCGGTAAACAGGTTTGAATTAAAATAGATGTAATTATCATCTGAGCCCGTAAGGTCGAGATTGAAATTGATATTCTGGCGTAAGGGAAGGGTATCGATATCTATATCTTCAATTTTTAGCGATGATATTTTAAGACTGTTATTATTACTGCACAGGTTTTCAATGTATTTTTTCTCACCGTCGGTTTTATAATCTCTTACAACATTGATCCTGTTATAGGCGAAGCTGCTGATATCGGCGCTGCCGGCCATCTTGCCATCAGGCTTAATTTCGGCGTTAATCAAAACTACCTGCCTTACCGGATCGGTGTTTTGTAAAAACGTCATGTCGTAAACGTTATCAGCTTTGTTTATTAAAAAGCCGAATGAATTAAGATAGGTGTAAGGAATCTGGTTGTAAAGGTTGTATTTACTTGTTGCATCAAGCACATAGTGTTTTGCACTGTCGACAGGTATATAGGCCACCGTGTTGTTAAACTGGTAAGAGTTTGGGTAAGCCGGGTTTATGCGGCCATGCTTACGGGTACTAACCATCATTGGATATACCTTTAAGCCTGCTTTTTGAAGTAAATGATAAAGGATAAGATTTACTTCTGTCGAGTTACCGGTTTTCTTTTCCCATGCCTTAACAGTACCATCGTTGGTTGTTTTATCATATGACTCATCCCATTTCATGGTGTTTTTAACCTGGTTGAAAATGTAAGCTATTTTTTCGTCGTCGGTTTTGAAAGTTTTTGCTTTGGCAATAATAGTTTCCTCGCCTGCGAGTTTACGGTTAAACTGCTCGCCAAAATCTTCCCATTTAACAACGTTTTCGCCAACTTTTGTCCATGTGTCTGAGAAACTATGCATAAAAGTTCCGCGAACACTTAACAGTTGGAAAAGGATCCGTTCTGAATTATCATTAATAGCATCCATGTATGGCTCCTCCTTTACCGAAGGAATGTTAGCCATTGCCTGGGTATGTGTATTGCTGCCCGAAGTTTTATCAACTACCAGCGGATAGTGAAGGTTTACCAGGTTTTTGTAAGTAAGAATATCGGGAATATTGGTATTAAGTTCGCTGTAGCGCGTCGGCAATTCGTCCTGAAAATACCAGTCAGGAAAATCAACAATGTTGTTAATGGTATGCCTGTATTTATACTCAATAATACTGCCTGGTTTTACGTTAGGGAACGAAAAAACGATTGCCGAGCGGTTTTTATCTACAGTTTGTGTAAAGATCTGTTTTTTATCGACTTTGATGGGCGTGGCAACTCCATTTTCAAGGTTAATGGTTTCGGCCTGTAAGCCTGTTATAAATTCGGAATGGCTGGCACTGATATAAGATAATCGAATATTGGCTTCATCTTTCCCATTGTCGTTAAATATTTTAATACGCCTGTGCCTTTCAAATATGATGTTGTATTGTGTATCGAAATACACCTCGCCTTTATCAAAAAGAATTTCAGCATTGGCGTCTTTTTCAAAATCGCAGGCTTTCATTTCAAGGTCGGCTTTGTCAACCTTGCCAAAAGCCTGGGCGGTTGGGATAGCAGGAGCTTGTGCTTTTGCAGCAGTTGCAAGGGCTCCTAAAGCAATAAGGGTTAGTAACTTATTCATTTAAATTAATTGTAAGGGTTTAAATTATAGTATAATTGGTTTGAGCTTAAACTAATTGGATATTAAGAATTAATGCTTGTATGTGCAGGCAGTTGTTTATATGAGCTTAATTCAGGAGATCCATCCGGCTCAAAATGGACAGTAATCTTTCCGTGACTGATAAGTTCAGTTTATAAAATCGAAAAATCGGGGGATGCGTTTTGGCTTTTGGTACTTGAGCCGGTAACGTAAATAGGGCTGATCTACACAGCATTAAAGGCCTGTTCATCGTGATGAGGTTTAATCAAATCAAAAATAACAATTAACATAATATATAAAAGCAAATTTTTTTAGCCATTTTTTTTGCTAAAATGTAATCCATGTCACTAATTGACCTTCACCATGTTATTTTGACATTAAAATTTTATTTCACAGCCCCGTTTACGTACATTTATTCAATTGGCATTTGGATTGATATATTGTAATTAATGAAGCAAAAATTTTATGATACTGCTGTGAAGCAGGAAAAAGCTGTACTTGTTGGTGTAATAACCCCCAACGAAACCGACGAGATTGAAAAAGAGCACCTGGAAGAGCTGGAGTTTCTGGCCAGCACCGCGGGAGCGTTGACGGTAACTCACTTCACTCAAAAGCTGCAGCGCCCGGACAGGGCAACCTTTGTTGGCTCCGGTAAACTGGAAGACATTAAAGCATACGTTAAAGAAGAAGAAATTGATATAGTTATTTTTGATGATGGCCTTTCGCCGTCGCAACTGCGTAATATTGAGAACGAACTACAGGTAAAGATCCTTGACCGTAACAACCTGATCCTGGATATTTTTGCAAGCCGCGCACAAACAGCCCAGGCCAAAACCCAGGTTGAACTGGCGCAATTGCAATACCTGTTGCCCCGCCTTACCCGCCTCTGGACCCACTTAGAGCGTCAGAAAGGTGGTATCGGTATGCGTGGCCCGGGTGAGTCGCAAATTGAGACCGACCGCCGTTTGATCCTGAATAAGATCTCGCTGCTAAAGGAAAAGCTGAGGCAGATAGATAAGCAGAACGAAACCCAGCGCAAAAACCGTCATCAACTGGTGCGTACTGCCTTGGTTGGGTATACCAACGTGGGTAAGTCTACGATCATGAACATGATTGCCAAATCGGAAGTATTTGCCGAGAATAAGCTGTTCGCTACTTTAGATACCACCGTAAGGAAAGTTGTGATCGAGAACCTACCTTTCCTGATGTCGGATACGGTAGGTTTTATCCGTAAGCTGCCGCACCATTTGGTTGAGTGTTTTAAATCAACCCTTGATGAAACCCGTGAGGCAGATATCCTGATCCATGTGGTTGATATTTCGCACCCTAATTTTGAAGATCAGATCCGTACGGTTAACGAAACCCTGAAAGATATCGGCGCTATTGATAAACGCATTATTACTGTATTTAACAAAATAGATGCCTTTAAACCCGAAGATCACCAAGTGTCGCAAGAAGAACCACTAACACTGGAAGACTTTAAACAAAGCTGGATGGCTAAGAACAACGCACCTGCCATATTTATCTCAGCAACGAAAAAAGAAAATGTGGATGAGTTTAGAGCTTTGTTATATGACGAGGTGAAAGCCATACATACCGAGAGGTACCCGTATGATCAGTTGTTGTATTGATAGTTGATCGGGAGATAAAATAAGAAAAGGACGTATTTTTGAAGTGTGTCCTTTTTATTTTATACAAGATTTATACAAGAGTTTCCGGCGTAATGCGTTTTACTTCCATGAAAACCAGGTGAAGGTGATCGAAATCTTTATCAGTGGTTACGAGTGTTAATCCAAGAAGAGCAGCTGTCGATGCTATCCATAGATCATTTTTACCCATATTGCGCGGGGTAGCAAAGCCATATTCTTGAAAGGACGGGTTGCGGCGTTGGGAGTAGGCATCGATTTGTGAGTAAGAATTAACAAGCGTTTGTGTTGCCTCTACTTGATAGCATTCATCTATTATTGGTTGAATAAAGTCCCATTTTTCTTTTGCCCAATTGTTTTGAAGTGCAATAGACCGTAATTCGGCAATAGTAACAACAGAAACATATAATTTTCGGTTATCTGGGTTGATGACCGTACTTAAAAGTTTCAGTTTGGGATATCTTGATATAAAAATGAAAATGTTGGTATCAAGCAATAAATTCATCTTTTCTCTCTCAAAATTTCAAGTGCGGCTTTGACATCTTCATCGGTTAAAAAGCCATCATCGGGCAAAGCCTCAAGGACCTTTTCGATATTCTCCGGATTTTTACCCATCTTGTTCGCAAAGGCTGTGGCACCGCCAGCGGCCAAAATCTCTTCTACTGAATATGATTTAGGAATTGGTGGCATATATGGAGTTTTGAGTTCCTCTATTTTAATTTTTGTTGTCTTCATTTTCAATCCTCCCATCTATACAAATATAACTAAAACAAGCATAATATTTATCACGGCCATCTCATACATCAGTATCATATTCAACGTCAGTGATTAATCAGTCAAAAATATCCCATCCTTTATCTCCGGTATAATCCCTTTCTCCAAAGCGGTATCAAACATCAGGTTGATAGCTTTACGGCCTTCTTCGCCCAACTCAACCGAGTATTGGTTTACATAAAGCTCAATGTGTTTATACATTACTTCCTCACTCATTTCCTGGGCATGTTGTTTAATAAACGCTAAGCCCGATTTTGGATTGGCAAAAGCAAACTCAACCGACTTGCGCAGCACCCGGTTTATTTTATGCTGAATATCCAATGGTAAATTGCGGTTAGCTACAATACCACCCAGCGGAATGGCGCAGCCGGTACGTTTTTCCCAGTAGTCACCAAGGTCGATTAATTTGGCCAGTCCCCTGTCCTGATAAGTAAATCTGTTTTCGTGGATAATCAATCCAAAATCAATGGTTCCGTTTAGTACAGAGTTTTCTATTTCAGAAAAAACAATTTCTGTTTTGTTATTTGCTTCCGGAAATGCGAGGCTTAGTAAGAAATTGGCGGTCGTATATTTTCCAGGAATCCCAATTTTGGATTTAGAAACAATAGGCACTAAATCAACCTTTTCACTTGTGCCCGATTCTCCCTTGAATATTTCTTTATCCTCATCATTCACAAAACGCGTTATTGGCGGGTTGAAAATAAGCATAGGCCCTACGCCAAAACCCAGCGCGCTGCCCGAGTCGAGCAGCACATATTTATCGGTTACATAGGCAAAGGCGTGGTAGCTTAGTTTGGTAATATCCAGTTCACCACGAAAAGCTTTTTGGTTAAGCGTTTCCACATCATCGTAAAATACTTCAAACTCCAGGCCTTCGGTGTCAATTTTATGGTGAATGAGGGCATCAAAAATAAAAGTATCGTTAGGGCAGGGCGAAAATCCGAGCGTAAGTTTCATGGCGAAGATAGATTATGTATTAATGATCTGGCTAACCAGGTCGATGGCAAATGTATTTAGATTTTTAATGGCCAGCCCAATATTCCAGGCTTCGCGGTTACGTTTTTCAACATAATTTGACACAGCCCTGATCTGTATGCCCGGAACATTCATCTGCCGGCAGGCGTAAAAAAAGGCCGCGCCTTCCATGCTTTCCAGCTGCGGGTATAACCGTTGCTGTACTTTTTGGATGGATGGCTCGTGGCCATGCACCGTATTAACGGTTATAGCCTTTGCCTTTTTCAGAAAAAAGTTTGGGTAAACCTGCTCAAGCGATGTTGTGGGGATAAAAGTGCTTTCGCCAAAACCAAGGCTATCGATAGGGATAAATGCTTCATCGTCCTGTGCGCCAAGTTCGGCAAAGGTATCTTCGGTAATTTCCAGTACCTCGCCTAAATTAAAGCTGCGGTCGAAACTGCCTGCTATGCCAAGATTGACCACAAGATCATAGGTATGGTGGCTCAATTGCCGGGCCATGCCAAAGGCTGTTGGTACCATGCCCGCACCTGTTATGAGTACATCAACCTTATTGCCCAATTGGTTTACGAGAGGGGCAACCTCAAATTTGGTGGCTGCAACAATGAGTATAAGCATATTGCATTATTTTGACGGCTAATATAAAACAACTACCCTGTTTTTGTTTTGTATATTTGCACCCAATTTGTTATGATGATACATATAACGCGCAAGGAACATTTTAATGCCGCTCACCGGATGTACCGTGAGGAATGGAGCGCTGAAAAAAACTTTGAGGTGTTTGGCAAATGTGCCAACCCCAACTGGCATGGTCACAATTACAACCTGTTTGTAACTGTAAAAGGAGAGGTCACGCACGCTACCGGCTATCTTATCGATTTAAAAGAGCTTAAGATAATTATCAACGAATATGTAATTGAAAAGCTCGATCATAAAAACATCAACAAAGATGTTGATTTTATGGCCGGCAAAATGGCGTCGACCGAATTGCTCTGTATTGAGATTTTTAACCAGTTAAAAGGACCTATCGAAGCTTATGAGGGTGTGTTTTTACATTCGGTTAAGCTGTATGAAACCGAAAATAATTCTGCCGAGTATTTTGGCGGTTAATTTTATAAGATGAGCGATTCACAATTTAGCCAGGATACCGACGATGACGATTTCGGCGGATATATTAAAATAGATCGTTACAACCAGGAACGGATTGATAGTTTAAAGGATAACTACCACAACGTATTAAAGCAAATAGGCGAAGATGCCGAACGCGAAGGTTTGTTAAAAACCCCCGAGCGTGTGGCCAAAGCTATGCTTTATTTAACCCACGGTTACGAGCTTAATGCCGAAGAGATCCTGAACTCGGCCAAATTCAGGGAAGATTACAGCCAGATGGTGGTGGTAAAAGACATTGAAGTTTATTCGATGTGCGAGCACCATATGCTGCCATTTTTTGGCAAGGCGCACGTGGCCTACATCCCCAACGGGCATGTGGTTGGTTTAAGCAAGATCCCCCGTGTGGTTGATGTATTTGCCCGCCGTTTGCAGGTTCAGGAACGTTTAACCAACGAAATTCGCGATTGTATTCAGCAAACACTGAACCCTGTAGGCGTTGGCGTGGTAATTGAATGCCGCCACCTGTGTATGAGCATGCGGGGAGTACAAAAACAAAACTCGGTAACAACAACATCTGCCTTTACCGGCGAGTTCCTGAAAGAAAAAACAAGGACGGAGTTTTTGAATTTGATAAGTTCTAAGTTGAGTTAAGTGGTGAATGGTTGATTGGGTGAGTAGTTGGTTATGTGGATTGTTTTATCATGACCTGCTAATCAACCACTCACTTAATCAACCCAATCAACCACTCACTTAATCACCAATAAACTAAAACAATGAAAGCATATATTTTCCCGGGCCAGGGTGCCCAGTTTCCGGGTATGGGCAAGGACCTGTACGACCAGTCAGAAAAAGCACGTGAGCTGTTTGAAAAAGCTAACGGGATATTGGGTTTCCGCATTACTGATGTAATGTTTGAAGGCACTGCCGATGACCTGGTGCAAACCAGCGTTACACAGCCTGCTATTTACTTACACTCCACCATTTTAGCTACAGTTTTGGATGACGATTTTCAGCCCGAAATGGTTGCCGGTCATTCATTGGGCGAATTTTCGGCCCTGGTAGCCGCAGGCGCGTTATCGTTTGAGGATGGTTTGCGTTTGGTTGCAGCGCGTGCCAACGCCATGCAAAAAGCTTGTGAAATACAGCCATCAACCATGGCCGCTATTTTAGGACTTGATGATTTTACTGTGGAGGATATTTGCCAGCGGATAAGTGAGGTTGTTGTGCCCGCAAACTACAACTGTCCCGGCCAGCTGGTGATATCGGGCTCCATTGCCGGTATTGACGAGGCTTGTATTAAAATGACCGAAGCTGGTGCTAAACGTGCCCTGAAACTTAAAGTTGGCGGTGCATTCCATTCGCCGTTAATGGAAGCCGCGAGGGTTGAACTGGAAGCTGCCATTGTTGCAACGGAAATCAAAGCGCCGGTATGCCCGATCTATCAAAACATTGATGCCAAACCGTATACCGACCCTGAGCTGATTAAACACAACCTGATTGCCCAGCTTACCGGTGCCGTGAGGTGGACACAAACCGTAATGTACATGTTTGAAGATGGCGCCACATCATTTACCGAGGTGGGGCCTGGCAACGTACTGCAGGGCCTTGTTAAAAAGGTTGATAAAACCGTTGTAACTGCAAGCGCCGCGTTACCGCAATAATTTTTAAAAGCCACATACAACATGTGGCTTTTATTTTTGTTATAGGCTTGTATTAAACAAAAAATCCATAGTATAGCAACATCTTGACTACTTCCGGAAAAATACGCCTATTGCTTGCTCTTTTAGGGCTTAGTTTGCTGCTTACGGCCATTATTGTTCAAAAAACATATACGCCTGTAAACAGCCTTGTGCAGTCTGCCCGGATACTGGAAAATAACCTCCATAACAAGGAAGCCTTTATAAATAAGCAGCTTAACGGCACCGGGCGCTTTAAAAAGATGATGAACCTGCGCAATAATGAGCAGGATGCTATTAATGCTATTGAAGATTTTACCACCCAAAACAACATTTGGTTTATAACCCTAACCAATAATAAATTAAGCTTTTGGAGTGGTATAAAAGTATTGCCCGATAGTACCAATACCATTAAAGACGGCTATTCCTTTATTCAGCAGCCTAATGGGTATTATGAAACGTTCCGGAAAACGGAGGGAAGCTTTTCCGTTATCTTCTTTATCCCGGTAAAGATCAATTATGCATTCCAGAACAAATACCTCCAGAACAAATTTGCCAAAGATCTTCTCGACGATGATAACATTGACATAGCCGATTTTACAGACATCAACGTTTACGAGGTTCATAGCAGCGATAATGATTACCTGTTTTCGGTAAAGCTTAAAAATAATGGCACCAATAATGATTTTGTTTATTATGAACTTTCATTCTGGATCCTGACAGCAATTACGCTTTGTGTCCTGATGCATAATATTTGCAATTACATAGCATCAAAAGGGTATGTGGTATTGTCCATCATAACCCTCGCTTTATACATTGTTTTGTTCAGGTTTGTTAACCTGCATTATAACCTGCCCGATTTTACCTATAAGCTCAGTATTTTCAATCCCGCATTTTATGGCTCAAGCCTGGTTTATCCTTCGCTGGGCGATTTTTGTATCAATATCCTGGTTATCTTTTGGTTTGTAACCTATGTGTACAGGCAGCGCCGCAGGTTTTTGAATAATGTGCAAAACAAAACTGCCGGCTATGTTATCGTGGTTGTTGCTGTTTTAACACTTATAGCGGTATCAACATCATTATTGCGTTTGTTTTATGGCCTGGTTATCAACTCAAAAATCAATTTTGATGTAAATAATGTACTCAGTTTAACAGGGTTCAGCATCCTGGGCGTATTAATGCTGTGCTTTAGCTTTTTGATATTTTACCTGCTTAATGAAATCATTTTAACCATATGCCTCAAGCTTAACGTACCCCGAACGCACCAGTTATTCCTGCTTTTATCCGGAATTATCATAACAACTGTTGTATTTACCTATTTCCATGAGTTTACGCTGTTTTACATATTGTGGTCGCTGCTGGTATTGATAAGGGCCTATAATTTCATTTACTATAAAGAGCAGCTTTTCGCTACTTCGTTTTTAGGTATCGTATTTATTTGCGCCCTGATAGGGGCCATTAAGCTTAACCATTTTGAAGATCTGAAAGAGCACGAAACCCGGAAAGCCCTGGTACAAAAGCTGGAGATCCCGGACGATGCCACGGCCGACTACATTTTTAAAAAGATAGAAAATCAAATTATAACTGATACTGCCATAGTACGCTATTTTACCAATGGCCTGCACAACGGCGATTATCTTAAAACCCGTTTCCAAAAACTTTATTTTGATGGGTACCTGTCAAAGTACGAGTTTAAAGTTCATGAATTTGATGCCAATGAAGAACCGACATCGGCAGATAAAAACTACTCGCTGAGTGTGTTTAAAGACCTTGTACTATATAGCTCATTTAAGGTATCCGACTATTTTTACCGCGAAAACGAATCATTCGGATACCAGAATTACTTTGCCATATTACCTGTAAATACCAGTAACAAGCAATTGGGCACTATTGTAATTGAGCTTAAATCAAAACCGCTGCAATTATCAGGTGCTTTCCCCGAATTGCTTATTGACGGTAACATAAGCCCGGAAAATGATTTTAAAGATTACTCATACGCTTTTTACAGTGATAACAAACTGCTGAGCCAGCGCGGCACCTATGTTTACTCGCTTGATAACAGGGAGTTTAAAGGCGATCTGAAAAAATACACCGAAAAAACCACTCAGAACCATAGCACTGCCTGGTATGAAAGCTTTACAACATACAATCACCTGATATACAAACCCAGCGAAAGAAACCTGATTGTTGTTAGCAGGGAGGAAAACTCACTTTACTATGCGGTTACTTCGCTTACCTTCTTTTTGGTGGTCATATTGATATTCAGCGCGGTTATCATCACTTTAAAATGGTCATGGGCCCGCATCAAGATCTTTAACATAGCCGAAGACGGGCTAAAGATAAACTTCAGGATAAATTTTGATAAGGTATTGTATAAAACCCGCATCCAGATCTCGATGATACTGGCCGTAGTGGTTACCCTGGTGCTTGTTGGTTTTATTACTTTTTTATCAATCAGTAACCAGTACTATACCCAGCAGGAAAAAATGATCAGGGATAAAATAACCCGTATAGCATCGGCATTTGAAAACGGCCTTTTTACCCAGTATGTTGAGCATATAAACGAAGAAAGCCAGGTTCATTTTAATGAGCTGGCCAATACTTATGCAACCGACCTTACTTTGTTTGATACCAATGGCGTTCCTTTGCTAACCACCCAGCCCAAAATTTATGAAAACGGCCTGGTTGCAAAACGGATGAACGCACGGGCCTTCATCTTCTTGAGCAAACTGCAAAAAACCGAATTTGTAAACGACGAAAAAATTGGCGAACTGAACTATAAAGCGGCCTATGCCCCGGTAACCCTTACTGCATCAAATAAAACGGTTGCCTACATCCAGTTGCCTTACTTTAGTAATGAAACCGACTACCGCGAGCGCATAAGCTCCCTGCTTAATGTAATGATAAACGTTTACGCTATTGTTTTTATAGCAATAGGCTTGTTTGCCATAATTATAGCAAGGCAGATAACCGCACCGTTAAACTTTATACAACAAAGCCTCAGCAAAACCATCTACGGTAAAAAGAACGAACATATTAAATGGTCGCGCGATGATGAAATCGGAGCATTGGTTAAAGAGTATAACAAAATGATATCGGCGCTGGAAAACAGTGCCCAGCGGCTGGCGCAATCCGAACGCGAAAGCGCATGGCGCGAAATGGCCAAGCAGGTTGCCCATGAAATTAAAAACCCGCTGACTCCGTTAAAGCTGGGCTTGCAGCTGCTTGATAAATCATGGAAGGATAAAGACCCTAAGTTTGATCAGAAATTTGAACGTTTCAGCAAATCATTTGTTGAGCAGATTGAAAGCCTGTCGTCAATAGCTTCGGAATTTTCGGCATTTGCCAAGATGCCGGATACCCGTATTGAGCAGATCAATATTTTTGATATGCTGAACCAGGCTGTTACCATTTTTAAACAAATGGATAACGTGCATATCACGTACCTGCAACCGGAAAATTCGTTCATTATCAATGCCGACCGCGACCAGCTATTGCGCTGTTTCAATAACCTGTTAAAAAATGCTATTGAAGCCACCCCTCACGACAGGAAATGTGTCATAGGCATCAATTACCTGGTAACCAGCAAAAATATCCTGCTTACCATTAAAGATAACGGTAACGGGATCCCGGAAGAGATGCGTGAAAAGATCTTTGAGCCAAATTTTACCACCAAAAGTTCCGGGACGGGTTTAGGCCTGGCATTCATCAAAAACTCTATTGAAAATGCCAATGGCAAAATCTGGTTTGAAACCACTATGGGGACAGGTACCACGTTTTACCTAAGTTTACCGGCTGCTTAATTTATTAAACCGCTTTACCGTCAATATTATTGCCTTAATCGATTGCCCTTCAGTGTTCGTAACCTGTTCGTTGTATAAATATGCCACAGAGAGGTTATTGAAAAGAGCATCGGTATCATAATTCGAGCTAAAGTTACCAGACAATGGAAACACCCGAAATCCTGCTGCAATTACTGTTTAGCTTTTTGCATATACCTGTCATAGAAAGCACCCGATCCTTTTGCATCAATTCTACCAACAATTACATCTGCTGAACTTTTACTAATGTCGAAATCAGGCTGAAGATGTATATGTTCTCTCGCACCAATCGGAAGGGCCGTTATGCTGTCCTGATTTAAGTCAGCAATTTTTATCAGGAGTTTTGCAAAAGATCTCAATCCTTCAGGATCACCGTGAATTAATACATTTTGCCACTTCTGTATCTCGCCTTCAAATTCATCCTCATGATCAGCAACAAAAATATCTATGTGCCCGATAAGTTTTGATTTGTGTTTTTTCATTATTGGGTGTTGTAACCTAAAATCGAATATAAATAAAAAGGCCTCAAATCTTTCGACTTGAGGCTTCCCACTTGAAAAATAGCGGGAGCAGGATCGAACTGCCGTCCGTTAGCCAACGGATATGAATCCCACGCTCTAACCATCCGAAGCGTTAACTTTTTTATCGATGATATTTCGAATAAACTGCCGTCCCTTTGATGATTTAAGCTGTTTTTCACGTATTAATGCGTCTGATTTTGTTGTGAACTCTTCGGTATATGCAATTACCCATGGGCGATATTTGATAGTATGCCCCTTTGTTGCCAATTCATTGTGGGAAAGAAAACGATTATCTAAATCGGAGGTGTAGCCGATATAGATTTGATTAAAGGTTGAGGAATACAAAACGTATACTGTGAACATAAGCACAATATACAAGAAAAGCCCCTTTTTCAAGGGGCTTTCTGCCAATGTAGCGGGGAGCAGGATCGAACTGCCGTCCGTTAGCCAACGGATATGAATTCTACGCTCTAACCATCTGATGCGTTAACTTTTTTATCGATGATATTTCGAATAAACTGCCGTCCGTTTGATGATTTAAGCTGTTTTTCACGTATTAATGCGTCTGATTTTGTTGTGAACTCTTCAGTATATGCAATTACCCATGGGCGATATTTGATAGTATGCCCCTTTGTTGCCAACTCATTGTGGGAAAGAAAACGATTATCTAAATCGGAGGTGTAGCCGATATAGATTTGATTAAAGGCTGAGGAATACAAAACGTATACTGTGAACTTTTCTTCTTCAGTCGCCATGCTTAAAAGGTTTCGCGTGAATTAATTTTTAAAAATTCCATTATCGATGTCCGATCATATAGTATAACCCTCTGGTTGACCTGCGTATAAAGAATTTGGCCCTCATCGCGATACTTTTGCAATGTAGTTTTGCTTGTAATCCGCAAGAGCCGCATAGCTTCATCTGCGGTTATCCATTGGTCTTCTTTAACTGTATGCTTGTCTTTTAGTCGTTGATAAACTTGATCTACAAGTTCGTAAAAAGCAGGTTCTTCAAGGCAGATAAATTTTGCATCCATGTAACAGGCGGTTTAATCAAAACTAATTAATTATTTTTGATTATGACCGAGAACGAGAAAGCAAAAAATAAGATCAAGTCTAAAATAGGAATTTGGCATCATGTAAATGAAAGTACATATATTCTCGTTTTTAATTTAGCAAAAGAACGCTTTGAAGATATATTGGGAGAATCCGAATCTATTACAAATAAGGCCATTAAGATAGAGACAGGCCTTTTGGCGTTTATAGGCTTTTTTGTTGGATACTTTTTTACAAACCAAAACTTAATTGTAAATCATGTCGCACTCATAAGTTGGAGTGGCATTCCGGTATTTTTAGAAGTAACCTTATTAGCTTTTCTAATTTTTCCTAAAAAAGTAAAAAATAGAGGCTTGCCTCCAGAGGTATCACTTGTAGAAAATATTGACAGTCCGGAAGATAAAAAAAACCAAAGGCAATTAGTATATTATAATTGCATAGTAGCATTGCAAGAAAACATAGATTTCATGCTTGTAAAAAACGAAAACAGAGCGAAAATATATACAATCGCACTTTCGTTATTTTTACTGCTGGTAATTTATATCCCTGCCTTAACTATTTTTCTTATCTCGAACCACTCTTAGTTCCAGTTGTTGGCTGATCTGATGTTGTTTGTACTTCTTCTCTTGGCATTATAATGAATAATAACGGTAAGGCTAAATATACACAATATAATTGAATTCACCTTTAAGCTTACATATAAGATAACGTGACCAATACGTGACCAATAAATGAAAAAGCCTGTCACAACTTAATGTAACAGGCTGATTTTCAGTGTAGCGGGGAGCAGGATCGAACTGCCGACCTTAGGGTTATGAATCCTACGCTCTAACCATCTGAGCTACCCCGCCGTTTTATTTTCTATCTCTTATCGCAAGAGAACTTTAATTTTATTCTCAAGGACTGCCGTCCGTTAATTAACGGATATGAATCCTACGCTCTAACCATCTGAGCTACCCCGCCGTTTTATTTTCTATCTCTTATCGCAAGAGAACTTTAATTTTATTCTCAAGGACTGCCGTCCGTTAATTAACGGATATGAATCCTACGCTCTAACCATCTGAGCTACCCCGCCGTTTTATTTTCTATCTCTTATCGCAAGAGAACTTTAATTTTATTCTCAAGGACTGCCGTCCGTTAATTAACGGATATGAATCCTACGCTCTAACCATCTGAGCTACCCCGCCGTTTTATGTATTAAGCTCTTTTTGTGGTTAGCAAAAAGAGTGCCCTTGCTGTTAAAACAAGTGGCCGTCCCTAAAAAGGTTTGCAAATATAGTAGAAATTCGTTTTCTTTAGAAAAAATGTTTCACATTTACTTTTATTCCTGTTTTTTTAAGTGTAAACCGAATGTCCGAAAAGAAAAAATTTACCATTGAGTACGAGATAAAATCATCTCCGCGTATCCTGTTCAGCTTCTTAAGCGAGCCTAATGGCTTGTCTCAATGGTTTGCCGATGAGGTTAATATTCGTGACCATGTTTATACTTTTACATGGGATGACGAATCACAAAAAGCCAAACTTTGCTCAGTTAAGGAAAACAGATCCGTACGTTTTAAATGGCTCGACGATGATGCCCAGTATTATTTTGAAATGGAAATACTGCAGGATGAGCTTACCAATGATGTAGCCCTGGCCATTACTGATTTTGCCACCGAAGACGCCATTACAGAACGAAAGCAGATCTGGGATAACTCTATCGATTACCTCATAAGTGTATTGGGCGCCTGATAAAACTTTATTTTAGCTAATTTTGTACGCTGAACGGTTTTTTGCACGTTAATGGATTTTAACTGTGCGGCTAATTGTTTTTGCCCCTGTTAATTGCAAATAGCACTAATGAAGAAGATCCACCTTTTACTCCTTAAATCATTTATAAGGCCTTTTTTGGTTACGCTTTTCATCGTGATGTTTGTGTTGCTGATGTTGTTTTTGTTTAAATACATCGACGACCTTATAGGCAAGGGCTTTGCCTGGTACACTATACTGGAGCTCATGATGTACAATTCGGCAACCAACGTGGCCATGGCGTTGCCGCTTTCGGTACTGCTCTCTACTATCATGACCTACGGCTCTCTTGGCGAAAATTATGAGCTGGTGGCTATCAAGGCTGCGGGCATCTCTTTGCGCCGCGCCATGTACCCCATGATCGTTATCGTTACTATCCTGAGCGTGGCGGCATTCTTTTTTTCTGATTATATGCTGCCGGTGGCTAACCTTAAATACTTTTCGCTGCTGTATGATGCCCGTAAACAAAAATCGGCCGATTTGCTGCCCGAGGGAGTATTTAGTACAAGTTTTCCCGGCTACACCATCCGCGTAAAGCGAAAAGACCCCGACGGGCAGCGTTTGTATGATATCATGATCTATCAAAAAAGCCCTGGTGGTGATAACAACAATTCCGTGATCCTGGCCCGTGAAGGAAGGATGTATCGTACCATGGGTGATAAATACCTGGTTTTACGTTTAAAGGATGGGGTGAGGTATGAAGAAACCGCTGCTGAAAATGCCGGTTATAATACACGGCAGCGCCTTTTACGCCAGCGCTTTAAGGAAACCGAGACCAAGTTTGATCTTTCGGGCTTCAAACTTGCCCGTACAAATGAAAGTGAGTTTAAACAGGCATCGCAAATGATGAATATCAGGCAATTAACACATTATCTTGATTCGTCGCAGCGGTCTGTTGATAGTAATGTGATGGTGAATTATAAACTGGTAACGCCATATATCAAATATTATTCAATCCCTGCCCAATCAAAGGCCATTAAAAAATATAAGGAGTTTGATCCTAAAAAAGACGCCTTCCAGGGCCTTACCCTGTCCGAGCAGCAAATGAGCCTCAGCAGTGCAGCGTCAGAAGTTAGGTCGATCAAGGACGTGATCAAAAACCGGAGCGACAGGTATAAGGGCGATTCGGAAAACATCCGCAGGTATTTTGTGGAGTATCAAAAAAAATATAACCTTTCGGTAGCTTGTTTGGTATTGTTTTTAATTGGCGCGCCGCTGGGCTCCATCATCCGCAAAGGTGGTTTGGGCTTACCGGTAGTAGTTTCGGTAGTGTTTTTCCTGATCTACTATATCATTACCACCATTGGCGAAAAATCAGTTAAGGGCGGCGATATTAACAAGTACCTGGGCATGTGGATCTCCATTATCACGCTGTTGCCTATTGGTTTGTTCCTCTCTTATAAAGCGGCTACGGATTCGGCCCTGTTTGATATGGAGATTTATAAGCGCTTTGTAAACCGCGTGGCAGCAAAGTTTAAGTCCAAGGCAACCCGTCGCAGTCATTAACGGTATATTTAATAAACGCCATATTATAAAAGCATTATCATTTTACACAACGCCGACCCAAGTCATGGTAATATGCGTTAAATTTGATTTAGATTAAACAAGCGTTTAAGCGCTACCCAACAAGCAAGTATAGAATGTTAAACACCATACAGGAAGCGATTGAAGAAATCAAAGCAGGTAAAACAATTATCGTAGTTGATGACGAAGATCGTGAAAACGAGGGCGACTTTTTAACAGCCGCCCGCAATGCCACCCCCGAAACAATCAATTTCATGGTCCGCCACGGCCGCGGCCTGGTTTGTGCCCCTATTACGGCGCAAAGGGCGCGCGAGCTTGACCTTATGCCCATGGTGAGCCACAACACCACATCGCACGAAACTAATTTTACAGTTTCTGTGGATTTGCTTGGCCATGGATGTACTACAGGGATCTCTGCAAGCGACAGGTCAAAAACCACGCTTGCACTCATTGATCCGGCTACTAAGCCGGAAGATCTTGGCCGCCCGGGGCATATTTTCCCGCTGATAGCCAAGGATGGCGGTGTGCTGCGCCGTACCGGGCATACCGAAGCTGCTATTGACCTGGCTGTTTTAGCCGGTCTTGAACCGGCAGGTGTGATCTGCGAGATTATGAAGGAAGACGGTGAAATGGCCCGTCTGCCCGATTTGCTGGAGATTGCCAAAGAATTTAACCTGAAAATAGTATCTATCAAAGATCTCATCGCTTACCGCCTGGAGCATGAATCGATGGTAAAACGTGAAGTAGCTGTTAAAATGCCCACCGAATGGGGGGATTTTGATATGATAGCTTATACCCAGGTTGATACCGGCGAAAACCACCTTGCCCTGGTAAAAGGCACCTGGGAGCCCGGTGAGCCTATTTTGGTCCGCGTGCATAGCTCATGTATGACCGGCGATATATTCGGCTCATGCCGTTGCGATTGCGGCCCTCAGCTTCATAAAGCTATGGAGATGATCAGCCGGGAAGGTAAAGGGGCCATTGTTTATATGAACCAGGAAGGCCGCGGCATTGGCCTTATCAATAAATTAAAGGCATACCATTTACAGGAAAACGGTTACGATACCGTTGATGCTAACCTGAAACTTGGCTTTAAAATGGATCAGCGCGATTATGGTATCGGCGCACAGATCCTGCGCAGCCTCGGTATCACTAAAATGCGCCTGATGAGCAACAACCCTAAAAAAAGGGCCGGCCTTATCGGTTATGGTTTAGAGGTGGTTGAAAACGTGCCTATCGAAATTGCATCAAACCCACATAACGAAGCATACCTGCGCACCAAACGCGACAAGATGGACCATGCCATTATGCGGGACCATTGAGCGAAAAGCTTAAAGCTAAACAGGTGATATATAGTAAAGGCTTAAAGCGGTTGTGCTTTAAGCCTTTATTTTTTATGCATTTCCGGAGAGGCTTTTGGCTTTCAGCTTTCAGCCTTCGGCTTTATTGATCCTCATCTTCATCGGGCCTGGCTGCAGGTGTGGTAATTGATGTTGGGATGGGGGCAGGATTAACCGGTGCATTTTTGCGGCGGCCCTGCCTGAATATGTTACGGATAAACTCGCCAAAGGTGTCAAAATCACGCTGATAAATTAAACCGAAACCGTTTACATATTGTGTAAGTGACGGGTCGGTGAGGCTGCTTAAGGTTGTGTTGTTTAGTGCGCGGTATGAATATCGGGCATTGAGGTTACCGTCGCGGCGTATCTTGTATAAAACCTCAAAGTCTTTGGTTAAAGTGTTAAATTGCTGATTAAACAGGTTTTTATTATTGTTGTTAAATATATCGCTTGATCCGTTATTGCTAAATACGCTGCCGTTAAACGTTAGTCGGTCATCATAAAACCTGAGCGATGCGCTTGCTTCATTGAGCGAGCGAATGTTTAAGTCGAAGTTTTTAATGTTTGATTGCGATATCAGGCTGTTAAGCTTGTTAAATGCAAATTCGCTCACTGCCTCGCCGGCTGTGCCGAGCACCTGGTTGGTTAAGTTGTTACTGTTTGATGTAAAGTTACGGCGCACAATAATACTGATAGCCTGCTGGCTCCTGTTATTGGCATCGGCAAGATAAGTTGCCAGATCGTCCTTAACAGATGGATCGGTGGGAAAGTTAAAGTCGAAATCAATATTAGGTTGTAACAGTGATTTGGTGAGGATTAGCTCGGCCTGTACCAGTGTTTGCTGTCCCGATGTAGGAGTTTGCAAACCCGCGGCAGTATATAATGGTGCCTTGCTTGTGCGCACCTCATACAGGGCCTTAAGGTTGATCTCGGCATTTGATGGGTTACCCGTCCACCTGATGGTACCGCCCTGGCTTACCGTAAAGTTTTTACTGATAAAGTTTTTGGCAGTAAATTCAAACTTACCCGACGATATTAAAAAGTCGCCATACATCTCAAAATCGCCCAGGCTGTTAATATTCAATTTTAAATTACGGGCAACGCCGCTGCCTTCCAGCTGGCCGTAATCAGTGGCTATTTTTACAATGGTTTTTTCGTCGGCGCTTAAATCAAAGTTTAGGGTAACACCGTTAAAAGCACGCTCTTTAGCAGCAACTTTGGCGGTATCACTATGGCTTACAAATTTAATAAAATCGTAATCGCTGGCGGTTGATGAGGTATTGAGCGGAATGTTGAAAACAGTGCCGGCGTTAGTGCTGGCTGTAATATCTATTTTCATGTTATCAACCGGGCCTTTAAAACTAAAAGTGCCTGTGCCATAAGCTGTACCAAAATAAAGGTGATTGTCCTTGAATGTTGTATTCAGGGCCATCAGGTTATTGGCTTTAAGGGTTACATCAATATCCGGGTTCGATAGGTTATTTAGGTTTACGGTGCCGTTGGCAGTTCCGGTACCATTGTGAATGTCCTTCAAAACCATATCCTTAATGCTGATAATGCTGTTGTTAACATCCAGCTTGTTGTTAACCGTATATGCCGTTTTCAAATAGTTAACAGTAAGGCCGGTATTAACAAGGGTAACAGTGCCATTAAGCTGAGGGTTCGAGGGCTTGCCGGTAAGTTTCAGGTCAGTTGAAACATGCCCCTTTACATCCGAAACCAGGTCATTAATAAAAGGCTCAAATATAATAGCTTCGGTTTGGTTCATCTTGATATCAAAATCAAGTTTATCATCCGTTTCTTTGCCAAATGAGTAGGTACCACCGATGTTCATGGTTTCCAGGCCGCGATTAATGATGTTCATATTAACGTCCGCCTGTTTACGGTCGTTGCCAAGCGTGGTAACCAGTTTTACATTGCCCACCAGCGTTTTGTTCATGGTGAGTGAATCGATGGTTAAATGCGAATCGATCCCCGGAGATTTAAGTACCGAGGTCATCTTAACATCGCCATCCATGTAGCCCTTTAAATTTACACCCGAAGTGCGCGTGAGCTGGTTAAACGTACGCATGTTAAACTTCTGGAACGAGAGCTTTAATTCATCCGCGGGGTTATCGGATATAAATCCATCAATAAACACCTTTTGCGGTCCGTTGGAAAGCTCAAAGCCCGATACCTGCGTTTTACCATCCAGTAAGCGGATGCGTACCTGTTCCTGGATCTTCCATTTCTCTTTTTCCAGTATGATGTCTGACGGCAACAATTTCAGCTTGGCCGTAGTATCGCGGCCAAATTCAACCAGGCCGTAAAGATCCAGCTGGTTAACGGCATTTTTATCTGAGAGCTTAACGTTAAAGTTAAGACTGTCGTTTTTCAGGAAGTTGGTGATGTTGATATCCTTGATAAAAAGGCTGTCGGTTAGGTCAACCCGCCTCAGGGATACGTTGAGGCCCAGTAAGCTGTCGGTAGTGTTTTCGTCAATAATAAAATCATGGAAAACGGTTTTGCCGTATTTTAAGGTTTTGATATAACCTGATAGTGTGGCGGTTTTCTTTTCCGAATTAAATTGCCCTACAAAAGTGCCTTGCTCCGGGATCTTCAGATCGGGCAGGAAGATAGCTGTAAGCGGATCGAGGTTTTTAAGGTTCAGCGTAAAATCAAACTCCTCGGGCTTAGGCGGCACTATGGTTGTTTTTATGGAAGGGATATACTTTTTAACGATGGTTTTAAAATACGAAGGCAGGGTTGCAAGGTCATATTTACCCTTAATGCTACCATCGGCAAAGTCGGATTTTAAAGCGATGGTGCGGTTATTGCCAATGCCTTCGGCCGACAGGTAAAGAGAGTCAACTGCATAATTATTCCGCGGATTGACCACCCTCGCCGGCGAAAACAGGATATTCCCCTGCAAATTGGCCAGGTCATCGCCTTTAAACTGGGTTTTAAGCAGTGTACTTACAATTAAAGTATCTTTAGTAAAACCAAGCTTGTTCAGGTTAGCCTCTTTGATATCGGCAGTAAGATCATAAGTGGGCAGAGCAGGGTTAAGGTTTACTTTGCCTTTAAGATCAAGCTTTATATTTCGGTCGTTTATGGTAATGTGGGCGTTGGCGAGCCTGTTTATAAAACTGCCGTTAAGCGTAAGCCTGTTGTAGGTGTAGTTGTTATAAGTGATGGACGCGATTTTTGCATCCACTTTTTCAGTAAGGCTTTTCAAAGCGTCGCCGCTGCCTTGTATGTTTGAGGTAAAGGTAGCCCTGCCCAAATCGCGTTGATCAAGCAGGGTGCCCAGGTCAAAAGCGTAGGCATTAACCCTGCCGCTGTAGCTTGGGCGGTCATTTTTATCAATTTTAAGGTTGATGTCTGAATCAAAACGACCGAGCGCTGTTTTAAAAACACCGTAGGCCACAAAATCGTTCTGCGAGCCCGTAAACCTGCCCGTAAAATTAAAATTGCCGAATTTGGAAAGTATCGCCGGAGCTTTTTCCGTTGGAGTTCCCGAAAAATGGCTGATCAGGTAATCAAGGTCTTTTTTGTTTGAGGCAACCTGGTCAAATTTTAACTCAAGGAAAGCGTTATCCCAATCGGTGAGGTTATGCAGGTTAAAATCGCCTTTAACAAAGGTTGCCTGGCCGCCGGTAATGGTCACTTTTTTGGCTTTAAGATTGTTCACATAACCTTTAGCCTGCCCATCAATACCCAGATCAAAACTTACTTTTTTTAGTGAACTGGTAAAGTAGGAAATATCTGATGATGAAATACGCGACGATTTAAAGCTGGCATCCATGTGCACCTTGTTCTCAAAATCATCAAAATCGTCAAATGATTTAAATTTCATCCGGAAATAATCCTTCAGGTCTGATCGGGGCGTTTGGATGGCGAGGTGCTTCAGCATGATCTGGTTGGTATCAATCGTAGCATCCGATGCAAAGTGTTTTACGGTGAACCCGCTTTTTTCATGCAGGCTTAAGCTTTTTATATTGGCTTTAAACAGGTGGTTCTTTAAATCCATACCCTGTATCAGCGTGCTGAAATGCTGTACATCCAGGTCGTTAAAATTAACGCCAGCTATTACTGTATCGCGCAGGCTGTTTTTGTACCTGAAATGGAAGTTATTGATAGCGATGGTGCCGAAATTTAGTGTCCAGGGTTTGCTTTCGGTTTTTTTTGTGGTATCGCCCGAATTAAAATAATCGATAACAAATTGCAGGTTGGTAGTACTGTCTTTTTGTTTTTTGAGATAGAAGGAGCCATTATCCAGTTCGATATTGGAAAAATTGATGGTGCGGCGTTTTATACTTCTGAAAAGATAAAAACCCTCAACATCAACAGCCAGCCTGGGCGTACTTAGCAAGGTATCCTGCTTCTTATCCAAAATATAAAATCCTTCCAGTACTACCGAACGGAACGGCCTCAGATAAAGGCTTTGGATACCTACTTTGGTCTTCAGTTCGCCGGCAAGGTAAGCTGCCGCTTTTTTAGCAGCCCAGGTTTGCACCGGCTTAAACTGAAACGTGAGTAAAAGTATGCTCAATGTCAATAAAATGAACAATACCAGGCCCAGGAATATTTTGAGTACTTTTTTAATAACTTTGCACCTTTAAACTAATTAATGATTTAGTGAATTATTGATTTAGCGAATGTCTTTACTATCCCTCTACAATTTTAAGAAAAGATAGTTTGCCGCTAATTAATAAAATCACTAATTCACTAATTCAATAAATCAATAATTAATAAAACGTGCCCGTAATTTTAGGAATCGAATCATCATGTGATGAAACCTCAGCTTCGGTTTGTGTTGATGGCGTGATCATGAGCAATGTTATTGCCAATCAAACCATACACGAGGCCTATGGAGGCGTGGTCCCGGAGTTAGCCTCAAGGGTTCATCAGCAAAATATTGTTCCGGCTGTTCAGCAGGCATTATTAAACGCAAAAGTAAGCAAAAATGATATTGATGCGGTAGCTTTTACACGCGGTCCCGGACTTTTAGGCTCTCTTTTAGTAGGCGTTTCATTTGCCAAGGCTTTTGCCTTAGCTAAAGGCATCCCGCTTATTGATATCAACCATATGCAGGCCCATATTTTGGCCCACTTTATCGGCGATAAAAACCCGTCGTTCCCTTTCCTTTGCCTTACCGTATCAGGTGGCCATACGCAAATTGTGCTGGTGAAGGATTATTTTGATATGGAGATCATAGGCCAAACGCTTGATGATGCTGCTGGCGAGGCTATGGATAAAACCAGTAAAATTTTAGGCCTGCCGTATCCCGGCGGACCGCTCATTGATAAGTACGCACGCCAGGGAAACTCTGATGCTTATAAATTCCCGGAGCCTCAGATCCCGGGGTATGACTTTAGCTTTAGCGGTTTAAAAACCTCTATCCTGTATTTTATCCGCGATAATGTAGCTCAAAACCCTGATTTCGTTAGCCAGAACATCGCCGATATTTGTGCATCTGTAGAAAAACGGATCGCTACTATTTTGCTTAACAAACTGCAAAAAGCAGCGCAGGCATATGGCATAAAAGATATAGCTTTGGCGGGTGGCGTATCAGCCAATACAGGCTTAAGGTTAGGCCTGCAGGCCATGGCCGAAAAAAACGGGTGGAACAGTTTTATCCCTAAAATGGAATACTGTACTGATAACGCCGCCATGATTGCCATAGCCGGGTATCATAAATACCTGAAAGGCGAATTTATAGGACAGGACGTTGCCCCAATGGCAAGGATGGCGTTTTAATCAATTATTGATTTAATGAGTTAGTGAATTATTGAATTTGCTTTCAGGTGCATTAACTTAATAAACGATAAATTTTAATCAATTATTGATTTAATGAGTTAGTGAATTATTGAATTTTATTCTAATGCACTGACTCAACAAACAATATGCAATCGCTAAATCACTAATTCAATAAATCACTAATTAAAATGAACGCATCAGGATATATTTTTTACATCGTTTTTGTTATTCCATTAATAGCAGCTATGGTTTGGCTTATGCGCCAGGACAAAAAAAAGGGGAAGATCGGGCTTGTAGTACTGGCGGTTTTAGTGGTAGGGGTTTTGATTTACGTTTATCTTAACCGCGAGGCTTTGAATGGAGTAAGACCGTAAAGGGAGAAGCCTGTTTGCTGATAATAGGCTTAGCCATTTGCTATCATTTCCTCATATTCCCTGATCAGCTTTTTGGTAGCCCTTGCAAGGTATGCTGTTATTAACAGTTGCTTCAGATCGCCGGGGGATACGGTTTCGAGGCGTACCAGCATGTATTTATAATTTTGATAATGCGGCGTGATGAAAAAGGTATGCGGATCAAGCGCTATCCATTTTTCGCGCCCGGTGGTGTAAATAGCCAGTTGCTCATCCTTTTCGTGTATGTTGGCGAAGATCTTATCATTAACATAAAATGCAGGATGCTCAAAGTGCATTTTATGGGTAACACCCGGCAGCGGTAACAGGGTGCTTTTCATAAACTGAAAAAAAATATGCATATCGGTAGCCATACTTAAAGTTAATAAGTTTTCGGCATGGCATCCAATAAAACAGTAATTTCGGGTGCAAAACAGGATTGGCCATGAATAGCAATAACCTCCGGAAACTATACGGCAATATCGATATCTATTTGTTCGATCAGTTATTGAAAGGGCGTTTTGATGATTGCCGTACCATACTTGATGCCGGCTGCGGCAACGGGCGAAACATCGCTTATTTTTTGCAAAACGGCTTCAACGTGTATGGTATTGATCAAAACGGGCATGCTGTTGAACTGGCCAAACGGTTATCCGCAGAATTGTGCCCCGGTCATTCCTCCGATAATTTTAAACAGGCCGCTGTTGAGGACCTGCCTTTTGATGACGGACAGTTTGACCTGGTAATTTGCAGTGCCGTGCTGCACTTTGCCAATGATGCCGAACATTTTGACAATATGGTACGCTCACTGTGGCGCGTACTGAAACCAGGCGGTTATTTCTTTGCAAGGCTTGCATCTGATATCGGTATCGAAACTTTGGTACAGCCTTTGGGCAATTACCGCTACCTGCTGCCCGACGGCTCCGAACGTTTTTTAGTAAATGAAGAGATCCTGCTTGAATATACCCGTGAGCTGGGTGCGCAGCTTTATGAACCTATAAAAACCACCAACGTACAAAACCTGCGCTGTATGACAACCTGGTGCATGCAGAAGCAGTAATTATAATTAATTGCCGGGCTTTCGTCTTCTCCCCTCCGTCTACGTCATTCTTCTGTTCATCGATACAATATCGTTATGTGTCGATACAGTAAGTGTTAACAACAATTTCGTCCGAAATATTTGCGTTAAACCTGTAATAACGGTTTAAGCAACAATTATTATTAACGCTTAACACACATCGTATGATCATTCTGCTTTGCGGATTATCCGGATCCGGTAAAACAACCCTTGCTCAAAATGTTAAAATGAGGTTATCTGATACCGATATCCCTGTCGAAATTATTGATGCTGATGTATACCGTCAAAAGCTGTTCCCTAACCTGGGCTACACTAAGGAAGACCGTTTTGAAAACATCCGCAGGCTTGGTTTTATTGCCGGTAAATTATCCGGGCATGGTGTGGTGACTGTTATCAGCGCCATAAACCCATATGATGTGATCCGCCGCGAGTTGATAGCGACTTACCCTAATGTGAAGCTGATCCATATCGATTGCCCCGTTAAAACACTGGTGCAAAGGGATACCAAAGGCCTTTACAAGCGTGCATTATTGCCCGAGGGGCACCCGGACAAGGTAACTAACTTAAGTGGTATTAATGACCCTTTCCAAATCCCGTCTTCGCCTGATCTGTACATCAATACCCATATTACCAAACAGACAGAAGCTACCGAAATGTTGGCAGGTTTTATTCTTGAGAACTATCAGCAGGTGCAAATTAAGCAACTACAGCCAACCGGCCGTTATTAATCAAGCCATGATCAATACTACAGTCAAGTTTACGCCGCGGCAAACTTTAATTATTGCAGGTATGCACCGTTCGGGCACATCGCTTGTAACCAACTGGTTAAGCCGCTGCGGCCTGCAAATCGGCGAACGCTTATGCGGCAGCGGTACGGGCAATGTTGACGGCCACTTTGAAGATCTGGAGTTTTTGAAGCTGCATGAGGAGATCCTTGATCGTAACAGTTTGGAAGTATCCGGACTAACCGATACCCGGGATATTGAGGTGCCGCTTTACCAGCTTGAAAAGATGAAGGCTGTAATTGGTATTAAACAACAGCTTTATGAACAATGGGCCTGGAAAGATCCGCGTACCTGTCTTTTTTTGGATACTTATGCAAAATTGCTGCCCGGCGCCAGGTACCTGGTAATTTTGCGTAATTATCAATCGGTGGTAAGTTCATTGCTCAGGCGCGATTTTGTATCCGTTGATCAAAAATACATGGCCCGCAACTATATTCAACGCCAGGTATGGACTCATTTCAGACGGCCACGCAGGTTGAAAGTTTTTTACCATGACCATGCCGAAAGCTATTTAAAAGTATGGATCAATTACAATGAAGCAATATTGAAAATGCTTAAAAAGCTGCAGCCTGATGATTACCTGGTAATTAATTATTCGCAATTGCTTGAAAACGACAGCGAGGTTTTCTCGTTTTTAACCGGCAAATGGAAGTTTGCACTCAATTATTTTGATTTTAAGGACGTGTACAAGCAGGAGCTGATGAACAAAGCAGATGATATCAGCGATTTTGTTACCGATAAAACATTGCTGATAAAAGCAACCTACCTGCTTAAACGCCTGGGAAGCTACATGCGGGGCAGTGAAAGTTTTCCGGGAAAGGAAGAATAGTTTTTTAGCTTGCTTGATATTGTAGTCGTTGGAAATCTTCTAAAAAAGACTTCTCTAAATAATCTCTGATATATCCCCCATTAATTCAGATGCCTATTACCCTACATAGGCTTAGTGGTCTCCCCGTTTTTAAAACCTTATTTGTAATTAATCTAAATAAATATAACTTTGCGCCCAATCCGGGTTGCAGGTTATTAAATTTTGTGGCCCGGATCAGTTAATGCTGATCCTTTAATCAATTCATTATTTAAGTAAAATATGCATTTTACACTTACCCCTATTCTTGCTTCCGGCAGGCCGGCCCTAACAAATGTTTCTTCAAATCTTAAAGTAACATTCAAAATAGCTTTTAGCTTTATACTGGCGATACTGTTTTTAAACCATAATGCAGCTGCGCAAACCGGTACAGGAACTATAAAAGGTACTGTAAAAACCGCTGATGGTAAGGCTGCCGAGTTTGTAAATATTGTTTTAACCAATACAAAGTTTGGTGCAACTGCAGGGCAAAGCGGACATTTTACCATTAAAAATGTTCCCGCAGGTACATACACAGTTGTTGCAAGCTTTATTGGCCTGCAAACTCAAACCAAAGAGGTCACTGTTAACACAGGCGAAACTACCACAGTAAGTTTTGTTTTAACTGAAGGGGCGAAAGACCTGCAGGAGGTTTATGTTAAAAGTGCCAGGCACAACAAATTCCTGAAAAAAGAAACTGAAGATGTTGCCCGTCTGCCTCTGAAAAACCTGGAAAACCCGCAGGTATACAGTGTAGTTACCAGCGAACTGATGAAAGAACAGATCGTAACCAGCTATGTAGATGGTTTTAAAAATATTCCGGGTACCGGCGTACCGCTGGTTTACAACAACGGGCGTACCACCCTGCTATCAAGGGGTTTTGTTACCGGCAACTTTATCCGTAACAGTGTTGCGGGTTATAACTTTAACAGCATCGATCCTGCCGATATTGAAAAGATAGAAGCCATAAAAGGCCCTACAGGTACGCTGTTCAACAGCAGCCTGGCTTCGTTTGGCGGTTTGTTTAACCGTGTTACCAAACAACCTAATGAGACAACGCGTACCGAAATTGCCTACCAAACAGGCAGCTTCGATCTCAATCGCCTTACAGCCGATGTTAACATGCCTTTAAATAAAGATAAAACCGTATTGTTCCGTGTTAACGCGGCACTGCATAATGAGCACAGTTTCCAGGATGCGGGCTTTAATCGTGGTTTTTTTGTTGCCCCCAGCATAACCTACATCGTTAATGACCGTTTATCGGTTGATGTTGACGCCGAAATAGGTAACTCGAACGCCACTTCGGCTTACAGGCTTGCCCCGGATATCAAAGGAAATACCTATAATGTTAAAGATCTGGGAATCGACTACAAACGCTCTTTTGGCAACAACGGGGTTGATTACCTGAGCAGGCAAATTGATCTTTACTCATTGATCAATTACAAAATCTCGGATCACTGGAAATCGCAAACCATGTTCAATAAAACTTTTTCGACTACCAAGGGCATGGTTACCGCATTTTCCCTTGTTGATAGCAGCAAGCAGATAAAACGGCAGGTTACCCAGGAAGATTATCCTTACTATATCACCAATGTACAGCAAAACTTTATAGGCGATTTTAAGATCGGTCAGTTCCGTAACCGGATTGTTGCAGGTTTAGAGTATTACAATCAAAAAAGCAATAATACCAACGTTACCGTAAGTACACCGGCAATAAGTTACCTTGACCCGGGAGCAGCTTATAATAATTTTACGGCAGATAAAGTTTCGGCACTTGTGGCCGCTGCTGCTCCCAAGCCCGGCGATTATGTTCAAAACAACCAAAGCTCATATGCGGCCTATGTATCGGATGTGTTTAATATTACCGAACGCCTGAATGCCATGGCCAGCATCCGTATTGACAGATTTGTTAACAAAGGAGCTTATACACCGGCCGATGGCAAAACCACCGGTAATTTCAGTCAAACGGCATGGTCGCCCAAATTTGGTTTGGTTTACCAGGTGGTTAAGGAGCAGGTATCCTTATTTGGTAACTATATGAATGGCTTTAACAACGTAAGTGCAACCAGCTTTGATAACACGCCCTTTAAACCGCAATATGCCAACCAGTGGGAAGCCGGCGTAAAGGTTGATGCCTGGGATCATAAGATCAGCTCTACCATAAGCTACTACGATATTTCGGTAACCAACACTACTATGGACGACCCCGCCCATCCGGGCTTTTCAACCCAGGCAGGTACACAACTAAGCAAAGGTATTGAGGCCGAATTGATTGCCAATCCTTTTAACGGTTTCAACATCGTGGCTGGCTTTGCTTATAACGATAGCAAAATAACTAATGCAGCCCCAGGTACCGGCTTGCAGGGTTTACGTCCGGCCAACTCAGGCCCGGCAAGGTTAGCCAACTTATGGATGAGCTACCGCATTACCCATGGTAAAATTCAGGGTTTAGGTTTTGGCCTGGGCGGCAACTATGGAAGTGATTCGTACCAAACCAATACCGCTGCGTTTAAATTCACCATACCATCATATACCACGGTTGACGCTACTGTGTTTTATGATCAGCCTAAATACCGCATAGGCTTTAAGCTGGATAACCTGACCAACGAAAAATATTGGTCGTTCCGTTTGGCGCCACAAAACCCAACACGCGGCACATTGAGTATGAGCATTAAGTTTTAAAAGGATATTGTCAAAATAAAAAGGCTTTCTGATAAGGTGAAAGCCTTTATTGTTGATGGCACCTGGCAGATCAAAAAAATTGTGCAGCCACACCAAAACCTGCAGCCTCAGTATATCGGCAGGTTATAACTTTTAATAGATAACATCTGTTAAATGGTGTAGAGCAGGGTTGTTAATATAACAGCTCTGCCTTCCTGTTACCTGTATCGTATACTACCCCGCTAAAACTTTCATAGCCGAAATTTGTATTTCAACTATGAAAGCATTGGTTTTTGAGCAGGCAGGCAATGCCGCTGATGTGATACAAGTGAAACATTTAGCCTACCCCAAACCGGCTCCCGGCCAGTTGCTCATCAGGGTAAAAGCATGCCCCGTACACCCGGCCGACCTGCTTTTTATTGCGGGAAAATACCGCTATCAGCCGGTGCTGCCCCAAATAGCGGGACTGGAAGGCGCCGGTTATGTTGAAGAAGCCGGACATGACAGCATCATCCCCAAAGGCAGCCTGGTAGCTTTTAGTAAAATAGGGGCATGGGCGCAATATGTGATAGTTGACGAGCAGGACGTAGTATTATTACCCGATACCTTCCCGTTAGAAAAAGCCGCACAATTATTACTCAATTCGTACACCGCATATGGTTTAATACAGGAAGCAAAAGTTAAAAGCGGCGACTGGCTGCTGCTTACTGCAGGCCATTCTACGGTATCGCGTATAGTGATACAGCTTGCAGCCGAAAAGGGTATTTGCGTTATAGCGACTGTGCGCGATGAGGCGCAAAAACAAGAGTTATTAGCTTTAAAAGCCGAGGAAGTAATAGTTCCTGAACCTGGCAAACTTAAACAGGTTATTGATGAAATTACCAAAGGCAAGGGTATCAAAGCGGCACTTGATGCGGTAGGCGGGGAGCTGGCTACTGAAATAATATCCTCGTTATCGCCCGGCGGGCACCTTATTGTTTATGGTTTGCTTGATCCACAGCCGGCCGCTTACCTCAATGCCGAGGTTGTTTTTAAAAACCTGGTCATTAAAGGTTTTGGTGTGAGGGGATATGTGGCAGCGCTTTCGCTCGAAGAAAAAACTCAGATGATCAGTCATTTAGTGCATTCTATTGGCAGGGCCGAATTTCAGCTTGCGGCATCGGCAATTTATACAGCCGAACAGTTTGAGCAGGCTTTTGCACATGATAAAGGAGGCAAGGTTTTATTTAAATTTTAACAGTTTTTATTGTACTGCAATAGGTAAACAAATCGTAAATTTAGCGTTAGGGTGCGGGTTTTGTATGTACAATAAAATTGTTTGTTATGAAAACTATATTAATACCTGTAGATTTTTCGGAAACCAGCAACAATGCTATCAAATATGCTGCTGATATGGGTTGCGATATGCCCGTTAAAAAAATTATCCTTCTCAAAAGCTATTATACCTCGGTATATGAACAGATCCTTCCCTCGCCTGATTTTTTACAACTCAGCGCTGACGATTTTGAAAACGAGCGAATAAAGATAGAAGAGCAGCTAAGCGCTTTACGCCTGAAACTACGCAACCGTTGTCACGAAAATATCGATATTGAAACGGTGATAAGTACTGAACCAATCATCCGCGCCATACATGAAACGATTGAAGACCAGCAACCCGACCTGATGATAGTTGGAGGGGATATTGGCGGCGAGTTAAGTATGATTGGCGAACAGATCATTGAAATTGCCAAAAGCAGTTCGGTAAAGGTGCTGATCATACCGGCCAATACAGTTTATCAAAAAATAGAACAGGCCTTGGTGCCATGTGATTTTGAAGCTGTTGCCCGTCTTGGCATTTTAAAAGGCCTGAACACTTCACACAGTTGGCTTAACCCAAAGCTGATGATCTTATATGTAGATCCGAAGAGAAAACATATTGGCCGGGAGGCCGAATTTGAAGCATCGGTAAAACAACTGGTTAACTGTTATGAATGTAAGCTTCATTATTCGGAGGATAAAAATATTGTACGGGGCATACTTAATTTTGCTGTAGAACAGCAAGTACAGCTCATTATTGCGTTGCCGGGCAAACATAGCTTTTTTTACAATTTAACCCACAGCAGCATAACCGAAGCTTTGTCGTTAAACGCCAGGCACCCGGTACTGATCCTTAAATAGTTGTAATCGGGAATAATAAGGGGCTAAAATAATCTTCCGATAACTTTAATGTAACTTAAAATTTAACATTAAGGTTAAATTAAAGGTATAGCTTTACGGTAATGAAACCGCAGCGTAAACTTAAGCTCATCTTGTTATTTGCAACACTTATGTTTGTGGCCAAGCCTTTTATTGGTTTTGTTCAGTTTAACAGGCAGCACCCCCCTCAAAAAATTAATATCCACGCACTCGAAAAAGCTTTCAGTAAACGAATGATCCAGTATAAGGATGGAAGTTTAACTAAAATGACCTCCATTCAAAGGCAATTAACTGAGCCTGGTATTAAATATTATGTAACTTTTTTGTTTTCGTTGCTATCGTTTTTTACCTCAATCTTGGTTGGTAGTAAACGGTCAGTAATTCATAATCAGTCGGTTAAGAGGTTGCTGCTGCTGCCGGCATATCTTCTTAACCGGCAAATTATTGTTTAACCGGCCATTCTTCTTTATCACACCCCCTGCCCGGCACAATTAAGCAGCCGCGATAATCGTTAATTTTTGTCAACATAATGGCAATGTCAGTGATGCTGTCATATGTTTTAATTTTTACTTAACGGCATTGTAGTTGAGTATTATAATTTAATCTGTGAATATATGCCACTTTCTTATTCATACACAAATTTTGATGATAACGATAAAGAGTTATCAAACTTTGCCAAGGCCCTGGCGCTCCCGGTAAGAGTTGCCATCATCAGGATCATTATTGAGCATAATAATGTTGTAAAGCGCGAAATGCTTTACGAAATTCCGTTCAATATCGAAACCATCAACAAGCATGTGGCCGAACTAAAAAACCTGGGGATCCTGAAGGTTTATGGTATTAAAGGAAATGTTAATTACAGCATTGATGAAAGCCTGTTCGATCAGATGGCTTACCGCTTTTCGTTATTATTTAAAAGTGCACGGCATTTGTTTGTACAGCATGTCAATACCAACTATAAGACTGAAGAAGTTGCGCCTCTTGATAACATGATAAACGAAATGGTCCCCCAGAGCCATTTTGGGGCTTTTATTGATCAATACAGAAATTCGCTTAATATTACACAACACGCACTGGCCGAAAAACTCGGCATAGATGCAGAGCGTTTAAACCAGGTGGAAAAGGGAGAAACAGCTTTTAACCCGGGGAAACTGATGCTGCTTGCCAATGCTTTCGGTATAGCTCCAACCGTATTAAAGCGGGAATATTACAGTTACCGCATTGCCGAGCTTGTTGACGAAAGCGGCTGTAACGAATCATTGCTGGACAGTGCCAAAGAAAAGATCCACCAGATTCATGCCGGGTAAACAGTTTGGTTCATAATGATTTAATGTTGCGGTTAAGCCGAATAAAACCTTTCTGTGTATATTTAGTTAAGTAGTCATTTATAAATAGCTTACTTAATTAAACGCATGGAAAATTTTACAATGCTGCAGTTTTTTGAATGGTATTACCCCGCCGGAGGCAGATTGTGGAATCAGTTAAAAAATGATGCAGAAAATCTGAAGAAAAAAGGGATCGATTCGGTATGGCTTCCGCCGGCTTATAAAGCGGCAAGCGGAGGGCTCTCGGCCGGGTACGATGTGTACGATATTTATGATCTGGGCGAGTTTGATCAGAAAGGTACAATCGCCACAAAATACGGTACCAAACAGGAATATCTCGATGCCATAGCTGCGGCGCAAAAAGCACAGTTAAAGGTTTATGTTGACGTAGTGCTTAACCACATGGGGGGGGCCGACGAAATTGAAAAGGTGAACGCCCGCAAGGTTGACCCCGCCAACCGTAACGAGTTTATTAGCGAGGTTTACGAAATAGGCGCTTATACCAAATTCACTTTTCCGGGCCGCAAGGGAAAATACTCCAAATTTATATGGGACTGGCAGTGCTTTTCGGGTATTGATTACGATGCCTATAAAAAGGAAACGGCTATATTCAGCATCCAGAACCAATATGGCGAAGGCTGGGAAGATGTGCTTGACGATGAAAACGGCAATTTTGATTACCTCATGCTTTCAGACATCGACACGCGGAACCCAAGCGTACGGGAAGAGCTGAAAAAGTGGGGTAAATGGTACTTTAAAACCGCAAAATTTAATGGTTTCCGGCTTGATGCAATAAAACATATGGATCATGGCTTTTACAACGAATGGCTTGATTATATGCGCAATGAGTTTAAGCACGAGTTTTTTACCGTTGGCGAGTACTGGGCGTTTGATTTGCCTAAATTGTTAAAATACATTGAGGCGACTGAAGGGCGCATGTCGCTTTTTGATACCCTGCTGCATGATAACTTTCATCATGCCTCAAGGGCCGGGAAGGATTATGACCTCACCGCTATTTTTGATAACACACTCTTGAGCGTAAAGCCCGAACTGGCAGTTACACTTGTTGAGAACCATGACACCCAGCCACTGCAGTCGTTGGAGCAACCGATCGATCAATGGTTTAAGCCTTTGGCCTATGCGCTGATCCTGCTGCGTGAGGCCGGTTATCCCTGTGTTTTTTATGCAGATATGTATGGCTCAAAATATACCGACAAAGGTGGTGATGGCGAAGATCATGAAATAGAGCTGCCTGTAGTAACCGAGCTCGAAACCATGCTTTATGTAAGGAAAAACATGGCCTACGGAACCCAGCGCGATTATTTTGACCATCCTAACTGCATAGGCTGGACGCGTGAAGGCGATACTGATCACGAAGATTCGGGTTGTGCTGTGGTAATTTCAAACAGTGAGGATGGTTATAAAGAAATGGAAATTGGAGCAGGGCATGCAGGTAAAGTGTTTGTTGATTACCTGGATAAGCACGGGGGCGAAGAGGTAGTGATCACTGCCGATGGCTGGGCTGAGTTTAAAGTTAAAGCCGGATCGGTATCGGTTTGGGGAATTAAGAAGTAATTTATCTTAAACGGGGTGAACATTTTATACATTTGTTTACCCCGTAATATATACTGCTATGAAATACGAAGAAATCCCCCTGGTAAATAATGAGGCCATCCACAATTTTGAACTGATTGTTGAAGGCCACCGTGCTTTTATCGACTACAAAAAAAAGGACGATAAAATTTACCTCATCCATACCGAAGTGCCGGTTGAACTGGAAGGTAAAGGTGTGGCGTCGGCCATTGTTGAAAAGGCATTTAACTATATCGAAGAAAATAACCTGAAACTGGTGCCGCTTTGTGTTTATGTGGCCTCATACCTGAAACGCCACCCCGAGTGGGCCCGCATATTGGCAATAGCACCAGGTCATTAATAAATGCGCGTTTTAGTAACAGGTTCGTCGGGCAGGTTAGGTGCGGTTACAGTTAAGCACCTTCGGGCCTTTGGGCATCAGGTTACCGGTATAGATATAATCCCGGCCGAAACTACTGATGAGCTTATCGATATCTTAAATAAAGAGGCGGTTTTGGCGGTCACTAAAAACATGGATATAATTATCCATACTGCGGCAATCCATGGTAAACATTATGAGCTCAACTACCCAAGGGAAGCGTTTATTGATGTAAATATTTACGGCACGCTCAATTTGCTCACCGCCTGTATTGCCAATGGTGTTCAAAAAATGTTGTATATCAGCACCACCTCTATTTATGGCGATGCAATGATGGATAAAGACCGGGCTGTTTGGGTTGATGAAGAGCTGGCGATTAAGCCACGCGATATTTATGACATCACCAAGCAAACGGCCGAGCAGCTTTGTAAAGATTTCTTTTACCGCGAAGGCTTGCAAACATCGGTTTACCGGGTTGGTCGTTTCCTGCCCGAAACGGATAACCTCCAACTAAACCATCGCCTTTACCGCGGCCTTGATGAACGTGACGGAGCCGAAGGTTTACGTTTAGCCCTGGCGCAAACTTTTTCAGAATTTGAGACCTTTAATATTACAAGCAGCTCGCTCTTTAAAAAAGATGAGCTTGTACAATTAAAGCATAGCCCGGCAGAAGTAATAATAAAGCACTATCCGCAGGCCGAAGCTATTTACCGGTCAAAAGGCTGGGCGTTTCCGAAAAGCATTGACCGGGTTTATGTAAGCGATAAGGCTAAACGATATTTTGGGTATGAACCCAGGTTTACATTTGATTATCTGTTGAATGATCTTGAACTGTAGATTGGTTCTTGCTGCCGCTCGGCCCCGGCCGAGTGTCTGTTATACGGCCGCGGGACAACGCCGTATACAAGGCCAGAGATGAGCGGCGGCATTTTATTTAACCATTCACCTGATCAACCCAATCAACCATTCACCAACACTAATAAGGCGAAGTACTAACCGCCGTCCATCCGCCATCAACCACCAGGTTTTGCCCGGTGATATGCCTTGCATTTGGCGAAACCAAAAACAACACAGCGTTCGCCACATCTTCAACGGTTGCGGCACGGCCCATAGGGGTAATCCTCGCCCAGGTTTTTTGATAACCGGCATCTTCCATAGTGCGTTCGGTTAGGGTAGCGCCGGGCGCAACGGTGTTTACAGTAATCTGGTGCTGCGATAATTCAACTACCAGGCTTTTGGCCAGCATTTCCAGGGCAGCTTTCGTCATACCATAAGCGGCAAGGTCCTGGTGGGCCTGGTGCCCCGTAACCGATGACATGAACAGGATGCTGCCCCCGCTTTTTTGTTTAGCGATTTGCCTGGCTGCCCTTTGCGCTAAAAAGAAACTGCCCTGCAGGTTAACGTTCATTACACTTTGGAGGGATTGGGCAGGGTAATTCAAAAAATCGCCAAATAAAGTGATCCCTGCATTGGCAACGGCTATGGTAAGTTTGCCATAACGCTGCACTGCTTCATCAACCATTTGCTGTATAAAATCAATGTCTGAAGCATCGCCGGCCACCGGGTAACAATTACCGCCGAGCCTATTAATGGTATCGGATGCCTGAGTAGCCAGCTCTTCACTCAAATCGTTCAATAATACAGCTGCTCCAGCAATACTTAGCTGTTTTGCTATCTCAAAACCAATCCCTTGCCCGGCACCGGTTATTATGGCCACCTGCCCGCTAAATTTATCAGTTATCATTTTTTAGGTTGATAGTTTTTATTATCTAATGTTATATCGTGCGATAGCGAAACATGAAAGCTAAAAAAGGCTGTCATGCTGAGTTTATCGAAGCATGGTGGGCAGACCTCTGCGCGCGCGTCTTTGACGGGCTCAGACTGACAAGCCCTTGCTCAAAGCCTATTCGCTATTGTATTAATTATTTAATGCGAATCCCTCAAAACCTCGCTCCCCGAGCCGCCTCTTAAAAAATCAAGATCAGCCCCAAGATGCGCCTGCTCCACATGCGTTTGGTATAAATAAGTGTATCCCCGTTTGCTGATATTGTTATTTAATACCAGTTTTGATTTTCTTTCGGCAATTTCTTCATCACTAACCTCAAGGTGTAGTGTCCCGGCGGGCACATCAAGTTTAATCATATCGCCATCCTGTACTATTGCCAACGTCCCGCCAATGGCAGCCTCCGGCGATACATGTAATACCACTGTGCCAAAACCGGTACCGCTCATCCGTCCATCCGAGATACGTACCATATCGGTAATACCCTGGTCCGCCAGTTTTTTGGGGATCAGCATATTGCCCACTTCGGGCATACCGGGATAGCCTTTGGGGCCGGCATTTTTCAATACCAGTACGCTGTCTTTATCCACATCCAATGCCGGGTGGTTAATACGATGATTAAAATCCTCTATATTTTCAAATACCACGGCCTTACCGGTATGCTGCATTAAGGCCGGACTTGCAGCCGATGGTTTAATCACTGCCCCATTTTGGCACAGGTTACCTTTAAGTACAGTTATGCCTGCTGTGGGGTTAAAAGGATTATCAACGGAGGCTATCAGTTCGCGGTTAAAACATTCGCTGTTTTCATAATTACGTAATATGGGGTGGCCGCTTACGGTAATGGTATCGCTGTTAAGTTGTTCGTGAAGCTCTTTCATTAAAGCCGGCAAACCTCCTGCATAATAAAAATCTTCCATAAAATATTTACCAGATGGCTGCAGGTTAGCCAGTAAGGGTATCTTACGGGCAGACGTATTGAAATCGTCCATACTTAAATCAACCCCGATACGGCCTGCTATGGCCAGCAGGTGTATAATAAAATTAGTGGAGCCACCTATAGCGGCATTAACCGTGATGGCATTTTCAAAAGCCTGCCGGGTAAGGATATCTGAAGGTTTGAGATCTTCCCGCACCATATCAACAATACGGTTGCCTGATAAATGTGCTAAAACTTTCCGGCGCGAATCTGCAGCAGGAATGGCTGCGTTCTCTGCCAGTGAAAGCCCCAGAGATTCAACCATGCAGGCCATGGTTGATGCCGTACCCATTACTGCACAATGACCCTGGCTGCGGGCCATGCAGGCTTCGGCAGTGTAAAGGTCCTCGTCGTTCATTTGCCCGGTTTGGTGATCTGCGAAAAAGCGCCAGATATCTGATGTGCCGATATCCCTGCCCCGGTATTTACCGGTTAGCATGGCTCCGCCCGATACTACTATAGTTGGAATATTGACGCTGCAGGCCCCCATTACCAGCGCCGGTGTGGTTTTATCACAGCCGCAAAGCAGCACTACGCCGTCAAGCGGGTTGGCACGGATGCTTTCTTCCACATCCATACTTACCAGGTTTCGGTAAAGCATGGCAGTAGGTTTAACCAAAGTTTCGCCCAACGACATTACTGGGAATTCGACAGGATAACCGCCGGCTTCGTAAATGCCGTTTTTTATAGATTGAGCTAATTCCCGGAAATGGGCATTGCAGGGTGTAAGCTCCGACCACGTATTGCAGATACCGATTACCGGCTTCCCCTGCAGCTGGTGTGCCGGGATACCCTGGTTTTTCATCCAGGCACGGTATATGAAGCCATCCTTGCCCTTTTTACCAAACCATTGCCGGCTTCGTAGCGGTTTTTCCTCCATTATAAGATGTATTGTGTTTTGAATTGGTTGTTTAACAAATATAGATTTCTATAAATCGTTTTAGGCAACAATGTTAAATTGCAGCAAAACCACCGGAAGGTGGACATCCGATTGAACGGTTAATGTGCAATAAACCTGTTAAATGATTGCCAGTACTTATCCTTATATATATTATAATCGATATCGATAACAGCCTGGAATTTTTGTTTGAGTTTATAAAGCAGTAAAGACGGTTTTCTGAAATCTTTGCAGGCAATAAAAATTACCCTTAAACCATCGGCAGTTTGGCGGCCGATATTTAGGTAGCCATCGGTATCAGGGAGCGCGGCAAAAATCTCCTCTTCTATGGCATCCAGCAGTTTATAGGTTTTTTGATCGGGCATGCCATTGTTTTTAGATCCATTGTATTTAATTTCAACGTTTACTATCCACGGGTGCGATACCTTGTTATCCCAATAAAGCAAGCCTGTGTTTATGGTAGCCAGCATAGCATTGCCGCTTTTTAATGTGGCCTCCAGCAAGGAGTAATTATCCTCCGAAATGTCGCGCGTGATATGTTCATATTTCTCTATAAATTCAGCTTGCCTCCAGGTCAAAAAGTCTTTTAGTTTACTTATGGGCACCAGTTCGCTTTTTGCATCATCCCTGCCAACCACCGTGATTTCATCAATTGTGGTAATAAAATTGAGTTCGCCAATGAAATTATCAATGAAAATATAAACCCCGTTGATTATCTCATTCCTGTTTTGCTCATTTAAATCGTTATGAACTACCGTTATGTCTATCTCATCGGGGTAAGTAGTATTGTCATTTGAATAAAAGGAGATGTTTTGATCGTCAAACCGGTAGCCCCCCATTTCTATGTAGGTGTTTTTAATGTCAGATGCCGGTTTGAGAGCTGTAAACTTCCAGTTAGCAAGCCGGGGAGCAGCGCCAACTAATTCTTCAACAAAAGCAATATTGTTGATATTGCCGTCAGGTGTCAGTATCAGGTCCGCAGTATTGTCGTTAAGCATCCCGGTTAAATAAAAAATACCATTTTTGAGCTCATTGAGTTTTGGTGAGAGTTTCTCAAAAAAATCCTTGTCGATATTTTGCCTCCCCTTTACCGTATTGAAAAATACTTTTTCATGGTTTATAAACCAGTCCCAAAATTCCTGGTATGTGCTTATCGGGGTTTCTTTTTTTCTGAATATGTTTTTTAGAAAATCCATTTTAATGTTTGTGTATTTGAGTTGCGATTGATTTAACGGTAATCAAATATAAATACATTGCTATATGCAGTGTGCCGTGTCCTTAACTTTATAATCAATTTATGCGGCAACGGGGCTCGTTATAACTAAAACAGCTTCTGGTTTAAACTTTAATTGTAAGTGAGGAGTGCCCGGTTTAATTTTTTTGGAGATGATATTACCGGCGCGAAGTATGGTGCCTGCTATATTAAGAACAAATAGGTATTGGTTTATGATAAAACCTGTTTGTATTCCTGTTTAAGGATAAACTAAGCGGCAGTTGCTTTTATTAATAAGTGTTGATTGTTTTTTGAAGAGAAGGGTGAATAGGTTTAGAGAGAGATAACGGCGGTATATAAACCAGCCATGTAAATTTTTGTTATTGGTTATTAGCATGTTAAGTAAACATTAAGGAAAAGGGTTAAAAATAATTTGGATGAGTGTAAAAAGGGTGTACCTTTGCAGCCCGCAAACGAAGAAGCGGGGAGTTCTTTAAAGGTTGAGCGTGAATGAAGGGAAGGAGAAAAAAGATTGTAAAAATCTTTTGTGAAACCGGAAAATAATTCACACCTTTGCAGCCCGCAAACGAGGAAGAAAAGAGAGAGGGAAGCGGCTGAAACTTTTAGAAAATAAAAAAGTAAAAAAGTTTTGGAAAGAAGAAAAGGTTTTCTACCTTTGCAGCCCCAAGCGGGGAAGAAGTTTAAAAGCTTCTAAAGAAAAGAGGATGAGGGTTTTAGGCCTTAGGAATCAAGGGTGAAAGGGAGCGATTCCCACACTAAAAAAATTGACAAATCAACTCAGGTAAAACTGAAAGATTATATAGCTGAACTGGATAGGGAAGCGGGAAAGTTCTTTTAAGAAATGGAAATCATGTAGCGTAACGGGAGGCGAAGTCTAACCAAGGTTAAACTGAGCTGAAGAGTTACAAAATAAAGAGAGCCTGTATAAAGAGATAATAATACAGATTCTATTAATTAATAATAGGGTCAGTGATTAAAACAAAACATTTTACAATGGAGAGTTTGATCCTGGCTCAGGATGAACGCTAGCGGCAGGCCTAATACATGCAAGTCGGACGGGATTCGGGTGCTTGCACCTGATGAGAGTGGCGCACGGGTGCGTAACACGTATGTAACCTACCTTAGTCAGGGGGATAGCCTCTCGAAAGAGAGATTAAGACCGCATAACATCACGAAGTGGCATCGCTTTGTGATCAAATATTTATAGGACTAAGATGGGCATGCGCAACATTAGCTAGTTGGTGTGGTAACGGCATACCAAGGCTACGATGTTTAGGGGATCTGAGAGGATGACCCCCCACACTGGTACTGAGACACGGACCAGACTCCTACGGGAGGCAGCAGTAAGGAATATTGGTCAATGGACGGAAGTCTGAACCAGCCATGCCGCGTGCAGGAAGACGGCCCTACGGGTTGTAAACTGCTTTTGCAGGGGAATAAACCTTCTTTCGTGAAAGAAGTTGAATGTACCTTGAGAATAAGGATCGGCTAACTCCGTGCCAGCAGCCGCGGTAATACGGAGGATCCAAGCGTTATCCGGATTTATTGGGTTTAAAGGGTGCGTAGGCGGCTTTTTAAGTCAGGGGTGAAAGACGGTAGCTCAACTATCGCAGTGCCCTTGATACTGAAGAGCTTGAATGTACTTGAGGTAGGCGGAATGTGACAAGTAGCGGTGAAATGCATAGATATGTCACAGAACACCAATTGCGAAGGCAGCTTACTAAAGTATGATTGACGCTGAGGCACGAAAGCGTGGGGATCAAACAGGATTAGATACCCTGGTAGTCCACGCCCTAAACGATGAACACTCGATGTTGGCGATATACGGTCAGCGTCTAAGCGAAAGCGTTAAGTGTTCCACCTGGGGAGTACGCCCGCAAGGGTGAAACTCAAAGGAATTGACGGGGGCCCGCACAAGCGGAGGAGCATGTGGTTTAATTCGATGATACGCGAGGAACCTTACCCGGGCTTGAAAGTTAGTGAATGTGACAGAGACGTCACAGTTCTTCGGAACACGAAACTAGGTGCTGCATGGCTGTCGTCAGCTCGTGCCGTGAGGTGTTGGGTTAAGTCCCGCAACGAGCGCAACCCCTATGTTTAGTTGCCAGCATTTAAGGTGGGGACTCTAAACAGACTGCCTATGCAAATAGAGAGGAAGGAGGGGACGACGTCAAGTCATCATGGCCCTTACGTCCGGGGCTACACACGTGCTACAATGGATGGTACAGAGGGCAGCTACCTGGCAACAGGATGCCAATCTCTTAAAGCCATTCACAGTTCGGATCGGGGTCTGCAACTCGACCCCGTGAAGTTGGATTCGCTAGTAATCGCGTATCAGCAATGACGCGGTGAATACGTTCCCGGGCCTTGTACACACCGCCCGTCAAGCCATGGAAGCTGGAAGTGCCTGAAGTGCGTAACCGCAAGGAGCGTCCTAGGGTAAAGTCGGTAACTGGGGCTAAGTCGTAACAAGGTAGCCGTACCGGAAGGTGTGGCTGGAATACCTCCTTTCTGGAGCAGGCCCTCTGAGTGGCTCAGAACTGTTCGCTGCATGATATTTCTTAAAGTTAGTTAAATGGTTGATTAGGTTAAGTGGTGAGTAGTTGAAAAGCGAAGATCACAAAACATGAGCAGTCATATACTGATAACACACACGCAAAAGGAAACACCCAGAAGATGAAGCCATCAGTGGCAATAACATCTGAGAGGCGGGATTGTAAGAGATTACGATTGACGATTTGAAGAATAAAAAAATCTAAAATCGAAGATCGGAGATCCGAAATACAAAAAAGTCCTGTAGCTCAGCTTGGTTAGAGCACTACACTGATAATGTAGGGGTCAGCAGTTCAAATCTGCTCGGGACTACAAAAGAGGCGATGATTGAATTATAGAATTACTGAATTATTGAGTGAAAAATAATCAATAATTCAAAAAATCAATAATTCGATAATTCATCTTAGGGGGGATTAGCTCAGCTGGCTAGAGCACCTGCCTTGCACGCAGGGGGTCAACGGTTCGAATCCGTTATTCTCCACATTGAACCGGAAGTCATTAAGTCATCTGGTCATTGAGTCATTGAAAAATGACGTAGTGACTAAATGAAAGAATGACGGAGGATCAAAACGTTCTTTGACATATTGGAAGAAGTAATTGAAACAAGAGAAAACAACAGATAGAGACGTTGTTTGCTCAGAGGCAAGATTGCAAGAAAAAAGAGACAAGACTTCGGTCCTGGTTCTTGATTCCTGATCTCTTGACGCTAACAAACAATTATCTAAAATAAAGACATACCATGCGGCGCAAAAGGCGCATGAGTAGAAGAAAGTAAGAAAGGGTACACGGGGGATGCCTTGGCTCTCAGAGGCGAAGAAGGACGTGATAAGCTGCGATAAGCTGCGGGGATCAGCAAATATGACTTGATCCGCAGATTTCCGAATGGGGAAACCTAATTAGTTGAAGACTAATTGCATAAATGCGCTAACCTGCCGAACTGAAACATCTAAGTAAGCAGAGGAAGAGAAAACAATAGTGATTTCCAGAGTAGTGGCGAGCGAAATGGAAGAAGCCCAAACCTGTTATGTTACGGCATAGCAGGGGTTGTAGGACCACAACATGAATATTAAACAGAACCGGAACGGGGTGGGAAACCCGGCCATAGAGCATGAGAGCTGCGTACGGGTAATGAATAGTAGGATAGTGGTATCCTGAGTACCGCGAGGTCGGAGACGCCTTGTGGGAATTTGCCGGCACCATCCGGTAAGGCTAAATACTCCTGAGAGACCGATAGTGAACCAGTACCGTGAGGGAAAGGTGAAAAGAACCCCGAACAGGGGAGTGAAATAGAACCTGAAACCGTGTACTTACAAGCGGTCGGAGCCTGGCAACGGGTGACGGCGTGCCTTTTGCATAATGAGCCTACGAGTTACTCTTCCCTGGCAAGGTTAAGTGTTTAAGACACGGATCCGAAGCGAAAGCGAGTCTGAAAAGGGCGTATAGTCAGGGGAGGTAGACGCGAAACCTTGTGATCTACCCATGGGCAGGTTGAAGGTGCCGTAACAGGTACTGGAGGACCGAACCGATAAACGTTGAAAAGTTTCCGGATGACTTGTGGGTAGGGGTGAAAGGCTAATCAAACTGGGAAATAGCTCGTACTCCCCGAAATGTTTTTAGGAACAGCCTGGCGGTTGAGTTATAAAGAGGTAGAGCTACTAATTGGGTGCGGGGGAGTCAAATCCTACCAAATCCAGATAAACTCCGAATGCTTTATAATATACGCTGGAGTGAGGCTATGGGTGCTAAGGTCCATGGCCGAGAGGGAAAGAACCCAGACCATCAGCTAAGGTCCCTAAATTATTGCTAAGTTGAACTAACGAGGTCCGATTGCACAGACAGCTAGGATGTTGGCTTGGAAGCAGCCATTCATTTAAAGAGTGCGTAACAGCTCACTAGTCGAGCGATCGGGCATGGATAATAAACGGGCATCAAGCAGTATACCGAAGCTATGGATTGCATGTAAATGCACTGGTAGGGGAGCATTCTATTTGTCGGAGAAGCAGGAAGGTAACTGACTGTGGAGGGAATAGAAAAGCAAATGTAGGCATAAGTAACGATAAGGCGGGAGAGAAACCCGCCCACCGAAAGACTAAGGTTTCCTGATCAACGCTAATCGGATCAGGGTTAGTCGGGGCCTAAGGTGAAGCCGACAGGCGTAGCCGATGGACAACTGGTTAATATTCCAGTACTTTTTATTACTGCGATGCGGTGACGGAGTAGTGACACTGACGCGAACTGACGGAATAGTTCGTTAAAGGCTGTAGGTATAAGACGTGTAGTTAAGTACGCATGTTTTGCTGAAAGCTGATAGTACACAGAACCTTCGGGGGATGTGATAGTTCAGGTAATCAGACTTCCAAGAAAACCCGCTAAGCTTCAGGTAATAAAAACCCGTACCGTAAACCGACACAGGTAGTCGAGGAGAGAATCCTAAGGTGCTCGAGTGAATCATGGCTAAGGAACTCGGCAAAATGGCCCTGTAACTTCGGGAGAAGGGGCGCTGTCAGCAATGGCAGCCGCAGTGAAAAGGCCCAGGCGACTGTTTAACAAAAACACATGGCTTTGCAAAATCGCAAGATGACGTATAAGGCCTGACACCTGCCCGGTGCTGGAAGGTTAAGAGGGGATGTTAGTCGCAAGGCGAAGCATTGAATCGAAGCCCCAGTAAACGGCGGCCGTAACTATAACGGTCCTAAGGTAGCGAAATTCCTTGTCGGGTAAGTTCCGACCTGCACGAATGGTGTAACGATCTGGGCGCTGTCTCAGCCATGAGCTCGGTGAAATTGTGGTATCGGTGAAGACGCCGGTTACCCGCAACGGGACGGAAAGACCCCATGCACCTTCACTATAGCTTAACATTGATATCGGATACAGGATGTGTAGGATAGGTGGGAGACTGTGATGTGGCTTCGCCAGGAGTCATTTAGTCAACGTTGAAATACCACCCTTTCTGTATTTGGTGTCTAACTCTGCAAAGCGGAGAACATTGTTTGGCGGGTAGTTTGACTGGGGTGGTCGCCTCCAAAAAGGTAACGGAGGCTTTCAAAGGTAAGCTCAGTACGCTTGGTAACCGTACGCGGAGTGCAATAGCAAAAGCTTGCTTGACAGTGAGACAGACAAGTCGAGCTGGGTCGAAAGACGGATATAGTGATCCGGTGGTTCTGCATGGAAGGGCCATCGCTCAAAGGATAAAAGGTACGCTGGGGATAACAGGCTGATCTCCCCCAAGAGCTCATATCGACGGGGAGGTTTGGCACCTCGATGTCGGCTCGTCACATCCTGGGGCTGGAGAAGGTCCCAAGGGTTGAGCTGTTCGCTCATTAAAGTGGCACGCGAGCTGGGTTCAGAACGTCGCGAGACAGTTCGGTCCCTATCTGTTGTGGGCGCAGGAAGTTTGAGTGGGGCTGACCTTAGTACGAGAGGACCGGGTTGGACTAACCTCTGGTGAATCTGTTATGCCGCCAGGTGTACTGCAGAGTAGCTACGTTGGGAATAGATAAGCGCTGAAAGCATCTAAGTGCGAAACTAGCCACAAGATGAGACTTCCATTGAGGGTCGTAGGAGACTACTACGTTGATAGGTTACAGGTATAAAGGTGGTGACATCATAGCCGAGTAATACTAATTGCCCGAAGCTTTCTTCGTGACGGATTAAGGTGAGTGGTTGATTAAGTTGATTAGGAGAGTGGTTGCAAGACTACACAAATAAAAAACCAAAGCGATCACTCATCTGAAACAAAACAAACAGATAAACAACAAAAGCTGTTGTTTTCTCTTCAATCAAGTACTTCTTTCAATAATATGTCATGTTAATGGGGGTGAATAGTTGATTAGGTTCATTAGGTGAGTAGTTTAAAAGCTATACACCATACAAGAACCACTCACCACTCACCCAATCAACCACTAACTTAAAAATATTCAGGTGCCTATATCGGCGGTGTCTACCTCTTCCCATTCCGAACAGAGAAGTCAAGCCCGCCAGAGCCGATGGTACTGCGGTAAAACGTGGGAGAGTAGGTCGGTGCCAACCTTTATCACCTTTAATGGTGCAACATTGCAAAAGCCTTAGCTAATCCCTAAGGCTTTTTGCGTTAACGGCCTTTTCGTAAGTCCCCCCGTGCCAACCACTCATCATTCACCATTTACCACTGCCCAGAACACCGCGTTAGTAGCCGGTACCGGCCAAAGCGCCTAAAGTCTGCAGGCGTATGAGCGCATAGCCCGGCCGAAGGCAACGTCACGGATAAACTACTGTTCCACTATTCTGAAAATCATAGCGCTTGATAATCAGCTTATTATAAATTTACTGAAACACCCTCAAAGCCGGGATGGGTAAATGTATATTAATAATCAATAACTTACAAATTAAGCCTCCTTTAGTGGAACACGCTGTTTTATAAAGGGGGGCGCTGACAATTTATTGCTACCACTTTGGTAAAACCGCATGGTAAATTACGTCATCGTAAAATGTACTTAATATTTGGAGTTTATAGTGCCAACTGATAATTCAACATCAAAAAAATTTACTCCAATTAAAAAAAGTACGCTATATTCACGCTGTCGAATTAGGTGTTAATCTCACACTCAATATAAACCAAATCAGTGATACTCATGATGTTTAAACAATTATCTCAAAAAGGCGCAAAAGTTAGGCAATCGATTGCGTGGCTCGTTTTCCTTTTGGCTGGCATGTCAGCTGTGCCGGCTATGGCAGTTATTAAATCTTTCAAAAAAGCAGCTGATGGCGTTACTTTCACGCTCGACAAAGGTTTGATGAAGGTGCTTATCCGCAGAGATGATATCATCGAAGTGAAATATACCATCTTTGATGCTTTTGAGGCCAAGCCTTCGCTGGTTGTTAATAATAAATGGCTTCAGCATTCAGCCTACCAGGTTACTGATGGTAAAACCGAGGTGGTTATTACTACTGCGAAGCTGAAAATAAAGATTAATAAGACTACCAACGCCATCACCTATACCGATTTGAAAGGTAACGTGATCATTGCCGAAGACAGCGACAATAAATCCATTATTCCGGCAACCATCGCAGGGATCAGCACTTATAACGTAACTACACAGTTTACGTCGCCAAAGGATGAGGCCTTGTTTGGTTTGGGCTGCCATCCTTTAGATTCTATGTCAATCAATTACAAGGGACGCAACCAGGACCTGGCTATTAAGTATCTTACCGGCGCTATCCCGGTGCTGTTATCAACAAAGGGCTATGGCTTGATGTGGGATAACTACTCGGCCAGTAATTTTTATGGTGCCGAGGCTGATAATACCAAATTCAAATATGTATCCGAAAGCGGTAAACAGGTTGATTATTTCTTCTTTTACGGCCCGGGTTTTGATCACATCATCGATCTGTACCGTACCGCCACCGGCAAAGCGCCGATGTTTGGTAAATGGGCTTACGGCTTGTTTCAATCGCAGGACCGATACCTGAGCGAGGACGAAATCCTTACTGTAAAGGACAATTACCGCAATAACCACATCCCGGTTGACGTAATTGTGCAGGACTGGTACTACTGGGACCCATTGCCAATTGGCTCACATGTAATGAAACCGGAACGCTATCCACACCCACAAAAACTGGTTGACGCTTTGCATGATGCAAATATCCATGCCATGATCTCTATCTGGCCGGTGTTTGGCAAGGGCACTCCTAACTATGATGCACTGGATAAAATGGGCGGTCTTACCGATATTACCTGGGATAACGTGGTTACCCACACTTTTGATACTTATTACGATGCCCACAATCCTAAAGCCCGGGAACTTTACTGGGACCAGGCCCGCGACAGCCTCATTAAGCGTTACGGTTGGGATGCCTGGTGGATTGACCAGTGCGAGCCTGATAATGGAGCGTTGCTTGACGCCCGCCGCCAAAGTAATTTTGCTATAGGTAAGGGCATTGATTATTTTAATACCTACTCCCTGCAGCATACCAAAGGCGTATATGAGGGCTGGCGCAGGGATATTCCCGGTAAGCGCGCCTTCTTTTTGGTAAGGCAGTCCTTTGCCGGTGAGCAGCGCAACGCCTCTACATTATGGTCGAGTGATATTGAGTGTACTTTTCATGATTTTAAAGACCAGGTACCGCAGGGCATCAACGCCTGTACATCGGGCATTCCTTACTGGACGTCAGACATCGGCGGATATCATTACCACTGGAAACCTGCCGATTGGTCGCAGCCGGATAAACGCGAATTGTTTACCCGTTGGTTCCAGTTCGGTACATTTTGCCCTATTTTCCGCATCCACGGTAAAGGCGAGCGTGCCATCTTCAGCAAAAACTGGGACGAAAATACAAGGTCGATCCTGCTTAATTTTGATAAGCTCCGTTACCGTTTGATGCCATACATTTATTCATTGGCAGGTCGTGTAACTAAGGATAACTATACCATTATGCGTTCGCTGGCGTTTGATTACCGCGGCGACAGCAAGGTTTACGGTATTCCGGACCAGTATATGTTTGGGCCGGCCTTTATGGTAAACCCGGTAACCGAGCAACTTTATACCTCAAGCGATGCCGACAGAAAAGCCAAGGCCCGCCAGGTTTACCTTCCTGCCGCCAGCAAATGGTATAACTTTTGGACAGGCGAACTGCTCGATGGTGGCCAAACCATTAGTGCAGCTGCGCCTATCGAGATCTTACCACTGTATGTAAAAGCGGGCTCAATTATACCAATGGGCCCTGATGTTGAGTATGCAACCGAAAAACCAAACAGCAATATCGAACTGCGTATTTACCCCGGTGCCGATGCCTCATTCAAGTTTTATGAGGATGAGAACGATAACTATAACTACGAAAAAGGACAATCGGCTACGTTTACGTTAAACTGGAACGATAAAACACATAAGTTAAGCATTTCAGATACTAAGGGACATTTCCCAGGTCAGTTAAAAAGCCGCACATTTAATGTGGTACTGGTTAAAGGCGCACATGGTTCGGATGTGGCTTTGACCGCTAAGGCTGATAAGGTGGTTAAGTATAGCGGGAAAGCGTTGGCGGTAGCCCTTTAGTGGTCATTTGAATATCATTGGGTCATTAGCTTAATTTATTGGCCAACAATTTATAAACCGTCATTGCGAGGTACGAAGCAATCCCCAATAAGCAGATCCGATCTGTATAGTTCGCGATTGCTTCGTACCTCGCAATGACTGTTTTTTTATAGTTTACGTTAATTATAAACGTACGCAAATGCTATTTGATTATTACTCCTTGCTCACCACTTTCTTACCCTTATTCGCTTTCATTTTCAAATTCAGCATCTCTACCAAAACTGAGAAAGCCATGGCAAAATAGATATACCCTTTAGGGATATGCTGTTCAAAAGCTTCGGCTAAAAGCGAAACACCTATCAATAACAAAAATGATAGTGCCAGCATTTTTACGGTTGGGTGCTTGTTTACAAATGAGGCCACCCCGTTTGAGGCCCACATCATAATACCTACGGCTATTACAACCGCCAGGATCATGATCTCTACATGGCTGGCCATCCCTACAGCAGTGATCACCGAATCGAGCGAGAAAACGATATCCAGCAGCATGATCTGGATGATGGTGCCCCAGAACGAATGTTTTTTTATGGTTCCTTCGTCTTCTTCTTCGCCTTCAATTTTATGGTGGATCTCGGCAGTGCTTTTATAGATCAGGAACAGGCCGCCGATGATCAGGATCAGGTCACGGCCGGAGATAGCCAGTTTTTCAACCCATTCGGGGTTGGTAATACTCAAAACCGAACTCAGGTTAAACAAGGGGGCGGTAAGCGTCATTACCCAGCTAATAGATAACAGCAACAGGATACGGGTGATCATGGCCATGCCCAAACCAATCCTCCTGCCCCTGCTTTGCTGGTTGGCCGGTAATTTATCAGACAGGATGGAGATAAATATCACGTTGTCGATCCCTAAAACGATCTCCAAAAGCGTAAGTGTGATCAGGGAGATCCAGGACTCGGCCTGGCTAAACATTTCAAAACTCATAGGCAGCAGGTATTTGTTTCTTCTCAAAAATAACAAAACCCCTGCCGTTATTGGCAGGGGCTGGAAAAATTAGATTGTATCGGTACAGATATTTATTCTACCGTAACCGACTTGGCCAGGTTACGGGGCTGATCAACATTACAGCCGCGCATTACGGCTATGTGATAAGCCAGTAACTGCAGCGGGATGGTTGCCACCAGCGGTACAAATGCCTCATTGGTTTGCGGGATCTCTATCACATAATCGGCCATACCTTTTACTTCGGTATCGCCTTCGGAAACAATGGCAATTACGTGGCCTTTACGGGCTTTTACTTCCTGTATGTTACTGATCACTTTTTCGTACGATGAATGTTTGGTGGCGATGAACACTACCGGCATTTCATCATCAATTAAAGCGATAGGGCCGTGTTTCATTTCGGCGGCCGGATAACCTTCGGCGTGGATGTAAGAGATCTCCTTGAGCTTTAAAGCGCCTTCAAGGGCTACAGGGAACGAACTGCCCCTGCCCAGGAACAGGCAATTGGTCGAATCTTTAAACCGGGCTGCAATTTGCCGGATATGTTCGTTTGATTTCAGCGCTTCCTGTACCAGGTTCGGGATTTCGTTTAAGCCGGTTAAATACTCAACCATTTTGCTTTGGGTAATTTTACCGCGCTGCTGGGCTATGTAAAAAGCTATCAGCGTTAACATGCTTACCTGGGCGGTGAAGGCCTTGGTTGATGCTACCCCTATTTCAGGTCCGGCATGGGTATAAACGCCGGCATGCGTTAAACGCGGAATAGATGCGCCAACCACATTACATATCCCAAAAATAGTTGCCCCTTTTTCTTTAGCCAGTTCAATGGCGGCCATGGTATCGGCTGTTTCGCCTGATTGAGATATGGCTATCACCAGGTCTTTTTCGGTAATGATAGGGTTGCGGTACCTGAACTCGGAGGCGTATTCTACCTCTACCGGCACACGCGCGTATTCTTCAATTAAATATTCGCCTACCAAACCTGCATGCCATGAGGTGCCGCAGGCCACAATAATGATCCTGTCCACGTTTTTAAGCTTCTCGGTGTATTCCTTAATGCCACCGAGCTGAACTTTGCCCTGCTGGGGGTAAATACGGCCGCGCAGGCAGTCGCGGATGGAACGGGGCTGCTCATAGATCTCTTTCATCATGAAATGATCGTAGCCGCCTTTCTCCAGCATTTCCAGTTTTAAGTCCAGTTCCTGGATATAGGGTGTTTGTACCGAATTGTCGATATTTTTTACCAGCAGGCTTTCACGGTGTACATAGGCAATTTCGTTATCGTTAAGGTAGATCACATTTTTAGTGTACTCCACAATGGGCGTGGCGTCTGAAGCTATGAAATACTCACCTTTGCCTACACCAATTACCATGGGGCTGCCTTTGCGGGCCGCAATAAGCAGGTCGGGCTCATCGGCACTCATGATAACGATGGCATATGCGCCTATTACTTTATTTAAAGCCACGCGCACGGCGTCTTTCAAATCAAGGCCGGTTGCATTTTGGATATCCTCAATCAGGTGTATTAAAACCTCGGTATCCGTATCGCTTTTAAAAACATGGCCTTTAGCTGCAAGGGTTTCCTTGATCACTCCATAGTTTTCAATAATGCCGTTATGTATAATGGTAAGCTTCCTGTCGCCCGATGAGTGCGGGTGCGAGTTACGGTCGCTCGGTTCGCCGTGGGTTGCCCAGCGGGTATGGCCCATTCCAATTGTCCCCTTCAGGTCAATCCCCTTCACAAAATTTTCGAGGTCTTCAACCTTGCCGGCCTTTTTATAAACTTTAAGGTCATGATCAAGCAGGGCAACGCCGGCACTGTCATAGCCCCGGTATTCGAGCCTGTGAAGTCCCTTTATAACTATAGGGTAAGCATCCCTGAATCCTATATAACCAACAATTCCGCACATAAAATAATCAAGTATAAATGTTAAACGCCGCAAAATAAACAGCTATATAACACATATCAGCAATAATTATTTTGATTTTTTTCAAAAAAGGAGAAGTTTTAAAATACTTAGAAAAGTATTTTAAGAAGTGTATTGTCTTAAACAAAAAAATCCCCTAAGCGGGGATTCTTTTGTTTATTGAGAGATATCTTACTTGCGAATTTTGGTGTAAATGATATTCATGCGGATGCTATAACCCGGAGTTGCCTTATCACTGCCCACTATCACCGTACGGGCTGCCGTTTGTGTTGACGGGCCTACGTCGATACCTGTTGTGACATTAACAAGGGTAGTATCAACAGGGGCGATATAAGTGCCGTAATCGACTGTTTTTTTGCGGATCAGGTCCTGTACAAAAGCCGTAACCAGGAAGTGGTATTCTTTTTTTGTACGGTCATATCTGCCGCCAAACAAACTTGTTTGCGAACGCGGGTCACTCGCGGAGGCATCCTGTATCAAAGCCCGTTGTTTGGCTATATCCAGCTTGTACATAGTTAGCTTGGGTAAAGGCGCATAAGGAACACCCGAGCCCGCACGCGGGGTTATAACGATCTCGGCACGGTTTAACACAATTGATGAATCAATAAGTTTGTCAAGGCCGGGGAAACTGAGCTTGGCCCTTAAGCCTGCAAGGCCCTGAAGGTAAACCGTATTTTGTGATGTTGTTGTATTATTCAAGGCTGCCTGGATAGTGGTACTATAGGTATGCGTAATTTCGGCAGCACGGTTAAAGAACGGCAGGGTTACCGATGCCGTATCAATGGTACTGGTTGTTGTACTGGTGGCAGCTGTAACAACCTTATAAAAAACATCAATTTGCGATGAGGCAAGATCAAGCTGGATGATACCGCCGGCGTCGCTGGCCTGTGCCTTGTCTAATGAAAGATAAAGCCCTTTTACAGTACTTTGAAAAGTTGTTGGTGACGCAAGTACAGCGCCGCTTGCATTAAACAGGTTGTTATAGATAAAAGCTTTACTAAGCGGCACACGTAACTGAGGGGCTACACGCTGAACGGTATCTAATGTGTCGGTACGGATGCGGGCTATGGTAATACTGTCGTGCGTACGGGCTGTAAAGGTTTTGGAACCAAGCAAATTGCCCAGGTCGGCATCCCAGTGGTTGTTACTGTAATAGGTTTTGCTTTCTACTTTCTTTTGAAGCTGATACACGTTTATTTTATAGCGTGAAGCCAGCGAATCGCCATAAAAACCGTCAGAATATTTAAGCACAAGCACAGCCGAGTCGATTGTCAACGTACCTGCAGGTACAGTATAAGCGGCGCCATTAGGCAGGTTAACACCTAAAGCAACAATACTTTTTGTTGTGCCGAATACCGGGTCGGTAAAGTTGGCAAGCGGTGTCCTGGTCTGGCCGGAGGTAGCCGCAGTATCATCAGCAACAGTGTTAATAACGATGTTGGTATCAACTATCAGGCTGCCATTGATCTCGTTTTGATCATTGACGCCCAAACCAATACCATCCTGGCGTTTACAACTGTTCAAAATAAAAAGACTTATTAACAGGGTCAATAAGTCTAATCGGAAAAATTTCATATATAATATTAAGTCTTATGCAACATCCACCAATTCGTCGTTGGTAATTTCGTCGTAAAAATTGTAATAATTTTCGAAATCTGCGGTAGAATCAAATTCTAAAACCGATTTATTGCTGTTTTTAACATTATTTAACACATCTGCATCAATATCGGGGCTGCCTAAAACGATACCATCTGAGTAGTGGATTGCACCTGCATACAATGCTGAGTTAGTGCCGCCTTTGTACGGCTCAACATGCTGCTCGTTCATATTGCTCATGATGGCTTTTGTAGCAAAGTCATTGTGCAATTTCTCTTTAAAATCATTTTCATAAATGGAGTAAATGATTTTTGAGTGCTTAAATGTAGGATCGTCTTTGTAGGTTGTTTTCAGATAAGCAGGCACAAGCGCGCTCATCCAGCCATGGCAATGGATCACATCCGGCGCCCAGCCTAATTTTTTAACAGTTTCCAATGCACCTTTGCAAAAGAAGATCATGCGCTCGTCATTGTCGGCGTAAAATTTACCTTCTTTGTCTGCAAACACATGTTTACGCTGAAAATATTCTTCATTATCCAAAAAATACACCTGCATACGCGCCGCCGGGATAGATGCTACTTTGATGATCAGCGGGTTATCATTATCGTCGATAATAATATTCATACCTGATAACCGGATCACTTCATGAAGCCTGTTCCTGCGCTCATTGATATTGCCGAAACGCGGCATAAGGATACGGATCTCGTAACCTTTCTCCTGCATGGCCTGCGGAAGTTGGCGTGTTATTTCAGCAATTTTTGTGAGTTCAAGGAAAGGGGACATTTCATGAGTTATAAACAAAAGCTTAGATTTACCCATCACTAAATCAGTATTTAAAATGTAAAGAAGTCAAAAAATTTGAGTTTGCAAATATAACTATTATTATATAAACTGCCAACGAATTATGCAAGTAACTTTTGGTTTATTTTAAGCAATTGTACACCTTTGCCAAATTTTGTAACACCTATTACGTTGAAAATATTCAGCACTAAAAATGAGATAACCGATTATTTTAACCGTAAACCGGTAAAAGTAATTGGCTTTGTACCAACCATGGGCGCATTGCATAAAGGGCACCTGGGTTTAATTGAACTGGCTAAGCAGCAAAGCACCCAGGTTGTTTGCAGCATTTTTGTGAACCCCACCCAGTTTAATGATCCTAAGGACCTTGAAAAATACCCCCGCCCCATAACCGATGATATCCGCCGCCTGGAGGAAGTTAACTGCGATATTTTGTTCAATCCGCAGGTTACCGAAATGTATGCTGATAATGAGAAATGGCATTTTGACATGGGCGATCTGGAATACCTGCTGGAAGGGAAATTCAGGCCCGGGCATTACCAGGGGGTAACGCAGGTGGTAAATAAATTGTTCAATATTGTAAAGCCCGACATCGCTTTTTTTGGGCAGAAGGATTACCAGCAGTTTATGGTGATCAGCAAAATGGTTGAGGTGCTGGAGATGCCCGTTAAGCTGGTGATGTGCCCGATTGAGCGTGAGCCCGACGGCCTGGCCATGAGCTCAAGAAATATTCACCTCACTCCGTATGACAGGGAACAGTCGCTCATCCTTTCCAAAACCCTGAACCTGGTTAAAGAAAACTTCGACATTAACAAAATTGACGAACTGCAGCAACAGGCAGCCCAAATGATCAGCAACGAGCCCGGCGTTGAGCTGGAGTATTTTGAAATAGCCGACGGCAAAACGCTGCACCCCGCCACCCCGGCATCCGAAACCGTTGTTGCCCTTGTTGCAGCACGCGTAGGTAAAACAAGATTGATTGATAATGTGTTGATTGATTAGGAGCCTATGGTTCATAGTTGATAGTTCATAGTATTTGGTGGTTCATAGGTTATAGTTTATGGGCTGAGTTAGAGCGGTAATTCTTGATAATGATTGATTATAACCCGCTAACTTCCATTTAACTGTAAACTTACTGCTATGAACCATGAACCATTAACTATGAACTTGTTCGCATGAACTAAATATTCCTAACTTTGCGCCATGATAATTGAAATATTAAAGTCCAAAATTCACCGGGTTAAGGTAACACAGGCCGAGTTGAACTATGTGGGCAGTATCACTATTGATGAAGACCTGATTGAGGCTGCAAATATCATCCCCAACGAAAAGGTTCAGATAGTGAACAATAATAACGGCGCCCGCTTTGAAACCTACGTTATCAAAGGCGAACGCGGAACAGGCACCGTATGCCTTAATGGCGCTACCGCCCGCCTGGCACAGGTTGGCGATATCGTGATCATTATGTCATATGCTTACATGGAGGTTGAAGAGGCCCGCAACTACGAACCTATTTTAATATTCCCCGATTCAGATAACAAACTGATTAAGTAAATTAGCGGCGCCTAAGCCGCAATTTATGAAAACACTTTTTATAATCACCCTTTTTCTTGTTACTGTAACCGGAGTTTTTGCCCAACGCCAAAACGTTTATTTTATCAAAAATAACGGTAAATATGTTGATACACGCGATAGCGCCGATTATATCCGTGTGGTGCGTGAGCCGGACTCGGCTTCGGCGTTATATAATGTTTTTGAATTTTATCCCAGCGGAACTCAAAAACTCATTGGCAAATCTGTAAAGATCGATCCGCCACAATTTGAAGGGCAATGCGTTACCTACTATACCAATGGCAAAAGGCAATCAGTCATCAGCTATAAAAACGGGGTAAAGGCCGGTGAGGATATGGAATTTTATCCCAATGGCAGCTTATACGCGCAGTTTTCGTATCCCGGGGATAATAAAGACCGTACTGCCGGGAGGTCTGGCAATTACCTCATCATGGCCAATAAAGATTCATTAGGAAACGACCAGGTTTCCGAAGGTAATGGCTACTTTAAGGGCTACGATAACAAATTTGCTTATGTTGAAGAAGAAGGCCCTGTAAAAGGCGGCAAACGCGATGGGCAGTGGAAAGGTGATTTTCAAGACTTCAAGACTACTTTTATCGAAATTTATGATAGCGGGGTGTTGATATCAGGCACAGCTACAACTAAAGATGGAAAAGTAAACACCTACCTGAAATCTCGTGGGGTACCTCCGCAATTTAAAGGCGGGCTTGAGCGGTTTGGCAGGTTTTTATCAAACAATATCAAATATCCCGATGATGCCCTTCGCCGGGGGATTGAAGGTACCGTGATCCTTTCGTTCGTTGTAGAAAAAGATGGAGCATTAACAGATATTAAAGTGAGTAAGTCTGTTGCCCCTGTTATTGATGATGAAGCTGTGCGGGTGCTTAATAACTCGCCTAAATGGTTGCCGGGCACGCAGTTTGGTTTACCGGTAAGAGTAATATATAGCGTGCCGGTTACCTTTGCTTTGAAATGATTAGTTAGATGGGTAAGATCCTATTCCCAACGATACTTTCAGGCTGGCATCAGTTGCTGCAGCTTTACGCAGGCGGTAAACCATCCGTATGCGCACACCTGGTTCACGTACCAGCTCATCTAAAAAGTGCGAGTTGTCTATATCCAGTACAATGCTGTTGCCGGCGTTGGGTTGGATATCTTTACGGATAGCTACCATTACTTCTTCACTGCCATCTTTTTTACCCATGTATACTCTTAATGACGCTATATTGCCAATATTATAATCTGATGGATCGCTCGATTGCAATTTGGCCGATATAATCCGAACTTCGCTTATTTTGCCGGCATTATTGCCGTCTTTGGTAAAATCCTGGTCAAAACTGTTGCCGGTGCTTATGGCGGTTTGAGGCTCATCAACTTTAGCCGATGCCGGGATTACCATCATTGCTGTATAAGGAAAGGTTGATTTAACAACCGATTGCAGCATGGCGCAGCTGCCCCAAAATAAAATAGCCGCAAGCAACGGAAAAACAGGCTTCTTTATCATAGTCCTTAAATATATAAAAGTATTTGCGGGTTAGCGCAATTACAGGTTCAATTGGAAATTACAGGCCGGGCTGTAAGTAAATATAGTGAGATTTTACGGAAATAGTAAGCCTATTGTTTTAATAAAATGCGCCCCGAAACATAAAAAAAGCCGGGTGTTATTGCGACAATGTTAAATCTGAAAAAAAACATGAATGGTGTTTATTAAAACTCTATCTTTGCACCCCGACGCTGAAGTCGGGATTTCTTGGCTTTCAGCGCATAGGAAAAACCGTTTAAAGGCTTAAAGGCCTTTAACTTTTGACTTAGAACTTTTGACTTAAAAAAAGCCCTATGCCCAAAGACACCTCCATCAAATCCGTTCTGATCATTGGCTCCGGCCCAATCATTATCGGCCAGGCTTGCGAATTTGATTATTCCGGCTCACAGGCCGCTCTCTCGCTAAAAGAAGAAGGCATCTCCGTTTCTATTATTAACAGCAATCCGGCAACCATTATGACGGATAAAGTTATCAGCGACCATGTTTATCTTCTGCCGCTCACCTGCGAAAGCATTGAGAAAATTTTAACTGAACAGCAGATAGACGCTGTACTGCCTACCATGGGCGGCCAAACCGCGTTGAACCTTTGTATCGAAGCGTCTGAACGCGGCATATGGGAAAAATATGGCGTTAAAGTTATCGGTGTAGATATTGCCGCCATCGAAAAAACCGAAAATCGTGAGGCTTTCCGCCAGCTGATGGTTGATATCGGCGTAGGGGTTGCCAAATCAAAGATCGCCAACTCGTTCCTTGAAGGTAAAGAAGGTGCACAGGAAATAGGTTTCCCGCTGGTAATACGCCCAAGCTATACGCTGGGTGGTAAAGGCGCAGGGTTCGTTCATAAAAAGGAAGACTTTGATGCAGCCCTTAACCGCGGTTTGCAAGCCTCACCAACCCATGAGGTACTGGTTGAACAGGCTGTGCTTGGCTGGAAGGAATATGAGCTTGAATTGCTGCGCGACAGCAACGATAACGTGATCATCATCTGCTCTATCGAAAACTTTGACCCGATGGGCATCCACACCGGCGACTCGATCACCGTGGCCCCTGCCATGACCCTGAGCGATCGCTGCTACCAGGAAATGCGTAACCAGGCCATTAAAATGATGCGCGCCATCGGTAACTTTGCCGGCGGTTGTAACGTGCAGTTTTCGGTAAATCCTGCCGATGAAGCCATCATCGCTATCGAGATCAACCCGCGTGTATCACGCTCATCAGCGCTTGCATCAAAAGCTACCGGTTACCCTATCGCTAAAATAGCTGCAAAGCTGGCCATAGGTTATAACCTTGATGAAATTGAAAACCAGATCACCAAAACAACATCGGCTTACTTTGAGCCTACGCTGGATTACGTGATCGTGAAAATACCGCGCTGGAACTTTGATAAGTTCAAAGGCGCTAACAAAGAGCTTGGCCTGCAGATGAAATCGGTAGGTGAGGTGATGGGCATTGGCCGCAGCTTCACCGAAGCCTTGCAGAAAGCCTGCCAGAGTTTGGAGATTGGTCGCGCCGGTTTAGGTGCCGATGGTCGCCAGAGCCGTAACCTCGAAGAAATCATGGCCAGCCTTGAGCACCCGAGCTGGGACAGGTTGTTCCACATTTATGACGCGTTAAGCCTGGGCGTACCGATCGAATCGGTACGTAAAGTAACCAAAATCGACCGCTGGTTCCTGAACCAGATCCAGGAATTGGTTAACCTTGAAACAGAGCTTCGCCGTTATTCATTGAACAACGTTCCTGAAGAGTTCCTGTATACGCTGAAACAAAAAGGATTTTCGGATGTGCAGATAGCCCACATTTTGGGTAACGTAACCGAGGAAGATGTTTATCAGCGCCGTAAAGCACTGGGCATGCACCGGGTTTACAAAATGGTTGATACCTGCGCTGCCGAGTTCCCTGCTAAAACCCCATACTACTATTCAAGCTATGAGGGAGAAAACGAATCTGTAGCATCCGATAAGAAAAAGATCATCGTATTGGGCTCGGGCCCTAACCGCATAGGCCAGGGCATTGAGTTTGATTACAGCTGCGTTCACGGCCTGCTTGCCGCCAAGGAAGCCGGTTTTGAGGCTATCATGGTTAACTGTAACCCTGAAACTGTATCAACCGATTTTAACATGGCCGATAAGCTGTACTTTGAGCCGGTTTACTGGGAACATGTACGCGAGATCATAGAGCTTGAAAAACCTTATGGGGTAATTGTACAGCTGGGGGGCCAAACAGCCCTTAAAATGGCCGAGAAGATGCATGAGCATGGTATCAAGATTATTGGTACATCATTCAATGACATGGACATTGCGGAAGACCGCGGCCGTTTCTCTGATTTGTTGAAAGATCTTGACATCCCATACCCTAAATATGGTGTTGCCGAAAGTGCAGAAGAAGCGCTTGAAGTTGCCCACAAGGTTGGTTACCCGGTACTTGTACGCCCAAGCTACGTATTAGGCGGGCAGGGCATGAGCATTGTGATCAATGACGAAGACCTGGAGAAAGCTGTGGTAAGCCTGCTGCGCAACCTGCCGGGCAACCGCGTACTGATCGACCACTTCCTTGACCGTGCCGCCGAGGCCGAGTCTGATTCGATCAGCGATGGCGAAGATGTACACATTGTAGGGATCATGGAGCACATTGAGCCTGCCGGGATCCACTCGGGCGATTCATTTGCTGTATTGCCTCCATTCGATCTGTCGGACAATGTAATCCACCAGATAGAAGAATATACCAAAAAGATAGCCACGGCGCTTAATGTACGCGGTTTGTTGAACATACAATTTGCGGTTAAGGATGATAAGGTGTATGTGATTGAGGCTAACCCGCGTGCTTCACGTACCGTGCCTTTCATTGCTAAAGCTTATGATGTGCCATACATCAACATAGCAACAAAAGTTATGCTTGAAGCTAATAAGCTGAGCGACTTTACCATCGAACGCAAGCTTTGGGGTTATGCCATCAAAGAACCGGTGTTCTCGTTTGATAAGTTCCCTGAAGTTACCAAGGAGCTTGGCCCTGAAATGAAATCGACAGGTGAGGCTATCCGCTTTATCCCTAACCTGCAGGACCCATACTTCAGGCATCTGTACAAAGAGAAATCAATGTATTTGAGCAGATAATTAAAACATTAAATTGCAGCCTTTGTAGTTTAATTGCTAATAACGTGAGCCTGCAACCCTAATTGCAGGTTCACTATTGTTGTACTTAGTTGCTATAGATTGAAAGTTAATACGGCTAATGGTCAGGAAATCAACCTTAAAAGTGTTGATCCTGAAGATATGGATGATGTTTTAGTGAAAATTGAAAAATCATTTAACATCAGTTTAAACGATACATCGGTAAATGATGTACAAAACTTTGGTAAACTTTGCGACGTTGTTGTTGAAAAGGTAAAAAAAACAAATGATGGCTGTACTACACAGCAGGCGTTTTACAAACTCCGTAATGCCATCAATGCATCATCGGGGCATGATAAGGATATCATAAAGCCCCAAACCAAACTCGCTGATCTTTTTCCGCGCGATAGCCGTATTGAGGCTGTGGCTGCCATTGAAGAAGAGATGGGTTTCCAGATCCGTTTGCTTCAGCCGAAGCAATGGATAGTTAACCTGTTTTCCATGATATTGGTAGTTAGCTTTGTTTTGGCCTTTTATTACCTGGCCATTGGTATTGCCGGTATGGTAATAGCGGGGATAGGTTTAAAACTGGCCGGACGTTTTGGCAAAGAGATGCACGTAAAAACGATCGGCGACCTGGCCGAAAAAATTGCCCGGGAGCACTACATGAAATGTAAACGTGAGGCGTCCGCGGTAAACAAAAACGAGGTTTCTGAAAAATTAAGGCAGCTCATTGTAACAAACGTGTAGGTGTTATCGTCAGGGTTAACAGACAACGTTAACTTTAAACGATTAATCTATCCTGCTTTGAAAACTACTTTTATCCTGCTTTTTGCCCTGCTGGTATGCGGGGCAGTGAAAGTTCATGCCCAGGCTAAAAATGCTATCGGCCTTGGGTTGGGTTTTAATACCTCCCGTGAAAAAAGCATCGGCTACGGCGGCCTTTTACAAGGTGAAATTAAAATAACAAAAGCTGTAAGTGTTACGCCGTATTTGAGCGTGGAAGAGCCATACTACGTAGTGGGGGGCCTTTCGGGCAGGTATTATTTCAATAAAATAATTTACGCATCGGCGGGTGCCTTCGGTTACTTTGATTCTGATTATAGCGGCTACGGCGGTACCGGTGGAGCAGGTTTAATCCTGCTGTCAGGACGTCATCAAACACTCGATCTCAACTTTCATGGCGATTATTTGAAAAAGGGGTCCCAGGCCACGCCTTTTGCCGGGATCAGGCTTATTTACAGCTTTTCATTTACCCGGCTTGAATAGCTTATTTATCTATCATCAATCCTTTTACCTCAAAGCTAACCTTTCGGCCTGGGTTGGTATTTACTTTGTGCTGCTTTTTGCCATTAACCGTATCGCCGGCCATATGTTGCAGGTCATCGGCAATGAATTGTTTGGCTGCTATTCCCGAAATGATTACCATACGGCCCGCCAGTTGCCCGGGCAGGTTTATCCCTGCATTGGTAAAATGCGCTGTAATAACCCGGTTGTTACCCGCATCCATTTCAAACCAGCCGCCTTTTTCTTTAGTTACTTTAATAATCCTGCCGCTAATGGCAGTGGTGACCCGTGTTTTTTTCCCCATAAAAGCTTCCAGTTTTGAGGCAGGCATCAAGGCTATCGTGTCGGGTTTATCGCCAAATATCATCCCGTGGGGCAGGGGCACATGTTTTTGTGCAATAGCCGTATTGGCTATCAAAATGGATATGAACAGCATTATTAGTTTCATAATAAATGAGTAACAGGCCTGCGCCAAAAATGTTGCCGGGTTTTTTGAACTGCTTTACCCCTGTTTAAGAGCGGTTAACCGCTTTTATTTGCGTTTGCGGGGCGGCGAAATCTTTTGGTAAGTAATAAGTATGTTAATATTTGTTAAAATGTTACTTTAAAGTAATTTGCTACGTATTGATGAGTTAATTTTGCTTACTTTACTACATATAACTTTTAAACTAACTCGTGAAAAAGAGCTTTACTAAAACAATTTTATTTGCCGCGTTTTTATTTGCCGTTGCTTTGGCTGGCACAAGCTGTGGTAAAAAAGGAGATGTTACACCCGTAACGGTACCTGATTTAACCACAATGGATGTGGTGACTACCGAAAGTGGAACCATTGCCTATACAGGTGGTTTATTTAACGGATCAACTGATATAAGCCTGAGCAGCTACGGTATTTGTTACAGCGCCACCAATCAAACTCCTACCACTGCCGATAAGAAAACCACAGATACAGTAATTTTGTACGCCTATACTACAAAACTTACCGGTTTAAGCCCTAAAACCACTTATTATGCGCGCGCTTATGCTGTAAACAGTGCGGGTACAGGCTACGGCAAAGTGGTGCAATTTACTACCGGCGAAGGTACAACATCAACAGGGGGCACAGTTAGCACATTGGCCGGTAATAGCGCGGCCGACTTTGTTGACGGTTTGGGCGGCGCCGCTTTTTTTAACAGTCCGCAGGGAATAAGTGTGGGTACCGACGGCAATATTTATGTGGCTGATTCATTTAACAGTGCCATACGCAAAGTTACCACAGCAGGAGATGTTACTACGCTTTCGGGCAATGGTGCCATTGGTTATGTTGATGGCCCTATTGCTACCGCTCAGTTTTATGCCCCGCAAAGTTTAGTTACCGATGCATCGGGCAATATTTACGTTGCCGATTATGGTAACAACAATATCCGTAAAATTACCCCGGCCGGTGTGGTAAGCACTTTTGCAGGCAGCGGCGATGCGGGATATACGAATGGTACAGGTACCGCAGCAACATTTAACAGTCCGCGCGGTTTGGCAATTGATGGCTCCGGAAATATTTTTGTTGCCGATATGGGCAATAACCTGATCCGCAAAATAACGCCGGCCGGTGTTGTTACCACATTTGCAGGCAGCAGGGGGGCAAGTTACCTGGATAATGCAACGGCAACCAGCGCTACTTTCAACAAGCCTAACGGCATAGCTATCGATGCTGATAATAATATATACGTAGCCGAAACGCTTAACCATGCCATTCGTAAAATAACCCCGGCAGGTGTTGTTACTACCTTTGCCGGCGGCAATAAACAAACCGCTCTTCTTGGCAGCCCATCAGCAATCGCGTTTGACAAAAGCGGCAACCTGTTCATAGCCGATCAGAATGGCAGGATCATGGAAATTACCAAGAGTAAAGTATTGAAATCAATTGCCGGGAACTCAACGGCCGGTTTTGCGGAGGGTGTCGGCACGGCAGGGATCTTTAATTCGCCGCAGGGTATTGCGGTTGATGCGAGCAATAATGTGTATGTAGCCGATTATTATAACAACCGCATCCGCAAGATTGTACTGCCATAAACTTTAATCGGTTAGATATTTTTAAGCGCCATGGCAGCTTCCATTTTAGGAAGATATTATGGCGCTGATTTTTTGTGGGGTTTTGCTATTTTATTTTAGGAGAGGTAAAGTACAGTAGATGGGCCTTTGTCATCCCGAGCGATAGCGAAGGATCTTCTTCATGGTACACAGGTGCTATACAGCGTGAAGTAAAAGCTTCATTCCTACCTGTGAGATGATTAAAAAGTTATCGTCATGTTGAACTTGTTTCAACACCCCATTTGCTAAGCAAACCGCCTACTTGTCCCGTAGGATGCCGAAACAAGTTCGGCAAGAAGCCGGAGGCTGTCATTTATCTTTTGAAGGTCCCGGCTTTGCCAATTATCCTTAACAAACTGTAAAATCCGGACTGTAACTTCGCCCCCTCGCCGTTGTTGGTGTTGTCACCAACAATCCCTAACGGCCTTTTAATCACGTTTTTCATATTTACAATATTACGCCGTTAGTTGTTTATGTAATGCCGCAAATGCATGGAGCAGAGTTGTTGGTGACAACACCAACAACGGCTGGGATGATTAAAAAGTTATCGTCATGTTGAACTTGTTTCAACACCCCATTTGCTAAGCCGCTTGCAAATCAAGCCGTCTACCTTTCTTGTGAGGTGCCGAAACAAGTTCGGCAAGACGCTGTTGGCTGTCATTTATCTTTTTGGAGGCCCCGGCTTTGCCAATTATCCTTACAAACTGTAAATCCGGACTGTAGCTTCGGCTGAATCCTAATTCTTTTTAAAATCATACGCGCCCCGCTCCACAAAATCAGCCACTTTTACGCGTACTCCTGTCACCTCACCGTTTTGTACCGTGAACGGAAATACAGCTTTCCCAAGTGTAGGATCAGAGAAAGTTACATAAAAGCGGTTGCCGCCAAGCGGTTTTAGCAAGGCATACATTTTGGGGTGGTGCTCAAAGCGCATTTCAAGGTTGCTGCCTTCGCCCTGGGTAACCTCCATGCTGCCATAAAAATCATTGCTGTACTTGCCAATGTATTTATTGGGCAACAATAAAGGTTTGGGATTCAAGGCAACCGAATCTTTCAGCTTTTTATCTTCGGCCTGTGCGGTTGCAGTATTGGCTTTATATTGTTTTAAATAACCCTCGCTGTAATTGCGGAAGGGCTGTTTAAAGTAAGCATCTAAAATATCCCAGCGCAGGGCCTCAAACAGCTCGTTCTGGTCGGTATTGGTTAATATGATGACGCCCAGGTTATCCTGCGGCGAAAGCGTTACAGACGACAGATAGCCGTTAACCCCGCCATCATGCATCACCAGCCTGTGGCCCGAATAATCCTGGATAAACCAGCCTAAGCCATAAAGTTCAAAGTTGTTTTCTCCGTTCATGTGATGAACACTGCTCACAATATCCTGCGGCACACGTGTAGCCTGGATGGCTGCAGAAGGGATCACCTGGCGCTGTCCAACCTTGCCATCGTTCAGTAAAGCAAGCACCCATTTGCTCATATCATTTACCGACGAGCTGATAGACCCTGCAGGTGCGATGCCATCTATCTGGCAATAAGGGATTGGGGTAAGCCTGCCATCAACGATAGTATGCGGCACGGTGCGGTTTAAGGATGTTGGCAAATCTTTGCTTAAAGCCAGTGTGTTGCCCATGCCCAGCGGCGCAAAAATGGCTTCCTTTAAATAAGCTTCCCATGAATGCCCGTTGGTTACCTTCGGAATGATCTCGCCGGCGGTTAAAAATGCAGCGTTGGTATAACCCCAGCGTGTGCGGAACGGATAAGTAGCTTTGAGCTTGCCCAAACGCTGGATCACCTCCTGACGGGTAAGGTTAGTATTGTAAAAGGTAAAATCGCCCTGGAAGGTTCGGAAGCCGAGGCGGTGGCAAAGGAGATCACGCACTATTACCTGGTCGCTTGCGTTTTTGTCTTCCAGTTTAAATTCCGGTATGTATTTGGTTACCTTGTCATCTAACGACAGTTTTTTATTTGCCTCCAGCATAGCAAGCGCGGTGGCGGTGAAAGCCTTGGTATTGCTGCCTATCATGAACAAGGTGTTTTCATCAACTTTGTTCATGAGGCCAAGCTCTTTAATGCCATAACCTTTCATCAGCACAACCTTATTGTCTTTCACAATACAAACAGCTATGCCGGGCACGCGCCAGTTGGTTAAGGCCTTGCTGATATAAAGGTCTAAACTGTCTTTAATGAACTTGCTCCTGTCGGCCCGCTGGGCATTTACTGACGTAAAAAACAAGGTGCAGACAGCAAGGAATAGAAGTATTTTTTTCATTACAGATGGCTTTAGATTTCTTTATTGTGCTAATTTAACGCAAAATTTACAGTGACGTTACTTAATAAATAAAAATAACGCCGCTCAATTAATTCAAACTAAATGTATATGAAATTTTACCGTTCGGGATTATTTTTCCTTACTGCGCTACTGTTAATTATCCAGCAAAATACTGCCCGGGCGCAACGTGCTGCCGTTAACTGGACAAAAGACGGCTATCAGTATTACCGCATCACCGGCGGGCAGATCATCATGATTGATGCCCGTGACACCTCAAAAAAAACTGTTTTTATCACTAAAGAAGAATTGACGCCAGCAGGCAAAGCACCTGTCAGCGTTAAAAGGTTTACAGTGAGCGATGATAACAAAAAAGTGCTCATCAATACCAATACAAAAAAGGTATGGCGCTACGATACCCGCGCCGATTACTGGGTGTATGACTCCAATACCAAAAAGCTTTGGCAGTTGGGCAAAAACCTGCCGGCATCATCATTGATGTTCGCCAAATTTTCGCCGGATGGTACTAAAGCAGCTTATGTAAGCGGCCATAACATTTATATGGAAGACCTGGCCGATGGTTCGGTAAAGCAATTAACTACCGATGGTACCCAAAAGCTTATCAACGGTACCTTTGACTGGGCTTATGAAGAAGAGTTTGGCTGCCGCGATGGTTTCCGCTGGTCGCCGGATAGCAAATCGATAGCCTACTGGCAGATTGACGCCAGCAAGATCAAAACCTATTTAATGCTGAACACTACCGATTCGGTTTATCCATATGTTGTGCCGGTTGAGTACCCTGTTGCAGGCGAAGATCCAAGCTCATGCAAAGTGGGTGTTGTTAATACCACCACTGGTACAACTACCTGGATCAATGTTCCGGGTGATGCTGTACAGCATTACATTCCTAATATGGAATGGGCCGATAACTCAAACGAAGTTATTCTTGAACAGTTGAACCGCGCGCAAAATGAAAGCCGCGTGTTTATCGGTAACGTATTAAACGGTGCAACCCGTGTAATCCGCGAAGAGCATAACGATTCATGGATTGATGTTAAAGCACGTGTAGCCGGCGGCGACCCGGTAGGCTGGGGCTGGATTGAAAAAGGCAAAAGCTTTTTATGGCTGAGCGAGAAGGATGGTTGGCGTCATTTATATAAAATAACCCGCGAAGGCAAGGAAAGCCTGATCACCAAAGGCAACTATGATGTGATCGGTATTGATATGATTGATGAAGCTTTGGGTTATGTATATTTTATTGCATCGCCGGATAATGCTACACAGAAATATCTTTACAAAATAAAATTAAGCGGCGGTACGGCCGAGCGCGTTTCACCTGCCGATGAACCGGGCACACATAGCTATGATATTTCGCCTAATGGCAAGGTTGCGCTGCATAATTTCAGCAACAGCTATACCCGCCTGCAAAGCGAGGTGATCAGTTTGCCCGCCCACAAACATATCGGCGGTACTGTAATAACCGTTGATAAAAACGCTAAAAATAAACCTGAGTTTTTCAAGGTAAAAACTGTTGATGGTATTGAAATGGACGGCTGGATGGTAAAGCCAACCAATTTCGATCCGAATAAAAAATACCCGGTACTGTTTACCGTTTATGGCGAACCGGCTGGGCAAACCGTAACAGATACCTGGGGTACTGGCCGTAACAGGCTGTATGAAGGCAGCATGGCCGACGACGGCTATATTTACATGTCGGTTGAAGGGCGTGGCGCTCCTGCCCCTAAAGGCACCGCCTGGCGCAAGGCTATTTACAAAAATATTGGCATCATCAACATCCGCGACCAGGCTATGGCTGCCAAAGAGATCATCAAATGGCCTTTTGTCGACTCAACCCGTATAGCGGTACACGGCTGGAGCGGCGGCGGTTCATCAACCCTTAACCTGATGTTCCAGTATGGTGATGTTTATAAAACCGGTATCGCGGTAGCAGCGGTAGGCAACCAGCTTACTTATGATAACATTTACCAGGAGCGTTATATGGGCGTACCTACAGATGATGCCGGCCGTGCTGTGTTTGTCAAAGGTTCGCCGGTTACTTATGCTAAGAATTTGAAAGGTAACCTGCTTTACATTCATGGTACGGGCGATGATAATGTACATTACAAAAATGCCGAGCTGCTGATTGACGAACTGGTAAAATACAACCGGCAGTTTCAGCTGATGTCATACCCTAACCGTACGCATTCGATATCAGAAGGTGAAGGCACAACACAGCACCTGCGTACGCTGTTCACACAGTATCTGAAAGCTAAATGCCCTCCGGGAGGAAGATAAACGTATTAACAGGCAAAGCCCTCATAATAGTCCATTATATGAGGGCTTTTGCTTTTACCAAAAAAAGAATATGCGGCTGTATCATTATGCTTTTTATAAGCGTAACCATTGATATGAAACAGATTACGAATCCTGCAAAAGTGTTAGGCTTGTTAGCCATTGTTTTAGTAACGGTTTTTTGGGGCTGTCATAAAGAGACGGTAACAAATAGTGAGCTAAATATATCCGGAAAATGGATTGTTCCTGCTGCATTTTCAAAACAAGGGACACAATATGAATACGATTTTAAAACCGACCATACATTTGAAGGTACGGTAACCAGTATCGACTCGGTTTCTAAAAAGCTTATCGGAACATCGTCAAAAAGGGTTGGAAAATATAAGATCCAGAATTCGGTCTTAACCTTGTATGATATAACTGATTATCAAAACAAAAACAATGCTTTTGGCCCGGTTTCCGAACTGGCGGCAGTTAATAATATTATTGCAGTAACGGCCAATTACAATATGGTTTTAAATGCAGGCGGGAATGTACTTACGCTGACATATATATGCGGACCAGCCGAAGATTGTACCCCGCCGCAGGGTGTGAGCTATTTTAAGCAATAACAGATTTATAATTCTCCGGGACATAAAAGATGCCAGTGACAAGCGTTACCGGCATTTTTTCTTTGGGATGTTTTAGTAAGTATCGGTAATTTAATAATCTTCGGCATCTAAATGATCGATAAACGAATCCCCGTTTTTTAAGGGTGATTTTAACGGCTCGGTTTCAAAATCACTTTTGCGGCCAAGCATGGTAAAGTTTTCGGCCACAACTTCGGTAGTGTACTTTTTAACGCCCTCCTTATCCTCGAATGAGCGGGTACGCAACTTTCCTTCAATATACACCAGTTTTCCTTTTGAAAGAAACCTGGCTGCAACTTCGGCCAGGCCACGCCACATTACAATGTTATGCCATTCGGTTTGTTCAACCTTGCGGCCATCTTTATTAAAGGTTTCGGAAGTAGCTAAAGGGAAACTCGTAACGGATACGCCACCTTCTAAATTCCGTACTTCAGGGTCTTTGCCTAAGTGACCAACGAGTATTACTTTGTTTATTCCAGACATGCCATAAATTAACGCAAAATTATTTTACAAATTAAAAATATTTTTTAATAATATAAAAATGATTTTTGGCAATGCTAACTCCGGCAGGTTTTGAACGTTGATTTTAACCCAGTTTTCGTTTGTTTTGAGGGGCTGGTTTTCAATTTTTATCAGCCTTACAAAAAGCCGCTGATGGGTAAGGATGTGTTTATGCACCGTCGAAACTTCAATAGCTTTAATATCATTACCAAAAACAGCTAAAACTTCAGGTTGTTTCAATAGCTCTTCCAGGGTTAAAAGTGAGCTTGTTTCTACCATGGGTAAATCAAACATATTGGCCCAGATGTCTTTATCGCCCCTTTTGCTCATCAAAACGGTATTGCCGTTAGTTACCAGGAAATAATTAAAAAAGCGCTCACGTACTTTTACTGTTTTTAATTTCACCGGGAGATCGGCAACAGCATCGGTGTTAAAGGCTACACAACCCAGGCGGACAGGGCAAATACCGCAGGCTGGATTTTTAGGTTTGCACAGCATAGCGCCAAACTCCATCATAGCCTGATTGTGCAGTCCCGGCATTTTCTTATTAAGAAAATCATCGGCAGCCTTTTGAAATGTTTTTTTACCCCCGGTTGAGTTGATGGGCTCATAAATACCCAGGTAGCGTGCCAGTACACGATAAACGTTACCGTCCACCACAGCTTTGGCTTCATTAGCCGCAAACGACGCGATAGCGGCGGCTGTATATTCGCCAATACCTTTTAGTTTTATCAGTTCATTATAGCTGTCAGGAAAGTGGCCGTTATGGAGTTCCTGTACAAGCCGGGCTGTTTTGAGCATATTGCGCCCCCTTGAGTAGTAACCCAATCCCTGCCATAGCTTCAGGATCTCATCCTCATGGGCGGCGGCAAAACTGCTTACATCAGGATATTTTTCAAGGAAGCGGTAAAAATAAGGCATGCCCTGTTCTACCCGGGTTTGCTGCAGGATGATCTCAGATAGCCAGATCACATAAGGATCAGTAGTATTACGCCAGGGCAGGTCGCGTTTGTTGTTTAAGTACCATTGTACCACTTCGTCGGTAAAATTCATTGGTGTAAAAGTAATTAAGAATCAAGAGGAGTCAAGAGTCAAGAAATCAAGAATCAAGAGGCAAGAAATCAAGAGGCAAGAAATTAAGAATCAAGAGGCAGGATTGGAGGGGGAATGAGCCGGAAAGTAAGAAATTGTGAGGGATCAAAATTAAAAAACCGGGGATAAATGCGGGCTGCATACCTGTGAAATTGCAAGCCTTCGCCACGGGCTGGAATGATGGATTTTCACACTTTTTTTCACACTTCTTTACATTGGCAAATTGGTGTTTAACCAGTAATTTATAAGCCTCTCATACTCAAAATTGTAACGAAAATGTAGGTTTTGCGCCATTGGTAAAAAAAAACGGATAAATATTTCGCTGTTAACGGATAAAGCAATACTTTTGCAACCCCAAAACAGTTAAGTATTTATAAAATTAAATTAAGTAAATAAGATATGACTAAGGCAGAAATTATAACTGAAATCTCATCAAAGACAGGTATAGAGAAAGTAGACGTGCAGGAAACTGTTGAGGCGTTTTTCAAGGTTGTTAAAAGCTCAATGGTTGGCGGCGAAAATGTTTATGTAAGAGGGTTCGGTAGTTTTGTGGTTAAAAAAAGAGCTAAGAAAACAGCACGTAACATTTCAAAAAATACTGCCATCATTATCCCTGAACATTTTGTACCAAGCTTTAAGCCAGCTAAAACTTTTGTTGAGAAAGTAAAGTCAGGTAACAAAACCAGCAAAAAATAATTATACGCCATCATGAATAAAAAGCAAATAGTCGTTAGTGCAGCAGTAGTTGTTATTATGGGCTATTTGTATTGGTTGCCCGTTAAAGGTTTGGTAAAACCAAAAGACGATAAAAACGGCAAACCGGCGATGGCCGCCTCAGCAGGCGCCGTTAAGCCGGCAGCTAACGTTACTGTTGATATGGTATCGGCCCCTGCCAAAGCAGCTATTGGGGATGCATTGGCAGCTAAGATAAATGACCTTGAAACCCAGCTAAAGAAAGCATCAGACGCAGATGCGCCGGCTTTGCAAAAGCAGCTGGCCACTCACTGGGACGATGTTAACCAACCTGCACCCGCAGCGTTTTACTATCAGGCATTAGCCCGTAAGGATAACAAGGCGCAAGATTGGATCAGCGCAGGTAACCGTTTTAATGATGCCTATAAACTTACACAAGATACTTTATTGCAGCCCGCTTTTGTAAGCAACGCAGCCGAAGCATTTCAAAATGCTTTGAAATTACAGCCCGAAAGCCTTGAAGGCAAAACCGGGTTGGGCATAGCTTATGTAAATGGAGCAGCAGGCCCTATGCAGGGCATTGCGCTACTGCTTGAAGTTGTTAAAAAAGACCCGAACAACTGGAACGCTAACCTTAACTTAGGGATGTTTGCCATGAAATCGGGTCAGTATGAAAAAGCGGTAGGCAGGTTTAAAACACTGCTTGCACAAAAGCAGGAACTGGAGCCTACTTTCTATTTAGCCGAAAGCTACAAGCAATTAGGTATGAAAAAGGAAGCTATTGATGCTTACCAGAAATGCAAAGAAATGATGCCTGACCCTGTATTCAGTCAGCGCATTGATGGATATATCAAGGAATTAAATAACTAACACACATTTAAAAATTATTATTATGCCGAGCGGTAAAAAACGTAAAAGACACAAAATGGCTACCCACAAACGTAAAAAACGTTTAAGAAAAAACAGACATAAAAAGAAATAAGCATTTATGTTAAGTCGATAGTACTTAGTCTTAAGTACAAAGTCTTTCTTTCCTGACTTTAAACTTTCGACTAATGACTTAAGACTAAACATTGTTTTACCTGCCTCAATACGGGGCGGGTAACTTTTTATTATTAGTGTTTTTTTACCCACTTATTAACACACGGTTTTTACCGTTATAAGAAATGGAGTAGCAATTGATAAAAGAATTAATTATCGATTCATCCCCCAACGGGGCTACCATTGCATTATTACAGGATAAACAACTCGTAGAGCTTCACAAAGAACAGGTAAGCAACAACTATACAGTTGGCGATATTTACCTGGGCCGCATCAAAAAGATCATGCCCAGCTTAAATGCCGCCTTTGTTGACGTTGGCTATGAGAAGGATGCCTTTTTGCATTATCTTGATCTTGGTCCGCAGGTACAAAGCCTGCTTAAGCTGACCAAGCAAGTACGTAGCGGGGGATATCAGTCAAAGCTATTGGATGGGTTTAAGCTTGAGGCCGATATCAATAAAGGAGGCAAGATCTCTGAGATATTAACCAAAAACCAGCTTATCCCGGTACAAATAGCCAAAGAACCCATATCAACCAAGGGGCCGCGTTTAAGTTCCGACCTGTCAATAGCGGGGCGGTACGTTGTTTTAGTACCTTTTTCGGAAGCTATTTCTATTTCGAAAAAGATAAAAAGCAATACCGAGCGTAACAGGCTCCGTAAAGTAGTTGAGAGCATTAAGCCAAAGCATTTTGGCGTTATCATCCGTACAGTTTCCGAAGGTAAAGGGGTTGATGAGCTGCAGAAAGACCTGCTTGACCTGATCTCGAAATGGGAGCAGTTTATTACCAAGCTGCCTTCTGTTGAGCCTTCAAAAAAGGTATTGGGCGAAATAGGGCGTACATCAACTATCCTCAGGGATATTTTGAACCCCGATTTTCAGCACATTTATACCAATGACAATAGTATGTTCGAAGAAATTCGGTCATACATTCATGAAATTTCGCCTGATATGGAAAGTATAGTCCGCATGCACAAGCATAAGGAGCCTATATTTGACCATTTCGGTATCGAAAAGCAGATCAAAGGCGCATTTGGTAAAACCGTGAACCTTGCCGGCGGCGCTTACCTGGTAATTGAGCATACCGAAGCCCTGCACGTTATTGACGTAAACAGCGGTAACCGTACAGCCAGCAAAGAAAACCAGGAAGAGAACGCTTACCAGGTAAATAAGGAAGCGGCCAAAGAAATTGCAAGGCAATTACGCCTGCGCGATATGGGCGGCATTGTGGTGATCGATTTTATCGACATGCACAAACCGCAAAACCGCAAGGAGCTCTTTGATTTTCTGCGTGCCGAAATGCAGTACGACCGTGCCAAGCACACCATTTTGCCTCCGAGCAAATTTGGACTGGTGCAGATCACCCGTCAGCGTGTGAGGCCCGAAATGAACATTGTTACCAGCGAGGTTTGCCCTACCTGTAACGGAACCGGCACTATCAGGCCAACCATTTTGCTGATGGACGATATTGAAAATAATTTCAATTACATCCTTACCGAGCAAAACGAAAAAGGTATAACCCTGTGTGTACACCCATATATTGAGGCCTTTATTAAAAAGGGCATCTATAACCGCCAAATGAAGTGGTTTATCAAATATGGCCAATGGATCAAGGTTAAAAATAACCCATCCTACCAAATCACCGAGTTCCATTTCTTCTCCTCAAAAGACGAAGAAATTAAACTGTAAAAACTTCAGATGTGCAAAGTTTGAAAAGGGCACAAAATTAAAGATCTTTAAAAAGAGCAGATGTTTGGATGAGCATCTGCTCTTTTTGGTTTTGGGACTACCTTAAATCTATTCAGAACAGAGTTACCTATCGCTGCTGTCAGACTGGCCGTCGCCACCGCAAGGCTAAGTGCGGGATATCTACCACAAAATATAACCTTACGGTAGCAAGAGATTACCTTTCGCTAAAATGCAACCCGTGTCGGTTAGCATTTCGAATATGTAATAAACTTTGCTATTGCCGGCCTTTAATCATATCTTGTCCATCAATGATCAACTCCCACATAACCAAACTCAATTGGTGGCGTCACAGCTTTGTGCAGCCGGGATTATAACGACTATTAAGTATTAGTCCTTTTTCAATACCCATCCGGCCGCACATTATATGCGGGTACCTTTTTTATCCATAACAAAAATTATTATAATGGCTTTTGAACTAAATAGTGTTGTGCCCTGGGGCCGTACGTTTACCGAGTATCAGCAAATGTTTAACCTCAGTGCCGGTGATGTTACCAAAAAGATCGTCAGTATAGGCGATGGTCCGGCAAGCTTTAATGCTGAAATGCATGCGATGGGCAAGCGGGTTACCTCCATCGATCCTTTATACCAATTTTCGACTGATGATATCCGAAAACGGATTGATGAAACCTGTTTAGAAGTGATAGGCCAGATGAGGGCCAACACCGATAAGTTTGTTTGGAACAATATTAGAGATGTGGAAGAACTGCAGGAAATAAGAATGGCCGCGATGAACCACTTTCTGCGGGATTTTGAGCAGGACTGCTTCCGGCAGAGATATATTAAACATACCATGCCCGCTAAAACCTCTTTCGCGGATAACGCATTTGAGTTGGGCTTAAGCTCTCATTTTTTGTTGCTGTATGATAATCTGGGGTTAAAATTTCATATAGAGACTATACACGAGATCATGCGCATATGCTCCGAATTGCGAATCTTCCCAATATTAAACCTCAATGCCGGGGCGCCTCCATTTTTTGACGAACTACTTGCCGTGCTCGGCCGCGATTTTAATATTGATATACAAAAAGTAGACTACGAATTTCAAAAAGGGGGTAATCAAATGTTAATTATTAAAAGCGAGATATAAGCAAATGTGAAAAATAGCCCGGTCGGATCTGATGTTTTTTAAAACCAATACATTTATTTTTGAGATATGGAGATAGTTGATAAAATAAAAGAGATTTTCGAACCAAACTTCGAGGTTTTGAAGGTAACGAGATCAGGCCCTGATAGCTTAAACCCTGAAGCCTTTATTACCATAGAGGCAAAGCACGAGGGGAAATCACATAAACGGGTTTTTAGAGAGACAGAACTTGTACAATTAAACGCGGAAGGTAAGTTAGCTGAAACAATAAGAGCGCTGTGTGCTGTAATGCTGACATCAGAAGAGTAAATACTTGTTTTAAGTGCAGGTACGTCTTCCTCACATTAAATAAAAACGTTTACTTAATAATAGTTATCGTGCTGCTTTCCGGTTGCTTCGCGCTGCAAACCCTGTTGGTCGAAGTTTGCCGACCGCTTAACTTCGACCAGTTAGGGGTATACAATCTTTTCAGGTTGCCTGATGATGCACCAGGTCTGCCAACTCGTCTACATCGGTTTTATGTTTTTTCTTTTTGGGGTGTTTGGCTTCAAGATAATCCTGAACGTGTTCCTGTTGGGAGCCGGCTGTGTCATCTGATCTTTTGCCACGGAAGTAAAACCAGATCCCCGCGCCTGCTGCCAAAACTCCTGTTATGCCGGCTGTGATCCATAATCCGGTATTGTTTTTTTGTGCAAATAGGTTTTTCATAGCTTTTTTCTTTATAGCTGAACAAGCTACATTTCATTTAGTTGTAATTAATTTAAAAAGACAATTATTTACCCGGTGGTTAAAACCATTGAAGTGTGCCGTTGTTAATCAGTTACATCTAATAAGAAAAGCTATGTCAAAAAGAGGCGTAAAAGTGGAAAGGAACTCTGTATCAGAGCAGCCACACGAATTGAACTATGAAGCACGCAAAGAAGGTACAACCGCAAAAAAGGTGGAAGCGGCAAAGAAATCAGCAGGCTCCAACCAACGGAGTGCAGTTGAAAAGAAATTGAATAAGTAAGCTCTTAATGGTCTGGTACTGGTCGAGGTTAAGCTGAAAGCTTAACCCATTTTAGGACGAAGCTACGCGGTCGCTAAACTTCGACCCCTGCAGTTATTTCCCTTCAGCAATCTATCGAAAAATCCCGTACTTTACTCCCGATAAAATAGTCTGCTGCTTTATTATGTTTAAATCTCTTGGTTGGTTTACAGTTGTAGTTTTGCTATTTCCGTTAACTTCCTGTAAAAAACCCGGCAATGCCACAACTGCATTCTATTACTGGAAAACCGGCTTCAAGCTCAATGAACAACAAGCCGGCTTATTAAAACAAACCGGCAATAATGTCTATCTCCGTTTTTTTGATGTAAGCTGGAATGATAAAGAGCAACGCTCCTATCCCAATGCGGTTGTGCGGTTTAGCGACATTCCAAAAGGATTGAACATTACCCCGGTTATCTACATCACCAACAAAACTTTCGAAAATATTGCTGATACTGCCGTAACCACCCTTGCCGGCCATTGCAATAAACTAATAAATGAGCTGTCCGCGGAAAAGAAGATCAGCTATACCAAAGTACAGGTTGACTGCGACTGGTCATTAAGTACCCGGGACAAATACTTCAGCTTCCTTAAGGCATTTAAAAAGCTTAGTAAAAAACAATTGGAGGCTACCATCCGCCTGCACCAGGTTAAATTTAAGGACCGCACAGGTGTGCCACCCGTTGATGCAGGCGTACTGATGTTTTATAACATGGGCAAGCTCAATGCCGATCTTCAGCAGCCCAGTTCAATATACAATAGCGATGATGCCGATAAATATGTCGCTTACTTGGGCAGCTATCCACTGAAGCTGGATATTGCCTTGCCTTTGTTTTCCTGGTCTGTTCACATCAGGGATGGCCGGGTGATCCAGATATATGGAAAAATAGCGCGAAGACAACTTGCCGATCCGGCCCGTTTTGAACCAACAGAAGGGCTGGCAAATTACCGGGCCAGAACAAGCTTTTTCCTTGATGGAATTTATATCAAACAAAATGATATTTTTAAGCTTGAAGAAACGGACAGCAATACATTGAACGCTGCTGCCAAACAATTAACACAGCATCTGCCTAAACAAAAACATACAACTATCATCTACTATGAGCTGGCCAATATCGACCTTTCAAAATTTAACCAGGAAACCATTACGCAAATTTCTGCTCGTTTTTAGTTTATGCACGCTAACGATAGCAGGAGTGATCTGGGCCTGTGCCGATTCGTATGAGGAAGAATATTCAGTTTTTACCCCCGAATATTTTGTTAACAAACAATACTCTCCCTTCTTTTACACGGGCAACGAAGTTTACTATGGCCTGGGCTATACCGATGGGAGCAATACCTGGTATAACGATATTATTGTTGACGAATGGTACGATCATTTTAGCCATCAATTCAGCAAAGCATCACTTCAGTACCTGCTTATTAAAGCCAGTGCCGGCGCTGTTGATTCCATTTCCCGTAAATCAGCCGGCGCGCTCAAAGTATTGCCCGCTAAATATCCGGCTATGAGCACCGGTACCGTATCGGCAAAAATGCTCAACGCTTTTTATAGCTACCTAAAGCTGGCCAAAAGCACTGAGGTTTATTCGGTAAACGATCAATATTATTCGTGGGACAAAGTAAAGCCTAATCATTCGCCGGTAAAGCTGGCTTCAACGCTGATCAGTGCCTTCGACGCCGAAACAGATCCTTTTATCAAAGAGCGGTTATGGTTTCAAGCCGTTCGTTATTATTACTTCCTGGATAATTCGTCGTCGGCAACAACTGTGAAATTGTTCAATCAGTTTAAGGAGCATTTCCCCAAAAACCTCATTTACTACCGCACAATGGGCTATGTAGCCGGATATTATTACAGGCAAAAAAACTACGCCCTATCAAACTACCTGTACAGCTTTTGTTATGATTACACTTATAAATTAAAGATCCCGAGTTTCTGGAGCTTCCACCCGCAAAATGAAAGTGATTGGAACGCTACACTCAGGCTTGCCAAAACGCCCGAAGAGAAAATAACCTTGTGGCATATGATGGGGGTACAATATGATGCCGCAAGGGCTATAAAATCTATCGCGGCCATCAATCCAAAATCCGAAAAGCTGGACCTGCTGTTAAGTCGTCTGATTAATATCAGGGAGGCCGCAACAGGAGCCGGTAAACCTGCCGATTCGGTAATAAAATCCGATAACGATGGTAAACGGCTTATTGAAAACATCGCCCTTAAAAATAATACAGCCAAGCCTTACTATTGGAACCTCGCCGCTGGTTACCTTAACTTTTTGGATAGCAACTACTCCGCAGCCGGTAAGTTTTACGCTGCGGCAAAAAGCCAGTTCCCTGCCGGCGATAAAATGATTATAGCGCAGGGCAAGTTGCTTGACCTGATGTTATATATCAAAAACCTTAAAAAAATGGATGCCGTTGCGGAGGCAAAATTAACGGAGCCCCTTAACTGGCTTGCCAACCTGCGCGATAATAAGATTAAGATAAAAGACCTGCGGTTTGATAACGCCATTTCGGTTTGCAACTTTGCCATATCGCGGCTTTATAAAAAGCAAGGTAATCTTCTTAGGGAAGAATGTTTTAATGGTAGCGTACAATATTTTTATGCGGATAGCGCCCGGGTGCAGCAAATGATTGATCTGCTGAATAAGCCGGATAAAACCGCCTTTGAGCTGGCAATGCTACGGTACTACCCGATAACACTAAACAATTTATATTACCATCAGGCTGTCGCATTAACCTATCAGCAAAAATTACCTGAAGCCATTGTTCAGCTTAAGAAAATGAAGCCCGAAGATTTTGTGCTTGCCGGTAACCCTTTTGCCGGCAGGTTAGTTGACTGTCATGATTGTGACCATGCGGCTATGAAGATGAAAAAGTTTACACCATTAAACTTTTTAGAAACATTGTATGCCATGGATGCCGATATTAAAAACGGGAAAAACATTTATCGTAATGCTTACGCGGTTGCCAATGCCTATTATAACATTACCTATTACGGTAACGCGAGGCTGTTTTATGAGGGAGACGTGGTTGCTTCGGGCCCTACCAGTCGTTATTATTATGAGGGCGAAGAAAGGATGGATGATAAGCTAACTTCCATGCGTACAGCTATCAGGTATTATGAACTGGCACGGAAAAACGCAGCGACTGACGAGCAACGTGCCCTTTGTACATTCATGCTGAGCAAATGCGCGCTGAATGAAATTTACAATGACCCAAGCTTTAAAGGTGCCGACAAGTTTGCCGACATAAAAGCCAGTCAGCCTGTTACCGGGGCGTACTACAATTATTTTGCCGAGCTAAAAGAGAAATATAGTAAAACGGCCTACTATAAAGAAGTGCTGAAAGAGTGTGGGTATTTCAGGATCTATGCGGATAAGAAATAAAGGTAATTGAGTAGCATTCATCAATGTGTTTTGCTAATTAATTTAGTAAAAATCAAAATAATCTGCATATTTGCACATCTGTAATCTGCACAACTGAATAATGGCCAAATCAAAGATCGCGTACTTTTGTCAAAGCTGTGGCTTTGAATCGCCCAAATGGCTGGGTAAATGCCCGTCATGCCAGCAATGGAACACTTTTGTTGAGGAGGTGATTGAAAAAGGTAATGCATCGGTACCGGCCTGGAAACCCGCGTCAACCAGCCAGCAGCGGGCCAATAAACCCGTGCAGGTGGCTGATATCACCTATGCCGAAGAACATCGTGTACCTACGCCGGATAAAGAGTTTAACCGCGTTTTGGGCGGTGGTATAGTACCCGGCTCACTGGTGCTTATAGGTGGGGAACCCGGTATAGGCAAATCAACGCTGATGTTACAGTTGGCGCTTAACATGCCCCATCAAAAGGTGCTCTATGTATCGGGTGAAGAAAGTGACCGGCAAATTAAGATGAGGGCGGAAAGGTTATCGCCCCCCCCGCCCCCTAAAGGGGGGGCTAAAAATAGCGCTTCAACAAATTTTGATGATAAACAAGCTCCCCCTTTAGGGGGCGGGGGGGGCGGCGCTTGTTATATCCTTACCGAAACATCAACCCAAAATATATTTAAGCAAATAGAATCATTAGAACCCGACCTCGTGGTGATCGATTCCATCCAAACCCTGCACTCGGCACATATCGAATCAACACCCGGCAGCGTATCTCAGGTTCGGGAATGTACTGCCGAACTGCTTCGTTTTGCTAAAGAGACTTCGACCCCGGTATTTTTGATTGGCCATATTACCAAGGACGGCATGATTGCAGGCCCGAAAATATTGGAGCATATGGTTGATACCGTGCTGCAGTTTGAGGGTGACAGGCACCATGTTTACCGGATTTTGCGGACCATCAAAAACCGTTTCGGCTCATCATCTGAACTGGGCATTTATGAAATGATGGGTGAGGGCCTGAGGGAGGTGTCCAATCCGTCGGAGATCTTGCTCTCGCACCGGGAAACACCATTGAGCGGCATCACTATTTCGGCTACCTTAGAGGGTATGAGGCCAATGCTGATTGAAACCCAGGCCTTGGTTAGTACTTCGGCGTATGGTATGCCGCAGCGCACCGCTACGGGTTTTGATACCAAACGCATGAGCATGCTGCTGGCGGTATTGGAAAAACGCTGTGGTTTCAGGCTGGGTGCAAAAGATGTATTCCTGAATATTACCGGCGGCATAAGAGTTGAAGATCCTGCCATTGACCTCGGCCTCGCCGCGGCTATCATATCCTCGCATGAGGATATGCCAATCCCGTTCAAAACCTGCTTTGCAGGCGAGCTCGGTCTCTCGGGCGAGATCAGGGCTGTGAACCGGGTTGAACAGCGCATTGCCGAAGCTCAGAAGCTTGGCTTCAACCAGATCTTTATTTCCAAATATAACCTCCCCGCCAGTGGCCAGGATAAGAAGCGTATGGATCTTTCCCGCTACAATATCGACATCAAAATTGTAAGCAGTATTGAAGAGGTTTTTGGCTTGTTGTTTGGATAAAGGCGAAAGCTTAAAGCCGAACGCCCAAATTGAAAGGCGATTAACTCTTGCTTCCTGTTTAGTCGTTAACCTTTTGGTCAACCTATTTTAGAACAGGACGCGCTTTGCTTTTGGCTTTCAGCATTCCGCTTCTTTGCCTAAAACTTTAAATTTAATTTAAGCCATTCTTGTACGCCTTCCTGGCTGGTGATATCGGCAGGAAGTTTATCGTGAATCAGTTTTTCCATTTTATTGCCGGTATTGGCAAAACGGTAATCCCATATCACCATTAATTTATTGATCAGGTATACCATCTCGTTCCCTTCGTTCTTATCAAACGCAGTATGATCGGGCCTGCCATTTACACGCGGATCATTCGGGATGTAAGCAGTCCATTTATAATCGGTGTAATGTAGGTTTCTTCTTGAAAAAAGGATCATAAGCCGGCAAATTTCTTTAAATGTACACATAATAAAATGAATGGGGCCGGATTAGGGGTTTTAAATGAAGTAGCAGCGAGGCTTGAAGGATGTAGTTTTAGCAATTGATTAGCTATATTTGTATTGCGATGCAGTTATCAACTAAGGACATACAAATACTGAAAGATTACTTTTCGGGGCAGCCCGTAATAAAGGCATATCTGTTTGGTTCCTATTCGCGCAATGAGGCCGGCGATGAAAGCGATGTTGACATCCTGGTTGATCTTGACTACTCAAAGCATATTGGTTTGGGGTTTGTATCGATGCAAGATGATATACAGCAAAGACTCCATAAGAAGGTTGACCTTGTTTCGTCAAAAGCTATATCTAAATACCTTTCGCCATTTATCGAAAAAGACAAAATCCTGATTTATGAGAGGTAAGATGGGCGATAGCCAAAGATTGCTTCATATTTTAGAAGCAATTGACGAGATCCATTCTTATACTTTAAATACCGACTTGACAACATTTCTTTCAAATTCAATGATGCGGTTTGCCTGCGTTAAGCAAATTGAAATAATTGGTGAGGCTGCCAACTACATTACTCCTGAAACAAAAACTTTATTTACGGATTTGGAATGGAAGCAGATCATTGAGATGCGGCATCAAGTAATAATATTGATATAATTTTTTTGCCGATTTAATAGTAATTTCAGCGCAGATAATTTAAGTTGATGAAAAAATTACTACTCTTTACCGCCGCCTCGGTACTTGCATGCAGTGTTATGGCACAGCAGGAACCACAAAAAGCCATTTACTATTCCATATCATTTCCAAACGCGGCCCATCATGAGGCCGAGATCAGCATGACCATTCCGCAGGCACCATCAGGCGCTTTCAGGGTGCGGATGAGCCGCTCGTCTGCCGGCCGTTATGCAACCCATGAGTTTGGTAAAAATGTTTACAACGTTAAAGCTACCGATGTTGACGGTAAGGAACTGCCATTAACCCAAATTGAAGGTGATGTTTACGAAGTGGGGGACCACCCGGCCGCTGTAAAAGTAAGCTACACTCTTTTTGGCAACTGGACCGATGGCACTTATGCTTCTATTGATCCAAGTCATGCCCACCTGAATATGCCCGCTACGTTTATGTGGGTGGTAGGCCAGGACAAACGCCCCCTTACCTTTGAATTTAACGACATTGATAAATACGGCTGGAAAGTAGCTACACAGCTTAAACACCAGGGCTCAAATGTGTACAGCGCTCCAAATTTGCAATATATGATGGATAGCCCTACCGAACTGTCTAATTATAATGTTAGTAGCTGGGACGTAGTCAATACCGATGGCAAGAAAGAAAAAATAAACCTGACCATGCACTCGGACGATAACCAGGCGGTGATTGATAACTTCGGTAAGATGATCCAGAAACTGGTACTGGAAGAAAAAGCAGTATTTGGCGAATTGCCCACCTATGATTTTGGCGAGTATACTTTTGTGAGCGATGTAAACCCGGCGGTATCCGGCGATGGTATGGAGCACCGTAATTCAACTTCCATAACTATTCCCGCTCCGAAAGTTGAAGGGAATGAAAGTTACCTGATGGGCGTTTATGCGCACGAATATTTCCATAGCTGGAATGTGAAACGCATCCGCCCCAAATCATTGGAGCCCTTTAACTTTGAACACGCCAACATGAGCAGTGAGCTTTGGTTTGCCGAAGGTTTTACGCAGTATTATGGCGAATTATTACTTGCCCGCGCGGGTTTTGTTACGGTTGATGATTATACCAAAACCATTGCCGGTTTAGTAAATCAAATATTAAATACACCTGCTGCTGCCAAATATTCGGCCGCCCAGATGAGCCGCTATTCGGTTTTTGCCGATGCCGGTGTATCTATCGACCCGAACAATAACGTTAACGATTTTACCAGTTACTATACTTACGGCGGGGCTATCGCGTTAGCGCTCGACCTTCGCCTCCGCAGCGATTTTAACATGACGCTTGATGATTACATGCGTGCTGTTTGGCTTAGCCGTGGTAAGGTGATGAAGCCATATACCATTCCCGATCTGCAAAGCGATTTAGGTAAAGTAACCAACAATCCCAAGTTTGCGGCAGATTTCTTTAAGCGTTACATCAACGGAACCGACAAAAACAATTACGAAGAATTGCTGGCTAAAGCGGGCCTGGTGCTGCGTAAAGTACAGCCGGGCAAAGGCTGGGCTGGTCCGCTGGCAGTTACACCTGGCCGTGGCCGTGCAGGTCAGGTACGTGCGGCTGATGCAGAAGGCTTGCCCATACTTTCGAGCACAACCATTGGCACCCCGGTTTACAAAGCAGGCCTTGATGCCGGTGATATAATCCTGAAAGTTGATGGTAAAGATGTAAAAGACCAGAAAGGGTTTAACGATGCCATTGCCGATAAAAAGCCGGGCGATAAAGTTGCCGTAAGCTACAAAAACCGAACCGGCGCCCATGAAACCACTATCACACTTGAAGAAAACCCGAACTTTGAGGTAGTAAGCTTTGAAAAGGCAGGCAAGCAATTGAGCAAAGAGCAGGAAACTTTCCGTAACAACTGGCTGCAATCAAAAGTCAAATAATTATGAAGAAGATTTATATAGTAACAACGGCATTATTAAGCATTTCGGCTTACAGTTTTGCGCAGGATGTTAATAAGCTGATTAGTAAAGATGACGTAACCCGCATTATCAAAACCCTATCGGCCGATGATATGCAGGGCCGGGCGACTTTTACTCCGGGCATTGAAAAGGCGGCTCAATTTATTGAGAGCGAATATAAAAAGGCCGGCCTTAAGCCTATGGAAGGCAATACCGGTTACCGTCAGAACTTTACGATGGTCCGTTCAACTCCTGTTAGCTTATCCGTGAGCATTAACGGCAAAACTGTAGCTGCCGACAGCATATTTGCCAGCAGTACAGATTCGTTTAAATGGGCGAGTGATAAAGATGTACAGGTACTTACCGTGGGTGCGGATAAAAATTTCAGGACCGAGTACCGGGCAGCCTTGCAAAGCGGCAAAAAAACGCTTTTGCTGATCGATCCTAAGTTTAAAGATCTGTTTAGCAGGGTTAAGTCGTATTTAGGGGCGGGCAGCACAAACTTTAAAGGCAAAGTAAAACAGCCTTTGGTGTTTGTGTTAGGTAAGTTTGATGGCACAACATCGCTTGATGTTAGCTGCGATATAAAAAATGAGGAACTGCCGCTGTTTAATGTTGCCGGTATCATCCCCGGTAAAACCAAGCCCAATGAATATGTGGTATTTTCGGGCCATTATGACCATTTGGGCATTATCAAACCCGATAAACCCGGTGTAACTGATACTATTGCTAACGGAGCAGATGATGATGCTTCGGGCACAACAGCTGTGTTGAGCCTGGCTAAATACTATAAAAAGCTTAATAACAATGCCCGCACACTTATTTTTGTAGCCTTTACTGCCGAAGAGATTGGCGAATATGGGTCGCAGTATTTTGCTAAACAAATAGATGCAGATAAGGTAGTTGCCATGTTCAACATCGAAATGATAGGTAAGGCCTCCAAATTCGGCACCAACTCGGCATTTATTACCGGGTTCGACAGATCGGATTTTGGCAAGATATTGCAGAAGAACCTGGAAGGTACAGCCTTTAAGTTTTACCCGGACCCATACCCGGACCAGGACCTGTTTTACAGAAGTGATAACGCGTCGCTGGCTGAAGTTGGCGTACCGGCCCACACTATCTCAACCGACCAGATCGATATAGACAAGCTATACCATACTGTTGGCGATGAGTTTAGTTCGCTGGATGTGGATAATATCACTTCGGCCATCCGCGCGATAGCGTTAAGCTCACGTACCATAGTTTCGGGGCAGGATACGCCGACGCGGGTGCCGAAGAAGACGGAGTAGGGGGAGACAACCTTTGCGTTAGGTTAGAAGCGGATACCGGCCATGTGGTTAATGCCTGTGCAGTATGAGCGGATAGCCCGGCCGCAGGCAACGCCCCGATTAAAAGAATGACTTTTTAATTCCCTCCCTCGGGAGGGGTGCGTTGGGTGTGCGTAGTGCAGGGAGGGGTTTCTGCGTTATTAAAGCGAATAAGTTTGTCGGCGAAACCCCTCCCTACACCCTCCCAGGGGAGGGAATCGCACTTTCCGGCGCTTTTCCTTTATAGTCTATGAACAAAATACTCAAAATAGCAGTTGTAGGCCCCGAATCGACAGGGAAATCAACCATGTCTGAATACCTGGCGGCGCATTATAATACGATAGCTGTGCCGGAGTATTCGCGCGGGTATTGTGCAAACCTTAAGGGCGATTGTACCTGGCAGGACGAGATAAATATGTTTCACGGTCAGGTGGCGCTTGAAAAAAAGCTGTTGCCGCAGGCCAACGGGATCCTGATTTGTGATACCACTTTTTTAACGGTGAAGATCTGGAGCGAGGAAATGTTTGGCAGTGCCCCGCAGGAGGTTCTTGACGAATTGCCCCGCCATCCTTACGATTTTTATTTGCTCCTGGATATCGATCTGCCCTGGCAGGATGACCCTTTACGTAATTTCCCAACCAAGCGCGCATATTTCATGAACGTTTGGCACCACGAACTTCAGGCGCTCAACGCCCGGTATGTGGTAATATCAGGCCTTGGACAGGATAGGTATGATAATGCGGTGAAAACGGTGGATGAGTACCTGAACCGTGATTTTTAGGATTAAGGAATTGCCGGGATGATGTGGAGATGTGCAAATTTCAGATGTGCAGATTGATTCAATTATTCTGTAAATTCATTAATACAAATTCAGGTTCAGACAAGATCATTTACATATCTGCACATCTGAAATTTGCTCATCGTTCAACCTGTACATCTGCCCCTAACTTAAAACCGTCAAAAAAATTATCAATAATTAAAAAAATATTTTTCCCCATACGTGCAACGTTGCAAAATGCCTTGCGTCTATTAACCTGAAGCCGGTCACGAATTTGGAAGCAATATATATTGATAAACATTACAACCTGGTAATTGAGTGCAAGCAGGGGAGCAAAAAAGCCTGTTATGAGCTTTACCGTTTGTATTCGAAAGCTATGCTGAACGTGGCCTTTCGGATAGTGGGCGATATTGCCGAAGCAGAAGATGTGCTGCAGGAAGCTTTTGTGGATGCCTTTGCCAAGCTGAAGGACTTTAGGCAGGATACCACATTTGGCCTCTGGCTTAAGCAGATTGTTGTGAACCGGTCGATCAACCTGCTTCGCAAACGCAAGCTGGAACTTGTTGAGCTGGAAGACGGCTATCTTGAAAATATTGCCGATGACGAGAGCTGGGATGATGAAGACCTGCAATACCAGGTTGCCAGGGTAAAAGAAGGCATGAACCAGTTGCCCGATGGGTACCGCATTGTACTGTCATTATATCTGCTGGAAGGATATGACCACGAAGAAATAGGACAAATATTGAATATATCAGAAAACACATCAAGAACCCAGTTTTTGAGAGCCAAAAGAAAGTTAATTGAAATTTTAAACAGGAAAGGAACAGAATCATGAGCAAGCGATTTGAAGATTTCATGCACGACAATAACGAAGAATTTAACGAAATAGAACCATCGGCAGATTTGTGGGGTAAAATTGAGGCGCAGCTCAATTTTTTGGACCAGGAGCACGGGCAACCAAAAAAGCGGGAAGCAAAGACTTTTTCGCTGGGCTTCGTGCTAAAAGTAGCCGCATCGGTCATCATCGTAATGGGAATAGGCTTCGGCATATATATACAAAGCCAAAAAGGCACAAAAGGCGTTGACCTTGCCGCTATTAATCCCGAGTACGCACAACAGCAGGTGCGCTATGCATCGCTTGTTGAAACCAAGCTTACCGAACTTAAGTCAGCATCTAAAAATGATCCGCAGCTATACAAGGAGTTCAGCGCCGAGATAGCTAAGATGGATTCCACCTATAAAAAACTAAACAGTGATTTAGCCACCAGCCCTAACCAGGAACGTGTTTTACGTGCAATGATCCGGAACCTGCAAATACAAACCGAGGTGCTAACTCAGCAATTAAATGTAATTGAACAGTTTAACCAGATGAAAAAGGAACAAAACAATGAAACCAAAAATATTTAGTCCGGCCCTGCTTACGCTTATCGTCCTGCTAACCATAAGTACAGCAAACTTTGCACAGGTAAGTCCTGCGGCCCCGCCTGCGCCGGTAAAACCCCAATTACCACCTACGCCGCCTGCTGCCGGGTTAAACATGGATAATTGGACTTCGGTAACCGACAGCAAGGAGTATCAGCAAAAAATGAAGGAGCTGAATGTCAAAATGCGCGAACTGCAAAAGGAAATGAGCAACCTGCGGGTACAGCAGCAAAAGCAGATCCATCTTAAAATGCAAAATATGCTGAAGTTCAACAAACAGCTTGCTTTTAAGTTTAAGGATAGTCTGAAGCTTAAAAACTTTGATAGCCTGAAGTTTAAAATGAAGTTTAAGGGATTTGATAGCTTGAAGTTTGCCGATAAGTTTGAGATGCTTAGCCCTAATATTAACTTCGGTTTTAAAAACTTTGATCAGAACTTTAGCTACAGTTACGAGGGTAACGAGCGCTATGAAAAGCAGGTACAAAACGGCGATATAGTTGAAAAAACAAAAAGCTACAGCAAAAGCTATAATGTTGATGGCAACGATGTGATTAACATTGATAACAAATTTGGCAAGATCACCGTAATTACCTGGGCTAAAAACGAAGTTAAGGTTGATGTACAGATCAAGGTTGGAGCTAATGATGAAGATAAGGCCCAAAAACTACTGGACAATGTAACTATCAAAGATAGTAAAGATGGTTCGGGCGTATCGTTCAGGACGTCTATCAGTCAAAATGATGATGACAACGGCAGCTGGGGCAACTTGTTTGGTAAGAAAAACTCTGTGCGTAAAATGGAGATCAATTATACCGTTTATATGCCGGCTAAAAACCCGCTTACCATCACCAACAAATACGGCAGTACCGAGTTGCCAGACCTGAGCGGTAAACTCAATATCAATAACTCATATGGCAGCCTTAACGCCAAATCCTTAAGCAACCCAGCTTGCCAGATCAGGGTTAAATATGGCAGTGCAACCATTGGTACGCTTACAGGCAGCGATTTGGATGTAGCTTATGGCAGCCTTAATCTTGGTGATTGCGATAAGCTCAATGCCGATGTAAGCTACGGTTCAGCAAAAATTGGCCGCATCACCACATCAGGTAATATCAACGTGAAATTTAGCGGTGCGCTAAATATTGGCGAGGTTGATAAAAATGTGAAAAACCTTTCGGTTAATTCGTCCTACTCAAGCGTAAAGTTAGGTGTAAGCGACGGCCAGAATGCCGATTTTGATATTACGGTGCACTATGGGAGCTTTAACTACGGCGGCCATGATGTTAACATCACCAGCAAAACCCCTGCCGATGGTGAACGTGGCTATAGTCCCACAAAAACCTACAAAGGGCATTTAGGCAAAGGCGGCAGTGATAAAACCATTACCATCAGTACAAGTTATGGCAGTGTAAGCTTTGATTAAAATATATTAGACGTAAAAAAACGGTGTGTCGTAATTGATACGCCGTTTTTTATTGATCACCCCGTTCTTGCAAATCTCCTCCATCCCTCATAGCTTTGATGCAAACCTCTCATCATGCATCACCAGGATAATGAAAAGCAGATCTTTAATACCCTTTATGATCAGTATAAGCACCTGGGTCTGCCGCTTGAACTGATTAAGCATACCGATTTTACGGTTTTTAACCTGAAGGATATTAATCAGCCTGTGCCGTTTAAATCACCCTTGAGCAGGCTTAACTTTTTTGTTTTTGCCTTTATAAAAGATGGGGATGGTGATTACACCATTGATGAACAGAATTATAAACTGCAGCCCCGAGCCATTTACTTTACCAATCCCGGGCATTTTCGATCATTCAATTGGGAACGCATTGGCGATGTGTACCTGTTTACGCTCAGCGAATCGTTTTTAAAGGAAAATGTACACGCCAATATCTTTGATGAGTTCCCGTTCCTGCTGGCCGAAACATTCCCGGCCCGCGTACTTACGCCTGAAGTTTTTGGAGAGTTTGATGTTTTGTATCATCAGATCCTGAAAGAGTATAACTCGGATAGTCCATATCGCTATCGCATTATCGGCAGCCTGTTTGTAGTGGTGCTGCTAAAATTTAAAGAGTATTTCTGGAAGGATTATAACCCGATATATGAAGGTAACCGGAGCTCGGAAATTGTAAAGAACTTTAAACGCCTGCTCGAAAAACATTACCGCGATTTAAGTAACGGAATTGCCGAACAAGCCTACCGGGTGCAGGACTATGCCGATGCGCAAAGCCTTCACCCCAATTACCTGAGTACCGTTATCAAAATAAAAACAGGCAAAACCATCAGCACCTGGATAGCCGAAAAAACCATAGCCGAGGCCAAGGCACTGTTGCAAAATTCAAAGCTGTCTATTAAAGAGATCGCTTTTCGTTTGGGCTTTTCAGAAGCTACCCATTTCAGCAATTATTTTAAAAAGCATACCGATACCTCACCAGCATTGTTCAGGAAGGGGCACAATAAGGTAACCTCTTAATAAAAAATTGTCATTTCGATAGAGCAAGCAGAGGGAAAGTGTGTTGGGGCGAAAGAGAAATCTTATGCACGCCGCTAAACAAACATACATACAGTTTACGCCTTGTATAAGATCGTATGCATGAATTAGTTAAAGAAGAGTTCTTGAAAAAAAGGTTGTAGATTAAAGTGAAAACTAAGAACAAACACTTTAAATCAAGAACTCATGAAACAAGTTACACAATTAGATTTTAGCGGACAAAAGATTTTTGCAGGCATAGATGTTCATAAAAAGTCATGGAAGGTGAATATCCGGAGTGAGCAGATGGAACTGAAGACGTTTTCGCAAAATCCATCGGCAGAAGAATTAAGTGCTTACCTGAAGCGCAATTACCCTTTAGCGGATTATCATGTTGTTTACGAGGCAGGCTTTTGTGGTTTCTTCCATCAGCGGAAATTTAACGAGGCGGGGATTAACTGCATCGTGGTTAACCCGGCTGATGTTCCGACTACAGGCAAGGAAAAGCAACGCAAATCAGACCTTGTAGATTGCCGGAAATTGGGTCAGGCCTTGAGTAAAGGTCAGCTCACTGGTATTTTTATTCCCGGCATTGAACAACAGGATGACAGGGATATCATCCGCACTTATAATCAGATGGTAAAAGACCAGACGCGTTATAAAAACAGGATCCGGGGATGGCTTAACTTCCAGGGGATAACATTCGGTGAATCAGAGAGCCGGTATTGGTCTAATGTTTTTACCCGTTGGCTTAAAGAACTGTCACTGAATCCATCGGCGAGGACAGCACTTGACCTGAAGCTACAGGGCTACCAGCAGGCCCGGGATATGGTGCTGGCTGCAACCAGGCAAGTTCGCATCCTGTCCAAACAGGAACGGTATAAGAAAAGAATAACCCTGATCCGGACAATTCCAGGCGTGGGTGAGATCACCGCTTTATGGTTTGTAACAGAGGTGGGAGATGTTAACCGGTTTAAATCACTTGACGCTTTATGCGATTATGTTGGCCTTGTGCCAAATACTCACAGTACCGGGGACAAGGAAAAAGTATCAGGCCTGACCAGAAGGGCCAATCACCAGCTCAGGGAAAAACTTATTGAAGCCAGTTGGACAGCTATACGTACCGATCCGGCTATGACAATGGCATTTAACGATTATTGCAAGCGGATGAAAAAGAATAATGCCATCATCAGGATAGCTAAAAAAATCCTCAACCGGATCCGTTATGTGATGAAGAACGAGGCTCCGTATGTAATAGCTGTAGTGCAATAATATAGAACTAATAATGCAGGATAAAACAATCTGTTTTGTTATCTGATGATAAACCGGAATGAGAAATCCGCAGCCCTTTTGAGGTGTCTGCTTGTATAAGACTACGGTTATCATTTTATCTAATAATTTAAACGCGATGCTGCGGCCCGTTATGGTGTCCGCTTATAGGAGATTGATTGTTGTTTATCGATGCATTAACATCACTAAAAGTCGGTGAAGGTTTTCTTAGCCATGGGCGAAAAAGATAGACAATAAAAAAGTCTCCTGTTACAGAGACTTCTTTTATCTAATTCGGCGGATCATATTGCTGGCAGGTTGCTCCTCAGCAGAGCCTGTTTCCTCTTCTGATCTGCAAAGGAAAGTTAAGAAAACATGGCAACGCTTTGCTTAATTATTTATAAATTATAACTTTATAAAAAATCTATTAACCCAATTCTGGAATATCAGCCTTGCTTTAGATTATTTTCATCATAGGAGATTTCTCCCTACGGTCGAAATGACAAACTTTTTATATTACCATTACCCAATCTTAAATATTCGTATGTAATGCTTTGATATGTGTATCATTCAGGGGCCTTGCTCTTGCCACCTTTGTATTGTCAATCAACGACAACAAAACATAAACAATATAACAAGGGAAACCATGAACACATTAGCATCAAAAGTAGTATTAGTAACCGGCGCATCAAGAGGCATCGGTGCAGCAGTAGCCCACAAATTAGCAGCCGAAGGCGCTAAAGTAATTGTCAATTACGCGGGCGGCAAAGAAGCTGCCGACCAAACCGTAAATTCTATCAAACAACAAGGTGGCGATGCCATTGCCTTGCAGGCCGACGTAAGCAAGGCCGGTGAAGTGGCAGCCATGTTTGATGCAGCCATCGCTCACTACGGCAAAATAGATGTACTGGTTAACAATGCCGGCATCATGATCACCAAATTGATAAAAGACACCACCGACGAGGATTTTACCCGCCAGTTTGATATCAACGTTCGCGGTACATTTAACACCATGCGTGAAGCCGCAACTAAGCTGGCCAATGGCGGTAGCATCATCAACTTTTCATCAACTACTACCCGCGTTATGATGCCAACTTACGCTACCTACGTTGCAACCAAAGGCGCGGTAGAGCAATTAACCCGCGTATTTGCCAAAGAAGTTGGCGCAAGGGGCATCAATGTAAACACAGTATCTCCGGGCCCAACAAATACCGAACTGTTTACCAAAGGCAAACCCCAGGAACTGATTGACCGCCTGGCATCGCTATCTGCCTTTAACCGCATCGGCGAACCCGAGGATATTGCCAAAATAGTAACCTTCCTGGCAAGCGACGAAGCCAAATGGATCTCGGCACAAAATATTGGAGCTAACGGGGCAATGGCGTAAGTGGAGAGGCAAGAAATCAAGAGTCAGGAAGCAGGACAGGAAGAATCAAGAAGTAAGAAATCACGAGTCAAGAATCCAGGATCAAAGAAATCGGTGTAATCAAAAAATCATCACAATCAAAAACATAAAAATCATGAACTCACTAAATAATAAAGTAGCAGTAATAACCGGCTCAGCCCGTGGTTTAGGTAAAGCAATTGCAGAACGTTATGCCGCATTAGGCGCCGACATCGTGATCAACTATTCGCGCGATAAAGCATCAGCAGATGAAGTGGTAAGCAATATCAAGGCCATGGGGGCAAAGGTGATAGCCGTACAAGCCGATGTAAGTAAAGTGGCTGATATCGAAAGACTGTTTAAAGAAGCAAAAGACGCATTTGGCAAGATTGATATCGTGGTAGCTAATGCCGGTATCGAGCTGGTTGAAACTCCGGTAACTGATTTTACAGAAGAACAGTTTGACCGTGTGTTCGGCATCAACACTAAAGGTACCTACTTCACCATGCAGCAGGCAGCTAAGAATGTAGAAGATAATGGCCGGATCATTTACATCGCCTCCAGCACTACCTCATTCCCTGTACCCGGAATGGCCGTGTACGGAGGCAGCAAAACCACCCCGAGGTACCTGGTTGATATCCTTTCAAAGGAGATTGGTCACCGTGGTGTAACAGTTAACTCCATCATACCGTTTGCTGTTGATCATTCAGGTATCTTTGCCGAAGCTGATAGTTACCCCGCATTAAGAAAACAATTGCTTGACAGTTGTCCGATGGGCCGCCTGGCCGAAGTTGAAGATGTGGCCAATGTGGCCGAGTTTTTCGCCAGCGATCTTTCATCATTTGTGAACGGACAGCATCTGTTGGTAAACGGCGGCGCAACAAATTAATTATCAGTTTAGTAACATAGGGTTGCAGGTTATAGTCTTAGCTATAAACTGCTGCCCGTATTAAAAAAGTAGCATTATTTGATTTATACATCTACCATGCCATGAAAACGCTTAATCATTATATCATATACGGTACGTTAATTACCTCTACTGTAAACGCTCAGGCTGTAAAAGCAACTACTTCAATTATCCAAAACGTCAATGCCATGAATACCGAAAAGCTAAGTAACCCGGTAGTAAAACAAGCCATCGATGCCCTGCAAAACGGTGATCGGCAAGCCTGGTTTGCTTTGTTCACTAACGATGCCCAGCTTTTTGATGATGGTAATAAAATGAACTTTAAAAGTTTTTTTGAAAAAGCTTTAGGCCACGAACGATTTATTAGTATTGATAAGGTGGAGCAAAACGGCCTGCATGTTTATGGTAAATTCCATAGTGATCAGTGGGGCGATTTTAAAACTTATTTCAAGTTTACGGTTGGTGCTGATGGCAAGGTCAGCAAATTGGAGATAGGGAAGGCGAGTTATTGAAATCGCCCTTTTCTATTCATCACGTCATTGCGAGGTACGAAGCAATCGCGAACTATACAGGGCTTAACTGTTGATAGGGGATTGCTTCGTACCTCGCAATGACGCTTAAGAAAAAATTTATATTTCTTTATCTGATCTTTGTATCATGCAACAGCAACTCATTGCCCGCTTACAGCAGTTAAAGCCCATCCCGGTTGAGGATCAGGAACTCATTGTGAAAGCCTTTGAGCCGATAAGGGTTAAAGAAGGAGATACGCTATTGCCTCTGAAGCGTGTGGCACGACAATTGTTTTTTATTACCAATGGTGTGCTGCGTATTATGGCACAGAATGATAAAGGGAGCGAGGTAACCTACTTCTTTTTAAAAGAGGACCAGTTTTGCACCATCCTTTACAGTTTTAATAACAATACGATTGCAGAGGAAAGTATCCAGGCCGCCTGCGATACGGAACTATTGGCTATCAGTAAAAACAACCTGCTTGCTTTATATGAAAAGCTGCCTTATCTCAAAGGAATGATCGATCAGATTTCGCAGCATACCCTTATGGAGAAAATAAAAACGCGGAACACTTATCTCGGTTATGACTCATCAGAAAGGTACCGGTTGTTTTTGGAGCGGCAGCCCGGGATAGCTATGAGGGTGTCGCTCACTGATGTCGCATCTTACCTTGGTGTAACCCCGCAATCGTTGAGCAGGATCCGAAAAAATATTCGCTAACATAAAAATCACATACCTATGATAACTATTAGAAAAGCAACCGTTGCAGATCGTGACCCGGTATGGCAGATCATCCGTGAGGTTATATCCGGCGGCGATACCTATGTATTTGACCCTGCATCACCTAAGGAGAAAATGCTGGCCTATTGGTTCGATCCCGAAAAACATACTTATGTGGCTGTTGATAATGACGATGTTGCAGGCACTTTCGTGATCAGGGATAACCAGCCCGATCTGGGTGCTCATGTGGCCAACGGGGCGTATATGATTTCCTCAAAAGCTGCCGGCAGGGGAATAGGAAAGCTTATGGGCGAGTATTCTTTACAGGAAGCAAAGCACCTGGGCTATAAAGCCATGCAATTTAACTTCGTGGTTAAAAGTAACCGGCGGGCAGTACAGCTGTGGCAAAAATTAGGCTTTGACATCATCGGTGAAATCCCGGATGCTTTTAACCATCAGCAAAATGGGTTCACCAATGCCTATATCATGTACCGCAAGCTTTAGTGTAAACAAGGTTTCTTATCAGTGGTTAAAATACTGCTTGGATAATGATAAAAGCGGCATCAATAAAATCTATATAAATTAAAAACATAATAGCTATCATGAATACAGTAAAAACAGGTTGGATAGGATTAGGGAAAATGGGGGCTCCTATGTCGCAGCAATTGATCAAAGCGGGATATCCGCTTAGTGTTTATAACCGAAGTAAGGATAAGGAAGAGGCATTTAAGGCACAGGGCATTGGTACAGCTGCTTCGCCTGCATCATTGTTGAATGACGTTGATGTTGTTTTCATCATGGTATCGGACGATAAGGCCATTAATGATATTTTTCATGGAGATGAAGGTTTGTTAGCTGCAAACGTAAGCGGCAAGATCATCATTAACATGAGCACCGTTTCACCTGCTATCAGTAAGGAGATGGCATGGGCTTGTAAAGAACAAGGCAATCATTATTTAGATGCCCCGGTATCAGGCAGTGTAAAGCAAGCGGAGGATGCTATGCTGGTTATTATGGTTGGAGGCGAGGCCGGTGCATTTGAGCAGGCTAAACCAATCCTCGAAAAAATGGGCAAGCTTGTTATGCTGGTAGGCGAAACCGGTGCGGGCAACGTAGCTAAACTGGCCATCAATACTTTGCTTGGTATTGTTGCACAGGGCCTTGCCGAAACAGTAACATTGGCTCAGCAAAATGGCATTGAAGCCGAAGCACTAACCACGCTGATCGGTAACAGTGCATTGGGCAGTCCGTTCATCAAAATAAAAGGTGATGCCATTGTTAATGATAATTACCAGGCGGCTTTTGCTTTAAAACACATCGCTAAAGACTTGCGCCTGGCTAAGGATCTCGGTTTGGCTACCCCGCTGGGTAAAACTGCATATCAAACCTACCAGGATGCCGAAGCAGCTTTTGGTGAGGAGGATATTATTGCAGTGATGAAGCAGGTAGGAGGAAAATAAGGATTAACATGCATTACGTCATGCCGAATTTATTTCGGCACCCCACATGCAAGGTGTAAACCATGCATGTGGATGACCTGTCCTGTGGGATCCTGAAAACAAGTTCAGGACGACGGTTGGAGTAAACCGGTATTGATAACTATAATGGTTACTCCAAATTAATCTTCTGATGCTGATACGGGATCTCAACATGATGAAAACCATGTGCCTTTATTTTCCCGGCAAAATGCTGCTGTACATCGTACTCGCCGTGAACAAGGAAAACGGTTTTTACCAGTGCCGGGTCCTGGCAGGCCAGAAAATGGAGCAGGTCTTCATAATCGCCGTGGGCGCTCATGGATTTGATGGAGCGAACTTCGGCTTTAACCTCATATGTTTCACCAAAAATATGCACTTCATGATCGCCCCTCAATAACCGCCCGCCCAATGAATTTGGCTCACAATAACCAACCATCAAAATGGTGTTCTTTTGGTTATTGATATTGTTTTTAATGTGGTGCTTTACCCTTCCGGCTTCAGCCATGCCCGATGATGAGATAATAACACATGGCCGCGGGTCATTGTTCAGCGCTTTTGATTCCTCCACACTTTCAATAAACCGCAAACCTTTAAAGCCAAATGGATTGGCATCTGTTTTTAAAACCTCCTGCACGTTTTTATTATAAACCTCGGGGTGGTTCATCAGTACTTCGGTTGCTTTTTCCGATAGAGGGCTATCTACATAATAAGGAACATCCGGGAGCGTGCCTTTTAGCTCAAGGCTGTTTAATGCATACAGTAATTCTTGCGTACGCCCAACGCTGAATGCCGGGATAATCACTTTGCCATTTTTTACTTCGCAGGTTTGCTTAATGATCTCCAGCAACGACTCTTCAATAGGCTCCAATTCTTTATGCAGCGAATCGCCATAAGTTGATTCCAGTAAAATATAATTGGCCTGCTCAAAAGTTTGCGGACTTTTCAGTAACAGATCACCATAGCGGCCAACGTCGCCGCTAAAAGTAATATGCGTGTCTTTGCCGTTTTCGGTAACGGTGATATGCACTGCCGCACTGCCCAGAATATGCCCGGCATCGGTAAAGTTGAATTTTACGGCGGGGGTAATTTCAAACTCTTCGCCATATTCAACAATTTTAAACAGGCGCAGGGCCTCCATTACATCATCTTCGGTGTACAAAGGGTTAAGCAGCGGCAAACCTTTGCGGATACGGTGTTTGTTGCTATACTCGGTGTCCTGTACCTGGATCTTTGCCGAATCGAGCAGCAGGATGCGCGTAAGATCCATGGTGGCCGAGGTGCAGTAAATGTTCCCCTCAAACCCTTCGGCAACCAGCCGCGGAATTAAACCGCAATGGTCAATATGGGCGTGGGAAAGGATCATGTGCGTAACGCCTTTGGGGTTAAAGCCAAAATGTTCGTTCATTTCTTCGGTCTGTTCGCCCAGTCCCTGGAACATGCCGCAGTCTAATAATATGCTGGTACCGTCGTTTAAGCGAAGTAAATGCTTGCTGCCGGTTACGTTACGGGCAGCACCATGGAAGGTTATATTCATGTATAATTTGATGTGATCAACTTAACGAAGATGGCGATTAAAAGTTTAAGAAATTAATAACTAAAAATTTAGTTGCAAATATAAAATACATCCCTTACCTTAGTTTAACCAATTAAATATATTAATACACGAGGTATTAATTTAAAAGTACGCACATGGAAATTAAAGAGTTAACCCGCGCCGAAGAGCAGATTATGCAAGTGCTCTGGCAATTGAAAAAAGGGTATGTTAAAGACGTTATCGACCAGTTGCCTGAGCCCAAGCCTGCCTATAACACGGTGTCGACAATTATCCGCATCCTGGAAACCAAAGGTTTTGCTGGCCATACCGCGTTTGGTAAAAGCCATGAATATCACCCTGTGATCAGCAAAGAGCAATACCAGAATTTTGCCACAGATAAACTGCTGAGCGGCTACTTTGACAACTCCGTTAACCGCATGTTTTCATTTTTTGTGAAGAAGGAAAAGATCGACCTGAAAGAGGCCGACGAGATCATGAAACTGATTGAAAAACTAAAAGAAAAATAGTTATGAGCTGGTGGCAATATTTATTACTGGTAAACATATACCTGTTGCTGTTTTACGGGTTTTATGTGCTTTTGCTTCGTAAAGAAACCTTTTTTCAGCTTAACAGGCTTTACCTGGTAAGTGCCGCTTTGTTATCATTCATGATACCGGTTATACAAGCCAGCTGGGTGCAAAACCTGTTCATCACCCAGCAGGTAAAATATACCTTGTACAGCAGCCCGGTACTGGTTTATCATTTTAAGCCGATAGAGGAATCGCCTGTTAGCATAGGAGAGGTATTGTTGATTTTCTATCTTGCAGGAATTGTCTTTTTATCGGGCAGATTGATCTGGCAGCTATTTAAATTAAAGAAAGTGATCAGCCAGCCCGAATCTCCTGTGTCATATTCCTTTTTCAAAAAAGTAAAACTCAATGCCGATGGTGAAGAGAATGCGGCCATAGCAACGCATGAGGATGTGCATGCCAGGCAATGGCATTCGGCCGATGTGCTGTTAGTTGAACTGGTGATGATCATTAACTGGTTTAACCCGGTGGTATATTTCTATCGCAGGGCAATAAAACATATCCATGAGTTTATTGCCGACAGGCACGCTGTTGAAGCCGGTACCGATAAGACCGATTATGCTATGCTGCTGTTAAGCCAAACATTTCATACACCGACACATGGCCTTGTTAATTCTTTTTTTAACAAAAGTCTCTTGAAAGAACGGATCATTATGCTGCAAAAAAATAAATCACATCGCATGGCGCTCATCAAATATGGGCTTTCGGCACCTTTATTTATTTTGATGATGGTGCTTTCATCGGCTACGATTAATAACAGTGATACCATCTCTGTTATAAACACTAAAGCCGATAAAGTATTTTCAACCCCTGCCAGTAAAGTAACCGAAATAACTATTGATGGACCGGCTCAAACTGATGAAAGGCCGGTTGCCGCTCCCGATACCACACCGGTTTATACCTCTGTTGAGCGTGTGCCCGAATTTCCGGGCGGCCTGGAAGCTTTTGGCAAATTTCTGGCCACTAATATCAAATATCCGGCTGCTGCTCGTGAGCAAAAAATTCAGGGAAGGGTGATCATCACTTTCGTAGTTGAACGGGATGGTACGCTTTCAAACGAAAAGGTGGTTAGAGGTATTACCGGCGACCTTGACAATGAAGCCTTAAGGGTAATGAAACTATCGCCGCAATGGAAGCCAGGCATGCAGGGCAATCGCACGGTAAGGGTGCAGTATTCAGTACCGATTAATTTTGCACTTGCTCCTGATGCAGATACTACAAAGACAGCTGCACCGACGAGATTTTCAATAGCTTCTACCCAATCCGGCGCTGATCCTGTATTTACATCGGTGGAGCAGGTACCTGAGTTTAAGGGAGGATTAGAGGCATTTGGCAAATTTTTAGCAACTAATATCAAATATCCAAAGGCCGCCCGCGATAATAATGTTCAGGGTAGGGTGATCATAACTTTTGTTGTTGAAAAGGATGGGTCATTATCAAATATGAAGGTGTTAAGGGGGATCGGTTCAGGTTGCGACGAAGAAGCTGTGAGGGTGCTTAGCATATCGCCGGCCTGGAAACCGGGCATTCAAAATGGAAAGCCGGTGAAAGTACAGTATTCCGTTCCGATAAGCTTTTCACTGGCCGATAGCAAATCTGCAAAACCCGGCGAAAATAAAACTGGCGCTGTTGTAAATCCGTCCACCGATAACCAGGTTATTTACTCCGGTAGAGTGATCACTGATACTACAAAATCCCATATAATCATTGGTGACGGGTATAATAGCAAATTGGCCCCATTAATTATTATCGATGGGGTAGCCTTGGCACAGGGTACGTCTTTGAGTAAAATTAATCCGAATGATATTGAACAAATAAATGTGTTAAAAGATAAAAACGCTATCGCTATTTATGGCGAAAAGGCTGCAAATGGTGTTGTATTGGTTACTACAAAAACGGCCGCCAGGAAGAAGGCTAACAGTAGTCCGGTAAGAAATAATTGATCTTTTACTCCCTTCCGATAATTTAACGCCCCCGGTTTTTGGTAAGTCCTGAAGTAGTATCATGTTTGCCTGTGAAGTCCATAAATTATTTGCTGCAAAAAGGCAGTAAAATTTGCAAATAGCAATAAGTAGAAAGACCAGCGGATAATTCGTTGGTCTTTTTACTTTTAATAAGTTATGCTATGCTGTTAAATACTAAGTATTAAATAAAAGGCAATCTACAGTATAACAGGTATTTTAAGGGATGTGTAAAAACAGTTACATTTGCAGCCATGAATAGCAATACCAGGCTTAACCCTACCTTATTCTCTACACGTTATGTGCATTTGACCAAACTTAGGGATGCCACGCTGCAGGCCATGCAGGCACTCACTGCTGATAATAAAAAGCTTACACTTATAGATTTTGGTTGTGGAGATATGCCATATCGCTCGGTTATTGAGCCCATGGTGGATAAATACATTGGCGTTGACCTGGATATTAATCCTCAGGCCGATTATCATATTGATTATGATAGCAAAACCACTTTGCCTGATAATTTTTGCGATATTATTCTTTCAAACCAGGTATTGGAACATGTTGACTCTCCCCATAGCTATCTTTCAGAAGCATTGCGGATTTTAAAGCCTGGCGGCAGTATCATATGTACCACTCATGGTTATTGGTATTATCATCCAACGCCTTACGATTACTGGAGGTGGACAAGTGCCGGATTACGTAAAACCATCGAAGCCGAAGATTTTAAAATCACCTCATTTCATGGCATTATGGGCCTTGCTGCAAGTGGTATCCAACTGTTTCAAGATGCCATATTGCTAAAAATGCCTAAATTTATGGTACCCCCATTTGCTTTTGTAATGCAAAGCTTTATCCGTTTGTTTGATAAGATCCATTCGCAGCCGCAGCGTGACAGAGATGCATCACTATATGTTGTGATTGCCCAAAAGCCAATCAGTACTTTGTAATGGATATGTTTAATTTATGCATTATAAAGCCCAATAAAAATGCTTTTTCAGAAACTTTTATACAGGAACACATTGACCGTATAAAAGCAAATAAAAAGGTGCTTTATGGAGGCGCTTTTCCGCTTTATGATGATGATGGAAAATTTCTTATCAGATCAAAGATAGGACTGTTAAGTTATTTTATCCAAAAAAGGATATTTAAAAAACAAGAGATAAACGTACGTACAAAGGCTTTGGCCCGTTATTTAAAATTAAATAATATAGATGTGGTGCTTGCCGAATACGGCATGGTAGGAGCAATGGTAGCTGCTGCATGCAAACATGCAGGTATACCATTAGTTGTGCATTTTCATGGAGCCGATGCCCATCATAACAAAACTATAAGCACCTATAAAAAACTTTACAAAAAGGCGTTCAGCTATTCTTCTGCAATCATTGCAGTTTCTAACGATATGGTTGAGGCCTTGAAAGGTTTGGGCGCACCCGCTAAGAAAATTGTTCTTAATCCTTACGGGGTTGATGCCGCCAAATTCCCTCAGATAGATATATCGCAATCCGGGCCTGACTTTTTGACTATCGGAAGGTTTGTTGAAAAAAAATCGCCGGTTTCTACCGTACGCGCATTTAAAAAAGTACATGAAAAACATCCTGAAGCGCGTTTGTGGATGGTTGGTACGGGTGCGCTGTATGAAGATGTAAAAGCAACAATTGAACGGCTGAATTTAAACGATCAGGTTACTTTAACCGGAGTATTAACAAGCGGCGATATCCATAAGTTAATGAAAAAAATGCGGTGTTACGTACAACATTCCGTAACGGCCGCAGATGGCGATATGGAAGGTACCCCTAACACTATACTGGAAGCCGGTTCATCAGGCCTTGCAATTGTCAGCACGCAGCACGCGGGGATCAGGGAGGCCGTAATTAATGGCGAAACAGGCTACCTTGTACCAGAACATGATATTGACGGAATGGCCACATATATGATAAAAATTGCCGAAGACGTACAACTGGCCGTTGAGCTCGGGGCCAAAGAGGCTGCGCATATCCGTAAAAATTATGACATCCACGATAGGATAGATATATTAACGAACATACTTAAGCAAGCAATAAAAAAAGACTAACATGTTAAAGAAACTGATGCACTCGGTTATTAAAAATTTAGGCTATGACCTGGTTAAACCGGATCCCCGCCTGGTTGTTGATGGCCTGCCTGCCGATTTTGATAAAGCTACGCTGGATACCTATCATAAGGTAAAGCCCTATACTATGACCACGCCCGAACGTATTGCATCGCTATGTAACGCGGTAAACTACCTGGTTAAAAACAACATTCAGGGTGATTTTGTGGAGTGCGGCGTATGGCGCGGCGGCAGCACTATGGCGGCTATTGATACGCTGATTAAAGCGGGGGATACCAGGAGGGATATTTATCTGTATGATACTTTTGAGGGTATGTCTGAACCTACAGAACTTGACAAGGTTTTCACCGGTACAGGTGCCGATGAGCTGATGAACAGCAGCCGGAAAGAAGACCCTACATCAGTATGGTGTTATTCGGCATTAGAGGAAGTGCAGGCTAATGTTGGTACCCTGAAGTATCCAAAGCAACTGGTACATTATGTAAAAGGCAAGGTTGAGGATAGCATCCCCCAAACCCTGCCGGGTAAAATTGCCCTGTTAAGGCTTGATACGGACTGGTACGAATCAACTAAGCATGAACTGGAACATTTGTATCCGTTATTAGTACCCGGCGGTGTCATCATCATTGATGATTACGGCCATTGGGAAGGTGCACGTAAAGCAGTTGACGAATATATTGAAGGCAACAAATTACCGTTGCTGTTAAACAGGATAGATTATACCGGCCGTATAGGCGTTAAGTACTAATTGCACCCAAATGGGAATTGTAAAAAAACAGGTTTATAAAAATACGATGGTATCATACGCGGGTATGGCGATAGCGTATATAAATACTATTCTACTATTCCCTTTTTTTATAACTAATGAGCAGTATGGGCTTTATAACCTGCTCATCAACATGTCGGTATTGTACTCGCTGGTTGCGTCTTTTGGGATACCCGGGGTTATAGCTAAATATTTCCCCTTTTATCGCACGGCCGACCGTAAGCACAATGGCTTTATGCATTGGACAGCCGGATTATCGCTGCTGGGTTTTGTGGTATTAACAGGCTTGTTTGTTTTATTACGACCGGTTATCCTGGCTGCATACATTAAAAATTCGCCATTATTTGTAAAGTATTATTACTACCTCATTCCACTGGCTTTTTTTACCGTAGTTTTTAATTACCTGGAAATAACCGGCAGGATAATTTATAAAACTATTTTCTCCAGTTTTTTACGTGATGTACTGGTTAGGCTCATAACAACGGCTTTATTGGTAATGATGGCATTAAAATGGCTGAATTTTGATGGCTTTATTGTGTTATACATAGCATCATGGGGGGTAATATCAGTCTTATTGATGATTAGCTTATTTATATCGGGCGAGTTTTCACACAGGTTAGATGATCTGAAATTTAGCGGTATAAAAAAGAGCGAGGCCCTTAATTACGGCTTGTTTACTTTTATATCTGTTGCCATTTATGTGTTTTTGCAAAAGGTTGACGTGGTTATGCTTAGCTCCATGGCCGGCGATGCCATACAGGGGGTTTACAGCTGGTATTTCAATATTGCAGTAGTGATCAGCGTTCCTGCCCAGGCCCTCAGCCGCACTACCTATCAAATTGTAGCCGATTCATGGAAATCAAAAGATATGCAGAACATTGCCGGCATATATCGCAAAACATCCATCATTCAAATGGTAATTGGCTGCCTGCTTTTTGTTGGGATTATCATCAATAAAAATAATTTGCTTGGTATTGTGCATGACCCTGAAAAGAGTGCTCAATTTAATGTGATCATAGTTATCGGCCTTGGCTTTTTAGTTGATATAACCGGCGGATTAAATACGTACATTGTAACCACTTCGCACAAATATAAATTGGTTACTTTATTTGTCCTTTTTGCCAGTGTGTTCAGCATCGGACTTAATTACCTGCTCATACCCGGCTATAAAGGCATGGGGGCCGCAATAGCCTATCTTGTTACCATGATATTGCTAAATTTCTGCACCTGGTTCTATATCAAATACAGGTTTAAAATGCAGCCTTTTGACCACAAGCATCTTTTAATCATACTCATCTCTGCAGCCAGTTTCTTTGTCGGAAAATACCTTTGGCTAATGCCGAACCTGTACCTGGACATTATGGTGAGGAGCGGCATAACTGCACTGGTGTACGTTATAATTACCTATTATTGCCATATTTCGGACGATCTTAACGAAAAAATAGATTCCATATTAAGCAAGGTAAAAGGTATTTTAAGATAAATGCCAGATTTTAAGTCGGTATACTGTTAGCGGGCCGCAATTTAAGGAGCAGGTTGCCATAGCATTGTACACCGCCACAGGAGGGTTTGAGCTATCCATAAGTTATATTTTTTGCGCCGCCTACCTAACCCGGCACAGGTTTGCCCACACATTTAGCCGTTGAGGATTTGTAACAACTTCAGTTGCTGCAAAGTATAGTTTAAAAGTTTAATTATAATGTGAACATTATAATTAATTGTATCGTAGAAGAGCGTAGATACCGTTGCAATGTAACGTTACTGATAAACCTGAATTAACAATAAAATCATTAATTAACATAACTGGTTGGGTTAACTCAACGCTGACTGGCTTTGAAATCGTTTCGTTACCGATTAAAATATTCTGAAAGTTTAATAATATGAAAGATAATTATTATCATTATCCGTTAATTTAAGCTATGCACCCTAAACCTGCACCTCTATATAAAATAGTATTATGGGCAATATTTTGCCTGTCTTTTCTCCCGTTCGCTGGTTTTAGCAGGACATTTGAAATCTCATTGCCAGTTAACATGGAGCCGCGGTCTGTTGAGCCACGGTTTACTCCATACCATATTACAGTTGCCCCCCTGCAGGCAATTACTATTTGTTCAGCCGCTGCCGCTGTTCTCAACGGCGACGTAAAAACTCCGGCACCTGACAGTTATCTATGGCAAATAAATAACAACGGGAACTGGGTAAATGCACCGTCGGCAAATACTCAAAAAGATTATATCACATCTTCATTAACAAATACATCTGCTTCAAGTATTGTATACAGCCTGCGCCGCAGGATCTCTACCGCCGGCGTAGTGGATTTTGATTCTTATTATGATGTTACCGTAAGGCCGATAGCAGCAGTAAATAACAATACGATAGTAGCGCCAACTGTTACCCAATTTTGTTCAACAGGCAATCCAACAGCTATTACAGGGAGTGTGCCCGGAGGGGGCGATGGTACTTTTTCATATCAATGGCAATCATCTACAGATAACGCAACATTTAATGATATTTCGGGTGCTGTATCAAAAAATTATGATCCGCCGGTGTTAAATAATGATACTTATTATCGCCGTATGGTTTCATCGGGAGCATGTACAACTCCGGTGCTTAGTAATGTAGTGCTCCTTAAGGTTTCAACACCCCCGCCTCCTCCATCGCCTGCGGCATCGGTTATAACTATTTGCCAGGGAACCCCGGCTACGTTGACGGTTGGCTCTCCCCAGGCCGGATTTACGTACAACTGGTATGATTCGCCGGCTAAAACCACCTTGCTTGCTACAGGAACCTCATATACTACACCTGTTTTAAATGCCGGCAGGAATTATTATGTTGAGGCCTCGAACGGAACTTGCAGCAGTGCGTTGACAACTATACAGGTAAAGGTTACGCAGGCGCCTGCTGTACCTCAATTTTCTCAAACAACGGTTACGGCCTGTACTGGTTCAACGGCAACGCTCAGCGTACAAAATTCGCAAAGCGGTGTTATTTATAACTGGTATAGCAGTGCAACTGATGCCAATATTTTGCATACCGGCAGCACCTTGGTATTGCAAAATGTAACGTCAGCAGTAACTTATTATGTAGAGGGACTTAGTTCAACAGGCTGTAGTTCTACATCGCGCGGAAAGATAAGTTTGGATGTTAAGCCCGTGATAGCGGTAACCAATAACCAGATCACAGCCCCCACGGTTACTGATTTTTGCGTAACCGGTAACCCGTCTGCAATTACGGGCAGTACGCCTGCCGGAGGCGACGGTACTTTTTCATACCAATGGCAATCATCTGCTGATAATATAACTTTCGCTAATATTGCCGGGGCTACATCAAAAAACTATGACCCGCCTGTATTAAGTAAGGGCACCTACTACCGCCGTGTTGTATCATCAGGCATATGTACAACCCCGATGGTGAGTAACGTGATCAGTGTTCAGGTTTTAACACCTCCGTCTGCACCCTCGCCTATAGCATCGGGCATAACCATTTGCCAGGGAACTTCAGCCACGCTGACGATTGGTTCGCCGCAGGCGGGGTTAACTTATAACTGGTATGATTCGCCTGCTAAAACGACAGTGCTTGCCACAGGTACTTCCTACACAACTCCTGTTTTAAATGCAGGCAAAAGCTTTTATGTTGAGGCATCTAACAGCGCCTGCAGCAGTCCCTTAACAACAATACAAGTAACTGTTTCACCGTTACCGGCGGTACCGCAATTTACACAAAGCACTGTTAGTGTTTGCTCCGGCTCCACAACAACAATTACCATACAAAACGCACAAAGCGGTGTTGTTTATAACTGGTACGGCAGCGCAACCGACGCTAATATTTTACATACCGGAACCGGTTACACAATCAGCAATATAACAGCGGCAACAACCTATTATGTACAGGCTGTCAACGCTGCGGGGTGCGGCTCTTCGGCCCGGGGGGCGGTTAGCATAGCTATCATTCCGTTGCCGGTGGTTACAGTAAGCAGTTCGGGAACATCTGTTTGCCCGGGCACCAGTGCTACATTAACTGCTTCAGCATCGGGCGGGGCAGTTATTTCATGGTATGATGCACCGACGGGCGGAAACCTGCTTGCCCAGGGCAATACATATGTTACGGCTAACTTAACAGCGGCAAAAAATTATTACCTGGAAGCTACAAACAGCACCGGGTGTAACAGCAGCGGAAGGGTTACAGTGCAGGTACAGATGACCAAACCGCTTGATGCGCCCGTAGTAACTGTTGGCGAAGTTACCTCATCAAGCGTAGCTTTTGAGTGGAGCGCGGTAAGCGGCGCTACCAGCTACCTGGTAAGTACCGATAATGGTTTAACTTATACTGCGCCAAGTTCGGGCAGTAACGGTTTAACACATAAAGTAAGCGGGCTTGGCCTAAACGAGCCGGTAACCATTACAGTTAAGGCTTTAGGAGCAGCATCATGTACGCTTAGCGCGGCTTCGGCCGCGGTTACTGCCGCCACCATCGACAATAACAATATAATATATATAGCCAACAACTTTACCCCCAACGGCGACGGAAATAACGACATTATTTATGCACATGGAAAAAATATAAAAACACTTTCCTTTTATGTATATGACCAATGGGGGCAATTGGTTTTTACATCAACCGATGTTAACAAAGGGTGGGATGGTTATTATAAAGGCTCATTGATGCCCGTAGGTGTATATGTATACTATTTAAAAGCGGCAATGAATAACGGGGCGCAATTGAATAAAAAAGGAACAATTACGCTATTACGATGAAAAAACTAATACTCATTATTACGATAGCGCTGCAGTTTGCAGTTGCAGGAACGGCGAAGGCGCAGGTTGACCCGCATTTTTCACAATATTATGCTTACCCGCTATGGCTAAACCCGGCGCTTACGGGCGTTTTTGACGGTGATACGCGCTTATCTGCCAACTACAGGGACCAATGGTCAAGCATCAGCAATGGATACCGCACAGCAGGGGTATCTGCCGATTTTAAACCGACCGATAAAGTGGGCATCGGCCTTAATATCCTCGATCAAAAAGCAGGCACTGCCGGGTATAATTACTTTACAGCTTATGGCTCATTCGGTTATGGCATAACCCTGTCAGGCGATGGTAATCAGCGGCTGCACTTTGGTTTGCAGGCGGGTGTTATCAACCGCAGCTTTGATCCGGGTAAGCTCCAGTCCGATAACCAGTATGACCCTAACAGCGGCTTTGACCCAACATTGCCCAATTTTGAAAATTTTGGCTATTCGTCAAAAACGGTATTTGACGCAGGTGCCGGCATCTATTATTATAATGCCGACCCGATGAACAAAGCCAATTTGTTTGGCGGGCTTAGTATTAACCATATTAATGATGTAACAGATCCTTTTGCCGCGGGCGGTATCGCCAGCAAATTGCCTATGCGGTTTACAGCACATGGCGGCGTCCGTATAAAAGCTTCTGATTTTTTCGACCTGATCCCTAACGCAGTTTATGTTAAACAAGGCAAAGGCGAGATCAAAGCTTTCGGATTATACTCTGAACTTAAGTTTGCCGATGATAACGGCCTGGTACTTGGTGGTATGGTGCGGTTACAGGATGCTGCAATTGCCAACGTTGGCTACCACATCCGAAGAATGGTGATTGGTGCCAGTTATGATTTTAATACTTCGGGGCTTCGCGCTGTTACATCCGGCCGCGGCGGTTTTGAATTGTCAATAAGCTATATATTTAGTCGTTACACTGATTCTCCGGCCCCAATTTGCCCAAGGATATAATATGAAAAAACTATTACCTTATTTCTTACTATTGTTTTTTCCGGCGGTTTCATTTGGACAGGTGAAAAACTACAGGGCCCTGGCCGATACTGCCTTCAACAGGCATGAGTACTATACTGCCGCTTATTATTACAAACATATTGCCGATGGTACAACTGATGAACCGAAAAGCAACGTACGGTATTCATCTGCAGGCAAAAAAAGCAGTTCAAAAAAAACAGAGACTAATCAATATATTATTTATCGCCTGGCCGAATCATACCGCCTGTATAAAGATTATACTGATGCAACCATATGGTATGCCCGGTTAGCTGCAGAAGCGCCGGCAGCACAGTACCCTTTAACCCCGCTTTGGTACGGCATCTGTTTGCAGGCAAACGGGAAGTATAATGAAGCTTTGATCCAGTTAAAACAATTTGCAGGCAATGCCCCCGACCCTCAGTATGCCGCTCTTGCTAATAAGGAAATAATCTCCTGCGAGTATGCCTTGAAGCAATTGGAGCACCCCCGCGCCGTTGATGTATCGGCTTTGGTGTTTTTAAATAAAGACCAGGGCGACTACGCCCTTTCCGTAAATTTAGGCAGGTATTGGTTTACCTCATCACGAATGATTGATAAGGATAAGTTTTATACCAACAGGGTTTACAGCTCGGCCATCCTTGATTCAACTAAAGCGCTTGCCACAAACTTTAACGCGTTTGATAAAGAAGGACAAATTGAATACGCCACACCTGCGCTTGATGGTACCGGCACCCGGATGTACCTTACCCGCTGGTATAAAAAGAACGGGAAAACAGTATCTGCCATTTATTTTAGTCGACTGGTAAGCAGTGTATGGCAGCAGCCGGTAAGGCTGAATAATACCGTTAATGCCGAGGGCTATAATTCCAAACATCCTTTTGTTAGTGCCGATGGCCGGCGATTGTTTTTCTCATCCGACAGGCCCGGCGGTGAAGGTGGTGACGACATTTGGGAAAGTAACCTTGATGATACCGGGCAACCGAAAACTGTAAGTAACCTGGGCGATGCAGTAAATACAGCATATGATGAACAGTCGCCATATTATGACCAGGCTGATAAAGTGTTGTTTTTTAGCTCGAATGGTTTTACCGGCATGGGCGGCTTTGATGTTTACCGCAGCGAAGGCGATTTTGGCCATTGGTCGGCCCCGGTTAATTTAGGCTACCCGGTTAACTCATCTAAAGACGATCTTTATTACAGCCTTGATCCAACCAATGCAAATAAATTTTACCTGAGTTCGGCGCGCGGCTCTGATTGTTGTTTAAGCCTGTTCACCGGGCAGTATAAATTTTTATATATCAGTGGCCGTGTTATTGATTGCCGCACTAACAGCGGCATGGCCGGAGCAAGGGTGATCCTTAAAGATCCAAACGTTAAAATGGGTTTGGTTGTTAAGGTAACCGATGCCAAAGGCGATTATGTTTTCCAGGTAAAGGAAAAGCTGCCCAGGTATAAGCTGGAGATCTCGCAAAAGGGGTACTTTACCAAAGTTATTCCTGCGCCGATAGTAAAGCCGGGTATTGACACGCTCATTAACCCCGAAATTTGCCTGCAGGATTATAAGATCAATGTTCAGATAACGATTGAGAATATTTATTTTGATTTTGGTAACGCCCATCTCAGGTCCGAATCATTTGATACCCTGGATAAGCTGGTAGCCATCATGAACGATAACCCTAAAATTAAAATCGAGCTTGGCTCACATACCGATGGGATAGGCAGCGATGCAGCGAACATGAAATTGTCGCAGGCCCGTGCAGAGGCTTGTGTTGATTACCTGTTATTGCAAGGCATTAAATCATCACGTATTAAGGCAAAAGGCTATGGAAAAAGGATGCCCGTTGCCCCAAACAAATTGCCAAATGGCAAGGATAACCCCGAGGGCAGGCAGCTTAACCGCCGCACCACATTTACTGTAAAATCGGCAGAATAAAAACAAATTATTTTATTTGTTTGCAATCGGGAGGTTATGGTATAATTTTACCTTCGCAAATTTAATGCCCTGCTAAATGCCGGGTGGTTAATTTCAATACCTGATCTGCTGAAATCATACAATGCAAAACCTTGCCCCTATAGCCCTTTTTGTTTACAACCGGCCCGATCATACCCGCCGTACCATCAGTTATTTGCAGCAAAATTTACTGGCCGATGAGTCGCGCCTGTATATTTTTTGCGATGCAGCCAAAACCGACACTGATAAACCGAAGGTTGAACAGGTGAGGCAACTGGTAAAAGATGTAAGCGGTTTTAAATCCGTAAAAGTTGTTTTGCGTGATCATAACCTCGGTTTGGCCGAATCCATTATTAGCGGGGTAACGCAGTTGGTGTATGAATATGGCAAAGTGATCGTATTTGAAGACGACCTGTTATCTTCACCGTATACCCTGCAGTATTTCAATGACGCGCTAACAAAATATGCAAACCATGAACAGGTAATGCATATTGGCGCATATATGTACAACCTGCATGATAAAACCCTGCCCGAAACTTTCTTTTACCGTGCGGCCACCAGCTGGGGCTGGGCAACCTGGGCCCGTGCCTGGAAAAACTTTGAACCTGATGTTGATAAGCTGATTGATCAGTTTGATACGCTGAAAATAGCCCGGTTTTCGATAGAAGGCAAAATGAACTTCTGGAAGCAGATAGAACAGTTTAAAGCTGGTAAAAATAATTCATGGGCCATCCGTTGGTATGCCTCTATCTTTTTGAAGAACGGGTTGACGCTGAACCCCTCGCAATCGCTTATTCAAAATATAGGCCATGACGGTACGGGTGTACACTCTAATAACGAAGATATTTACCACGTACAAATGGCACGCAAACAGGTAACACAATTTCCGGAGGTGATACAGGAAAATGAGCAGGCTTATAGGGCCATTAAACATTTCCTGGCTAACAGAAAAGGAACACTGCTGCAACGTGTGAGGCGCTTTGTGAGGCAGCAGATGGGGCGTTGATTTATGTTTGAATATCTTTTAATTTTCTCATTAATAAAAGGTGTCATTTCGACGAGCCAAAGGGGATTTGTGTACCGGAGGTTAGGAGAAGTCTTCTACGCCCTGCTCTTACAGGAATTTAACGTCCTATCAGGGTCTCTCGCAGATTTAAGTTTACCCACAAAATTCATTAACCTAAAATTGCGACAGGAGGCACCTACGGATCCAAAAAACTGTTCGTTTTAGCTATAAACACGTGGCCCCGCTGAGGCCGGCAATGTTTTATATTAGTATACCCGGTCTGCCATTTGGTCTCAGAGAGGCCACGTGTTTATAGACAAAATTTAAAGAAAAATAGACTCCAGCGGAGTCTCGTAATCGTAAACTTACCGTGTAACCGCTGCTTAGTGCACATTTAGATTTTATGGGTAAACCTAAATCTGCGAGAGACCCTGAGGGAACATGATCGCGTTTTAATTTGCTTGCCGGAGACGATGTGATGCGTCTCTGCGTTGAAATAATTAATCAAACCGGGAGACAAAATTTCCCCATCAATACCGCAGGGTTAACACCGATCCTGATCGGTTCACCGCATAATGCTTCATTGCCTAACAGCGCAAACAGTATCGCTTCCTTGGCGTCGGGATTAATCCCCATTGTACTGCTATCTTCAATTAATGTTTCCGGCAATAATTTTTTTAATTCGCCAACAACAAACGGATTTCTCGCTCCGCCACCGCTGGTGAAAATTTTAATATCATCTCCGGAGATATTTTCCCTGATAAAGCTTGCTATAGATGCCGCTGTAAAGGCACTTAAGGTACAAACAAGATCTTGATTGCTAATTTGCTTTATGCCTGATTGTTCCTGTGCTTCGGCAACTATATCAAGATTAAACAGTTCTGGTCCGGTGGTTTTAGGTGCTTTTTCTTTAAAAAAGGGATGGGAGAGGAGTGCCGTTAATAGGTCCCCATTTACGGTTCCGCTATAAGCTATAACCGAATCTTCATCAAATGGCTTATCAAAATATTTACGGCAGGCAGCATCGATGAGTGTATTGCCGGGGCCTATATCGGTGCAAAGCACACGGCTAAAATCACCGTCGCCCGGCAACCAGGTTAAATTGGCAATGCCTCCTATATTTAACAATACCCGGTTCTCGCCGGGTTTATTGCCTAATAATACATCTCCATATAAAGCCAGCGGAGCGCCCTCTCCCCTGGCAGCAATATGCTTTTGCCTGAAATCGCTGATGGTTAATATACCGGTTTTTACGGCAATATGGTCGCCGTCGCCAATTTGCAGGGTGGCGTTAGGATAGTTTTTATGCTGATGTAAACGCTGGGGTGCATGGTAAATAGTTTGACCATGACTGGCGATAAAATCAACCTCTTGTGGCTCGACATGCCATTGATCAAGTGCCTGCAATATCAGTTCGGCATGATAGCTGCCGATATAAGCGTTCAGTAAAGTTACCTTTTCAAGATCGGCATTGCGCCGGGCAAACACCTGCTGAACTTCCTGCTTAAAACTATCCGGATAGGGGATGGTGATAAATTGCATCAGCTCAAAATGTGTGCTTAAACCATTCCCGGTAAATTTACACAGGGCAATGTCAAGCCCATCCAATGAGGTGCCCGACATTAGGCCTATGCCCATTTTTGATGGTTTTTGAGCGATGCTAAACAGGTGTTGCAGGTTATGGTTCAATGGTATCATGGGCTTAAATTACTATTTGTGCGGCAACCCGCAAAAGTTGGGGCAAACGCATTTAATATTTTAGTTACGATGATTTGTTGTTAATATAGCTAACGAAATAAGACAATGATATTGGCAAACTATCAGTATCAAATGACACTTGTTTTATAGCCTGATGCCGGTTAAACGGGTCAGGTTTCATCAGCACCTGCTTTTGTCAATAACAGGTGCAAACGTTCGGATGTGTTAGTCGCTCAAAAATATCAGTTTAGTGTAACCCATGGCTGTGATTAAAATATTGATTATTAACGTGTTGTGTTGTAAATATTTGAAATGTGTTAACCCGTGTTAACCCCCTTTAAATGCGTTTGCACTGCCGCAAAAGTTAAAATAATAACGGCACTATGTAAATATCTGATATATTTGTTTTGAACAACTAACCTCATTTACATTTCCTAAGATTCATGGCACGATTAAATTTATTGGAAGAGACACGTTACGAGAAGTTACCGGTAAGCGTATACAACAACCAGCAGGAAGCCTCAGTGGCAGTAGCGAACCGGATAGCAGATCTGATCCGCGCAAAACAGGCCAAAGGCGAAAAAGCGGTATTAGGACTTGCCACCGGTGTAACCCCGATAGGGGTATATGCCGAACTGGTAAGGCAGCACAAAGAAACAGGCTTGAGCTTTAAAAATGTGATCACTTTCAACCTGGATGAGTACTACCCCATGAAACCCACAGCGGCTCAAAGCTATGTGACCTTCATGTATGAAAACCTTTTCAGCCATATTGATATAGATAAAACGAATGTGCATATCCCGGATGGCACATTGGATAAAGAGGCGGTGGCAGGGTACTGCCTGGCCTACGAAAAGCAGATTGAAGAACTGGGAGGATTAGACCTTCAAATCTTAGGTATCGGCCGTACAGGCCACATCGGTTTCAACGAACCAGGCTCCGCACCCAACTCAGGTACTCGGATGGTCACTTTAGATGATTTAACAAGGAGTGATGCCTCAAGGGATTTTGGTGGTAAGGCGAATGTGCCAACCAAGGCAATCACGATGGGTATCGGCACCATCTTCAAGGCAAGGGAGATCATCCTGATGGCCTGGAGCAGGAAGAAAGCGCCAATCATCAAGAAAGCAGTAGAAGGGGAGATCTCGGGCGAAGTACCGGCAACCTACCTGCAACTATCCGACCATGTAGAGTTTGTACTGGACGAAGCAGCGGCATCAGAGCTGACGCGGTTTGATACCCCATGGTTAGTAAAAGACTGCGTATGGGACAGCCAGCTGAAAAAGAAAGCGGTGATCTGGCTGGCAAGCGAAATCAACAAACCGGTACTGAAACTAACGGAAGAAGATTATAATAACCACGGCATGGCCCAACTTGCCGTAGAGCAGGGCCCGGTATATAATATCAATATCGATATTTTTAACCAGATCCAGCATACCATCACCGGCTGGCCGGGTGGTAAACCGGATGCCGACGATTCGCAAAGACCGGAAAGGGCATTACCTGCCAAAAAACGTTCTATCATCTTTTCCCCACACCCGGATGATGACGTGATCTCGATGGGCGGTACATTTATCCGATTGGTAGATCAGGGGCATGATGTACACGTAGCTTACCAAACCTCGGGTAATACCGCGGTATGGGATGACGATGTATTGAGGTACATGGAATTCGCTATCGACTTTACAAAAAGCATTGGCGAAGACACCGCGCACCTGAAACAATCCTATGAAGATATGCGTGCCTTCTTCCCGACTAAACAGCCAAACGAGATCGATACCCAGGAGATCAGGAATGTAAAAGGCTTCATCCGGAAAACGGAAGCGATTTCGGGAGCAAGATATGCAGGACTGCAGGATGACCATATCCACTTCATGGCGCTGCCGTTTTACGAAACCGGCAAAACCAAAAAGAACTCGGTAGGTGAGGAAGATATTCAATTGACCATCGACCTGCTTCAAAAAGTAAAACCACAGCAAATTTTTGCGGCCGGTGACTTTGCTGATCCTAACGGTACGCATTTAGTGTGTTTCAAGATCATATTGGCAGCACTTGACAGGTTAAAAGGCAAGGAAGCCTGGGTAGAGGATTGCTGGCTGTGGATGTACCGCGGCGCATGGCACGAGTTTGAAACCTATGAGATAGAAATGGCGGTACCATTGTCACCACAGGAAGTGATCCGCAAACGTAATGCGATCTTCAAACACCAGTCGCAAAAGGACAGGCCGGTATTCCCGGGTGATGACGCACGGGAGTTTTGGGTAAGGGCCGAAGACCGGACCCGCGATACAGCCCAACGCTATGACCGCCTCGGCCTTGCCGAATATGAGGCTATGGAAGCGTTTAAACGATATATGTTTTAATTGAGTTTGAATTGATCCTCGTCGCCCGTGTCCTCACGGGCGATAGGAAAAAGGTAAAAAGCAATGGCCTTGTGCGAATCCCCTCTTGAGAGGGGCGGAGGGGTGTGTTCCTCGTCACACGACGAAACACACCCCTGCCAATGCACATATCCCACCCGCCCCCTCTCAAGAGGGGAGCTTTGAATTTGATCATAAGCCGATGACCTCAACCACAACCGAAAAGCCAAAACGCCTTCTTTCCCTCGATGTATTCCGCGGAATTACTATCGCTGCGATGATCCTGGTAAACGATCCCGGCGATTGGGGACATATTTATGCACCGCTTGAGCATTCCAAATGGAACGGCTGCACACCTACCGACCTGGTTTTTCCCTTCTTTTTGTTTATGGTTGGCGTATCGGTTATATATGCCATGGAAAGTAAAAAGGCTACGGTATCGCACAGTAAACTCATCCTTAAAGCACTTCGTCGTACCGTGATCCTGCTGCTGATTCCCTGGGCAACTCAACTGATCTTGCACCCCGATAACGGGCTGGCTCATTTACGCCTGCCGGGGGTGCTGCCGCGCATCGCATTGGTCTATTTTATCAGCACGGTGCTTTATCTTAAAACATCGCAAAAAACACGCGACTGGATTTTTGCCATCGCACTCATAAGTTATTTTATCATCATGGCCTTTATCCCGGTACCGGGTGTAGGCTATGCCAATCTCGAACCCGAAACCAATATGGGGGCATGGATAGACAGACTGGTATTTACGCCCGACCACCTCTGGCGCGAATCGCATACCTGGGACCCGGAAGGTTTGCTTGGAACTATTCCTGCCGTTGCCACAGCCCTGTTTGGTATTAGGGTGGGCAGCTGGCTAAAGCGTAAAGACCGCGATGACAATATCAAAACTAACTGGATGTTTGTTTACGGAATAATCGCGGTTATAGCAGGCTTGTTTTGGGATTTGTTTTTCCCCATTAATAAAGCCTTGTGGACAAGCTCCTTTGTGCTTTATACCGGTGGGCTGGCAACCATAGGGCTGGCTTTATGCTACTGGCTTATTGACATACAAGGGTATAAACGCTTTACTTATCCCTTTGTGGTATTTGGCACCAATGCTATAACGGCTTATGTGCTGTCGGGCTTTATCCCGCATTATATGGGGATGATCAAAATAAATGGCTCATCCCTATATCAAACATTTTTTGCTCCTTATTTTTCACCTGTAAATGCTTCATTGGTAAGTGCTATATTTACGGTGCTCATTTTATGGGTGGTGATATGGGCGTTCTACATCAAAAAGATTTTTATCAAAATTTAATATGAACCTAAAACTTAAACTTATCGCACTTGCGGGCGTAATCCTGTTTTCTTTTTCAACATTAAGAGCTCAAACAAGCAATCAAGCATTTACTGCTTCGCATTTGAAAACCGCAGAACAGTTTCTTTTGGCTACCGGTACTAAAGAACAGTTTGATGCCACAATGAATAGTATTATCAAACAGGGGGCGAAGAATGTTGACTCCAATCAACGTGATGCTTACTTGAAGGTAATGAGGGAGTTTGTTGGTAAATATTTAACATGGGATGTACTCAAAGAAAAACTTGCTGAGGTATACGCTACCGAATTTACAGAAGCTGAGTTGAATGAACTAAATATTTTTTACAATTCGCCTGTTGGAAAAAAGCTTGTTACAAGGACTCCGGAACTATTGAGTCGTATATCAGCAACAAGTCAGGGTATAGTAGCCGAGCACAAGACCGAACTTGAACAAAACATAGCTGAGGCATATAAGCATACCGACCCACCTGCGGTGAAAGAGCTGGTAATACCCGCTGCTTCCCAACCAACCTCAAAAACAGCTACAAAACATTAATTTTCATAACAATACTTTGTAACTAAGATTTTCGTTTTGCATCTTAGTACCCTGACTATTTAAACTTTATAATGAACCTGAACAAATACGTTCCGCTGGCCCTATTGGCTTTAACACTTTCAGGCGGGAGTGCTTTTGCACAAGTAAAAAAGAAACCTGTTCCATCGCCTAAAAATAAACCGGGCACCCAGGCCATTGCTGCCAAGAGCGATGTATTACCGGTTGACAAGGATGTGATTATAGGCAAATTGCCCAATGGCTTAACTTATTATATCCGTGCCAATGTTGAGCCTAAAAGCAGGGCCGAGCTTTACCTGGTTAATAAAGCCGGCTCGGTTTTGGAAAATGACGATCAGCAAGGTTTGGCCCACTTTACCGAACACATGGCTTTTAACGGCACGCGCGATTTTCCAAAAAACCAGATGGTTGACTACCTGCAAAAAGCAGGCGTAAAATTTGGCGCCGATTTAAATGCTTACACCTCGTTTAACGAAACCGTATTCCAGTTGCCTTTGCCAACTGATACTGTCAGCGTGTTTGAAAAAGGTTTTAACATATTGGCTAACTGGGCCGGTTATGTAAGTTTTGATCCAGCCGAAATTGATAAAGAACGCGGCGTTGTTTTGGAAGAAGAGCGTCTTCGCGGCAAAAATGCCCAGGAGCGTTTACAGCAACAAACGTTGCCCGTGCTGCTTAATAATTCGCGATATGCATTGCGTTTACCTATCGGTAAGGAAGATATCTTGAAAAACTTTAAGCCCGAAACCATCAGGGCTTTTTACCAGGACTGGTACCGCCCCGATTTGCAGGCTGTTATTGCCGTTGGCGATTTTGACCCAAAACGTGTTGAAGCACTCATTAAACAAAACTTTTCACAGCTTAAAAATCCGGCAGCCGAAAAGCCGAGGACAAAATATTCCGTACCGGCCACACCGGGTACCGCGGTAAAAATTGTTACGGACCCTGAGTATCCATACACTATAGCGCAGATCATTGTAAAACATTCCGGCACCGTTACTAAAACTACCGGCGATTATATGCAGCAGGTAAGGGTGCAGTTATTTAACCAGATGCTTAACTCGCGGATAAACGAGTTGCTGCAAAAACCTAATCCGCCGTTTTTATATGGCCGTACCAGCTACGGTAATTTTATCGGCGATCAGGATGCTTACACTTCATTGGTTGTCGCTAAACCTGGCGAACTTGAAAAAGCGGTTAAAGCCGTAGTGGCCGAATCAGAACGCGCCCGCAAATTTGGTTTTACCCTTACCGAACTGGAACGCGCCAAGCAGGATGCGCTGGTTGGTATTGGTAATGCTTACCGGGAGAGGGATAAAACCCCTTCGGCAAATTTTGTACGTGAATACCAGGCTAACTTTTTAACCGGTGAAGCCATCCCGGGTATCAGCTATGAGTACAATTTTTATATAGGTAATATCTATAAAGTAAGCCTGGCCGATATGAATGCTATGGCAGGTAAATTTATCAGCGATCAAAACCGGGTAGTGGTAGTACAGGCCCCGGATAAAGAAAAAGCTAATTTGCCCGATGAAAAAACCTTGCTGAACTGGATCGCCACCGGCGGTCAAAATGTAACTGCCTATATTGATAATGTATCGAGTGATCCGCTATTAGCTAAAGTACCGGAAGGCACTAAGGTTACTAAGGAAGAAACAGATGAGGCCCTTGGAACAACTACTCTTACTTTTGGCAACGGTTTAAAGGTGATATTAAAACCTACCGAATATCGTAACGATCAGATCCTGATAAACGGCTACGCCTTTGGCGGTACATCGCTGGCAAGTGATGATGATTTTACATCAGCAAACCTGGCCTCATCGATAATCAGCAGCAGTGGTATAGCGCAGTTTAACCAGGGCATGCTTGATAAAAAGCTGGCCGGCAAAAACCTCAGCATTTCGCCGTATATCAGTGAATTTGCACAGGGCATTTCGGGAAATACTTCACCAGCTGATTTTGAAACTGCCCTTCAGTTGATTTACCTGTACTTTACCCAGCCCCGGAAAGACAAAGATATCTGGGATGCCAACATCGATCAAACTAGGTCGATACTGAGTACACGCGGGCTTGACCCCGGAAGTGTTTACCAGGACACGGTATCGGCTGTATTAAGTAACTACAATTTCCGCGGGATGGTTACCACTATTCCAAGGTTAAATGCAGCAACGCTTGATAAAGCATATGATTTTTACAAAAAACGCTTTGCCGATGCCAGTGGTTTTACCTTTACGCTGGTAGGTAATTTTAATGTGGAAACAGTTAAGCCATACCTTGAGCATTACCTTGGCGGTTTACCATCAACCAATAGCAAGGAAACTTATAAAAACATGAATATTGAGCCGCCTGCAGGTTTGGTCACCAAAACGGTGAATAAAGGAGTAGGCGATAAAAGCACGGTACAATTGATTTTTAGCGGCGATTATGATTACAGCGAAGCAAACAACATACAGGTTGATGCATTGGAAGAGGTATTGAACATTAAATTGATTGAACGTTTACGCGAGCAGGAAAGCGGCGTTTATGCTCCCGGAGTAAGGGCCAGCTACCATAAAATTCCGGGAGGACGCTACTCTTTTACTATATCTTTTGGTTGCGCACCCGAAAATGTGGATAAGCTGATTAACGCTACCATGGAGGAGATAGCCAAAATTAAGCAGAACGGCGCACTACCTGCAGATATCCAGAAATTTGTTGCTGAAGAAGCCCGTTCAACACAGCAGCAGCTTAAGCAAAATGTTTTCTGGGCAGGATATCTTGCATCTACATCGCAAAACGGCGAAAACCCGGATCAGATCCTGGGGCATGTAAGCAGCCTTGAACAAATAACACCTCAAAGCACTAAAGATGCCGCCAATAAATACCTGAGCGGTAAAAATCTGATTAAACTGATATTGATGCCTGAAAAGAAATAAGGGTGATTGAATAGCATAATTAAAAAAGGCCTTCCAGCATTCGGAAGGCTTTTTTTATATAAAACGGGTCATGCTGAATTTATTTCAGCACCCCACAGGAAAGGTAGCCGATTTGCTTAGCAGCGCGCGCCAGGGAGTGAGGATTGAAACAAGGTCGGCATAACATGTCAGGTATCGCCATCAAATAATAATCAATGCATATTCAAATAAGCCGATGCAGTATCATTGGCTTTATGTACTACCACGCCAACGCAATGGCCGCTGCCATCTATTTCAAAAGAAATCCCTTTACTCATATCTGTATAAACCTGCACCTTGCCGCCTTTAGTGTTATAAGTTGAGGTTGGTTTCAGCGTGTAAATCTTCTGAATATCCTGTTTGGTTGAACCTACACCAATGCCGTCATCAGTTTTAAATTGCGGCGATGTTACCAGGATCTTTTGTATGTGGCTCACGGATTCATCCTTGCCTCCCATGTTGCGGTGCGAAAAAACCGCGGTACGGTAACGGGTAATATCATGTTTGGCAAACCAGACCATCAACGAACTACCCATGGCTGCGTCGGAGCTATCGGGCTTGCCCAATTGCTTTATTACATTTTGAACATCATCATTTAAAATAATATGCCCGATGCTTTTACCAGGATTTATCAGCCAGGCGGACTGCACGGTGTTGGTGGTATTAGTGTCCGATGCCATGGTATGGTGGGTGAAGGTATCGTTTTTATTGCCAGGATGTTGGCCCGTGGTGTCCCTGGGTACCTTATTGGTATCGGCCAAAGTTGTTTCTTTTTTTGAATTGTTGCCGCAGGCCAAAAGGCAGATGGCTATCGAAATGATTATTAAGCTATTTCTGATCGTCATATAACCATAACCAATTTAATAGTTATTTTGTTGGCTCGATTATTCGTGCAATAACCAAACAACAAAAATTTTGTTAACAGGATAATGACAAGCAAAGGCCAACAGGTTATACAGCAATGGTACACGGAAAAAAACTGGGAGCAGTTCCCTTTCCAGGCCGAAATGATGGATGCATACCTTGGCGGCTATTCAGGCTTGTTGAATGCCCCCACGGGCAGCGGTAAAACTTTTGCCCTGTTCCTGCCTTTTTTGGCGGGGTTCATCAACTCACATCCTGATACCTATAAAACCAAACAAAATAACGGTTTGCTGATGCTTTGGATAACCCCATTACGGGCGCTTACCAATGATATCCGCAAAGCGATGCAGGAAGCCTGTGACGAGATAGGTTTGCCATGGCGCATAGCTACCCGCACCGGGGATACCCCTGCTGCCGAAAAACAGGCCCTCAAAAAAAAGCTGCCCGAAGTACTGCTTACCACCCCCGAAAGCCTGCACCTCATGCTTGCCCAAAAGGAATATCCTAAACTGTTCAGTCAACTGCAGGTGGTTGTGATTGATGAATGGCACGAGTTGCTGGGTACTAAAAGGGGAGTGCAGGTGGAGTTGGGTTTGTCCCGATTAAAGCACCTCACCCCAGCCCTCTCCAAAGGAGAGGGAGCCGAAAAGTTGGATGTCGGGGAAAAAGAAAAATATCCAGGCTACGACACAACCGATGCTTTGAGTTGGCAGGCCAATATTGATAATGCAAAGCTTATGCGGCATCAACCTACCGAAGCTGAAAATATTTTGTGGCAATTGTTAAGAGGGAAAAAGACGGGTTATAAATTCAGGCGGCAACATCTTGTATTGAATTATATACCCGATTTTATTTGCCTTGAAAAGAAATTGATCATTGAAGTTGATGGAGGATATCATAATGAAATTGAGCAACTACAATTAGATGAGGAAAGGACAGCGTATTTAAAATCACATGGATATGATGTTTTAAGATTCACTAATGATGAAGTCTTAAAAGATCCGAAAAGAGTAATTGAATCCATAAAGGAATATTTAGAAACGGGCTCCCTCCCCCTCGGGGAGGGCTGGGGTGGGGTGAAAATCTGGGGTATCTCCGCGACTATCGGTAACCTTGAACAGGCCGCCGAAGTTTTATTAGGAAATGATTTTCCGCCGGAACAGGTTAAAATGGTGCGCGCCAACCTGGAGAAAAAGCTGGATATCCGGTCTATTATTCCGCAGAATATTGAGAATTACTCCTGGGCGGGGCATATCGGCTTAAAGCTGCTGCCCGAAGTGATGGAGATAGTAGCAAAAAGCAAAACCACGCTGATATTTACCAATACCCGCTCTCAATCGGAGATCTGGTACCATGCCATTTTGGATAATTACCCCGAGTATGCGGGCATCATGGCCATGCACCATGGCTCATTGGATAATGAGCTGCGCAACTGGGTGGAAGCCGCGCTGCATGCCGAGGCCCTCAAACTGGTGGTGTGTACCTCAAGTTTGGACCTTGGGGTTGATTTTCGCCCTGTAGATACCGTTGTGCAGGTAGGAAGTCCTAAAGGAGTAGCTCGTTTTATGCAGCGCGCCGGACGAAGCGGCCACCATCCTGGCGCGGTATCGAGGGCTTATTTTGTGCCTACGCATTCGCTCGAATTATTGGAGGGCGCGGCGCTGAAGGAAGCTATTAAGCATAAGATTTTTGAAAGCCGCGACCCGATGCTGCTCACCATGGATGTGCTGATCCAGTATATGGTCACGCTGGCTGTTTCGGACGGTTTCAAAGCTGAAGAATTGTTTGAGGAGGTTAAAACCACTTATGCCTTTGCCGATCTGAGCCGGAACGAATTTGGACAATTACTTGATTTCATTACCAGTGGCGGTAAAACGCTTGCCCAGTATGATGAATTCTTAAAGGTTGAGGTTGAAAATGGCCTATACAAAGTAAACAGCAGGAGGGTAGCCATGCGGCACCGCTTAAGTATCGGTACCATCACCAGCGAATTGAGCATCAGGGTAAAATGGCTCAGCGGCGGTAGTCTGGGTACTATTGAAGAGTCCTTTGTATCGAAGTTAAAACCCGGTAATACCTTTTGGTTTGCAGGCCGGAGTTTGGAGTTTGTGCGGGTAAAGGAGATGACAGCCTACGTTAAAAAATCCAACTCCACCAAAGGCATCATCCCGAGTTGGAACGGGGGACGTATGCCGCTATCATCGCAACTGGCAGCCGTATTCAGGCTGAAGCTGGATGAGGTAGCGCATGGCATCGAAAAAGATGTAGAGGTTAAGGCTTTGAAACCGCTTTTTGATTTGCAGCAGCAATTATCGCACTTACCGCAAAGCCATGAATTTTTGATCGAGTCATTTAAATCAAGGGAAGGGCACCACTTGTTGTTTTATCCTTTTGAAGGGCGATTGGTTCACGAAGGTATGGCATCGCTGCTGGCTTATCGCATCAGTAAAATTAAACCTGCCAGCTTTTCCATCGCCATGAATGATTATGGCTTTGAATTGCTTACCGATGAAGATATCCCTATTGAGGAAGCACTGGAGGATACCGGCTTTTTTTCGATAGATAACCTGATAGATGATATCCAGCACAGTTTAAATGCCAATGAAATGGCCCGCCGCCGTTTCAGGGATATAGCCCATATTGGCGGTTTAGTGTTTACGGGTTATCCCGGTCAGCAGGTTAAGAACAAGCATTTGCAGGCATCAACCTCATTGCTGTTTGAAGTCTTCAGCGAGTATGAGCCGGATAACTTACTGGTGCGGCAGGCCTATAATGAAGCATTGGCTTTCCAGTTAGAAGAGTTCAGGCTAAGGGCTGCTTTGCAACGGATCCAAACACAAAATATCATTTTGAAAGTGATTGAACGACCAACACCTTTTGCCTTCCCCATCATGGTTGACAGCCTCGGCCGGGAAAGACTGACTACAGAAACCATGGAAGAGCGAATAGCCAAGATGGCCCGCAGCTACGGCGCCGAAGGTGTTCCTGAACCGGCAGAACGCAAAAGCAGGAAGCCGGGGATCACAAGGAAGAAGGGTTTTTAAATAAATGAAAAGCAAAAACAGGCCAGCTGTATGCAAAACAAACCGGTAGCCCCTCTTTTTTCTATCTTTTTACCCTATCAAAATCTCCCGTTCCACGCTTATCTCCTTTAAAAAATATTCATCATGAGATACAACGATGAGCGTTCCCTGGTAATCGTTAATAGCAGTTGTTAAAATTTCGATGTTTTGAATATCGAGGTTATTGGTGGGCTCATCCAGGATGATCATATCGGGGGCCTGGTTGCTGATGGTTAACGAACAGAGCATCAGCCGCATTTTTTCGCCGCCGCTCAGGGCGCTGCATGGTTTATTCCAATACTCTTTAGTAAACAAAAATCTGTTGAGGCGAATTTTGATATCATGTTCCTGCAATACGCCCGAGTTATATTCTTCCGCCTGTTCATAAACACTGAGCTTGTTGTTGATGAGTGAATAATCCTGGTCGATATAAATGGCTTTAACCGCCGCGCGTTCTATTGTGCCGGATTGCGGTTCCAGTGAGCCCAGCAGCATCTTTATCAGCGTTGTTTTGCCCGAGCCGTTTGCCCCTTTGATCACCAGCCTTTCGCCGCTGGTGATTTGAAAACTTAACGGCGACATCCAAAGCTGCTGATCCCCGTATCCAAAGTTGAGGTCCTTAGCGGTAACCAGCACCTTTCCTTTATGAAGTGCCGAATTGTCAAAACCCATCTTCATTTTATCAATATCCGGCAACCGTGTACGCAGCTGGCTCAGTTCCTGTGCAATAGCATCAGTTTTTTCGGCATGGACACCCTTCATCTTCGAGGTGCTTTTTTCGGCACTGTTTTTAAGCGTTTTCATCATGATGGTTGGCACACCGGCTTTTTCCTGTTTCTTTTTACCGCGGGCATCCAGCTTTTGCTGCCGTTCAACCGATTCCCTTTCTGTTTCCTTAGCCTTGCGGAGCGCTTTCTCCCTGCTTCTTACATCCTGGTTCAGGGCATCGCTCTCCATCATTTTTTGTTCGGCATAAAAATCGTAATTGCCGCCGTAAACAGTTATGCCCCGCTTGCTGAGTTCGCAAACCGTATTAAGTAAGTTGAGTAAGGTTCGGTCGTGACTAACCACCACGAGGGTATTATTGGTCGACCGGATATAATTATACAACAGTTCCCGGCTTGTGTTATCCAAATGGTTGCTCGGCTCATCCAGCAAAACTATTTCGGGGCGATGAATGGCGATGCCTGCTAAAAATACTTTTGTTTTTTGCCCGCCGCTAAGTGTACCCATTTTTTGCGACAGATCAATATCCCTAAGCTGCCAATGGATAAAAACTTCCCGGCAGCGTTCCTCAATAGCCCAATCGTCATTGAGCAGGGCCATATTTTCATCGGTAACATTGCCTTCAAGGATCTGCTTTAAGGCGTTTAGTTTATCGGCTATTTGCAAGGCTTCGGCAACGCTGAACGCATTGTACTGTCCAAAAATCTGGGGTACATAATATGGCTTAGAGCCGGTTTTTACTACACCGCTTGCGTGTCGTAAGTTTCCGGCTAATATTTTAAGCAGCGTTGATTTACCGGTGCCGTTGTTGCCTATTAGTGCAATTTTATCATGTTTGTTGATTACGAGATCAATACCGGCAAATAAAAGATCACGGTTGGGGTGTATATAGGTAATATCGTGAAGAATAAGCATAATTTCTTTCTTTAAAGCGTGAATAATTACAGCGTGCGTTGTGGTAACGGCGCTGTTTATTTGTCCTGAAAGAAATTTTTATCACATAGAGGGAATGGTTGGTTACCGGGGCAAAAATAATAAAAATGGTGGAAATATAATGAGGGAGATATTCATTGCTCTTTCTGCCACATTGGTTTCAAAATAAAAAAGCCTTCAAACTCCCGTTCAAAGGCCTAATTGTATATCGATCTCCGGCACAATTACTTGACGATCTTTTGTACTTTAAAATCTTCAAACTTTACATCAAAGCTTTGTTTGCCGGGTGCTGCCGCTACCATGCCTATCATCGCTTTTACATTGGGCGGGAAGTAAGCCAGGCGGAGCATATCATATTTTTGACCGTCGAACGAATATTTGATCTCCACAAAATCACCTTTGCGCAGCAATTTCAGCCAAACAGATTTGGGGCTGTCATGCCTCGGCACTACCGACCAGTCCGAAACTTCGCGGGTAACCACGGCACTTACGTTTTGCACGCCGTCAACATACTCAATCCCGGTTTTTATCCAATTTTTGTTATCTATCCTTACCATTAACCCGGCTTGGTGAAACAGCTCTTTGTAGGTTCCGGTAATTTTTACGCTGGCTTCAAAATCGCCGTCCTGTTCGGTAAAATAAAATGGACCGTTATCCCTGATAAAGCCATAATGTGTTACCCGCCAGTAATCGGTTGCGGGGTCAACGGTCATGTGCAGCGTACTGCCTTCTATAAATGATTTTTGAGGTTTACTGTACCACTGCATACTGTTTAAGTTTTGTGCGAAACCAAATTTGCTGAGCAGGGCAAACAAGGTTAAAAAGGTTAGTTTTTTCATGGAGGTAAATTTATGATAATAAGAATGAAGGTAGTTTTACTCTATAACTTTTGTTTGATCAGTCCGGATCACGCCTGCCTGATAAGGCCTGAGAGGGTGTGATATTTATTAATTGTTAAAATATACTTAACTTAGTATTAAACAACATAAGCAAAATGTATGTCGAAGAACAAACTGCCGCTTTATGCTATAGTTGAATTATTGATGCGCGTTACCGGCATTAATCCCCAGATTGGGAATTATAAAAACCATGCGGAACGCGGGGAACAAGTAGTTGTTAAAACCAGTAACGGCACTATTCAACTTTCAAGAGCCCTTGTTTTATCCCAGTTTCATAGGCCTGAAGACATTGAGAAACGCGATCTGGAGTCCTTAGCTTCAAGGTTTAGAAGGAAACTGAGCAGAGCAAACGGCTGAAAGGGTTAGTTATTATCCGTTAGAATTTAATCAGCCGGTTACCGCATTGTTTTATTTCTCATTTAGCCTGCTTTCAATTATTATAAAGAAACACGCTAAATTTATGGCATGAAATTAAGCAATTCGTTTAGCGGCGCATTAAGAACATTTACCTATTTCATGGCAAGCGGTAGTCAGTATACACTTGAAGGAATTGATTATCTTACGTTATATGGTAATGAGCCAAGCGCCATTGAACAGGTATTTGCAATTTATGCCAATGTGATTGAACTGGATGATACCGGAAAGGTACTGAACGCCAAATACGCAGAAAAAAGGGCAACGGATTATCTTCGGGCATATTGTGATCCCTCTTTTGTTGTAGGGCCTCCGTTTGAAGATTGGGAACTTGCGCTTCATGAGCCGCCACCATTAAAAGATCAAATCTAAGTAGTGATGGTATTCGAATCATTTTTTTGGAACAGCAGGCCTTATAACTAAAAATTCAAGAAATTTGCTTCTTAAAAGATTTGCTTATGAACCTCGGATTAGATCAAAAGGTGGCTGTCGTATTGGCCGCAAGTAAAGGATTAGGAAAAGCTTCGGCAATGGCTTTATCAGCAGAAGACGCAAAAGTCATCATTGGCTCCCGTAACGCGGCAGAACTGAACGGAGCCGCAGAAGACATCAGATCAAAAACGGGCAATGAAGTGTCCTGCTTCCCGGTAGATGTTAGCGATAGCGAACAATTGACCTCTTTTATTAACCAGGCAGGGAGTATATACGGGCGGATAGATATATTGGTTAATAACGCCGGCGGGCCGCCCTTTGGAAAGTTTGAGAGCTTTGACGACACACAGTGGCAGCAGGCCTATGAACAAAACATGCTCAGTTTCGTCCGGACATCCCGGTTGGTATTACCATTCATGAAAACGACAGGCAGCGGCCGTATTATCAATATCGTTAGTGGTTCGGTTAAGTCGGTATTGACCAACTCGGTGCTGTCTACCGCAATGCGTATGGGTGTAGTTGGTACGGCAAAAATGCTGGCCGACGAACTGGGCGTTTATGGAATTACCGTCAATAATATTGCGCCGGGCCTTATTTTGACAGACCGGATCAGGCACACACTGCCCCAGGACCTGGACCCCGAAGAGGCAATTAAGGAAAAAGCTAAAAGTATTCCGCTCGGACGCATTGGTAAGCCGGAAGAGTTTGCAGCCCTGGTAGCATTCCTTTCATCTGCCCAGGCAGCATACATCAGCGGGACAACCATACAGGTAGACGGAGGCGCCAGTCGTGCTATTTTTTAATAAAATTCGAACTTGTTGTCTGTATTTCTTTTTCCTCTCAGTAATATCGACCCCTGATCTATTTGTATGCGATTGCCGCGCCTGATGGCCCGGTTAATGGAATAATTGAAGTTGATTTAAACCCGGCAATATTTGCCCACCTGTTAAAATCGGCAAATGTGTAATCAAATCCGGTACCTGTTTCAATAAGCATATTCAAACTCATCATCATTCCAAAAACATTTTGCTTTCGCTCATCATCTATTATGTTTTCGATAGCTACAAATGCCCCGTTGGCGGGGAGCGCATCATAAGCTTTTTTCATTAATGATATTTTATTTTCCTCGTCCCAATCATGCAGGATATTTCCCATTACAACAATATCTGCATTGGGTATTGGCATAGTGAAAAAGTTGCCGCTTGCTGCTTTTACCTGGTCGGATAGCCCGAATTGCTGTATAGTTGCGTTTGCAACGGGCTCAACCGGCGGCAGGTCAAAACTGGTGCAATGCATATGGGGATTATGCCTTGCAACCATCAATGAAAGCAGCCCGGCCGAACCGCCTACATCAATCAGCGTTTTATATTTGGTAAAATCAAATTTTTGAGCAAATGCCATAAAGTTTCCCATTTGAATGCCGCTCATTGCATTAATAAACTCTTTCAATTTTTCAGGATCTGAATATATTAAGCCAAAAAAATCCTCGCTCTTTTTTATTTCGTTTTGCGGAAGCCCGGTAAGCAGCCCTTCGCCAAGGTTGCCCCAAAAGCCATATAACCTATTGTTCATCATTTCAAGGATGCCTCCGATATATGACGGCTTGTTCTTATCCAAAAATGTATCCGTATCGATGGTATTTGAATAGATAGCCGTATCCAGAATGCCTTCACGCTTTAAAAAACCAAACACCGTTAAAGCATCTAAAAAATCATAAACATTCCTGTCGGTGCATTTAAGCCCTAATATGTCTTTGACCTCTTTACCTGTCATGGCTATCTTTTCGGCAAGCGTTGTGAACAATTGAAAACTTACGGCTGTTAAAAGAATTTTTGAAGCCCAAAAGCCTGTGCCAATTTTCATAATGTTTTCGGGTGATGGCTGGTTAGGTTGCTGTTCCATTTTTTCAGTAATTATCGGTTTAAAATTGGTGATGCCTTTCGGCAAATTCTACCCTGGCGGGTGAAATAATTATCTAAAATACAGGTATTTAATTTAAGAAGAAATAGGGTCGGTGATTATGAAGAATGTATTTATCTTAATTAAAGATTATACTTTTTCTGTTCGGGGCAAATGGGGACATAGCATGATGATTTTTTTGCGAAAAGAAAGAGATCTTTTATAAGCCGGGCTTCTATTGCTTAAAATTATATCAGCATTTATTGAAGTACCCGCTATGGATGAAGGGGGTACTACCGGGTTGAGCAGGGCTTGCGGCAAAAGATGATAAAGCATTGCTGCAAACTGCTGCGAGCCTATTCGTCGACACAATTACATCATTCATCGTCACATTGGCACAAAAAATACGCGGATTTGTTCCTTCAATAAACAAACTTTTTAATTATGAAAAAGCTATTTTTATTTACTACAGCCCTAAGCCTTATGCTCTTTTCCTGTAAAAAGGATAGTACCAATAACGGGGGTACCGCCCACGTGACCGTGAAAATGACCGATGCGCCCGGCGCTTTTGATGCCGTGATCCTGAATATCAAAAGTGTGATTATTGTAACCGACAAGGGTGAACAAACGCTTAATGTGGATGGAGGTGCTGTTGATATCCTGCGTTTCCGTTCGGGCCGTGATACTGTGCTGGCCGACCAGGATATCCCTGCAGGGACCATTCAGCAGGTGCGCCTGGTATTGAACGACAGCGGTAACCGCGTGATTGTAGCCGGTGTGTCATATGACCTGACCACCCCAAGCGGGCAGACCTCCGGTGTGAAACTGAACGTTCATGATAACCTTACCGCCGGTATTGCCTATACCATGCGTTTGGACTTTGACGCCGCGCAATCTGTTGTGCTGACCGGTAACGGCAAGTATATTCTCAAACCGGTGATCCGCGCAATTGCCACCGCCGCCTCCGGTGCACTGACCGGTGTAGTCAGTCCGGCAGCATCCTCACCGAAGGTATATGCTATTATGGGTACTGACACCGTTGGCTCAACTACAGATGCCACCGGTAAATATTACTTTCCCGGCCTCGCAGCGGGCAATTATCAGGTTAAATTTGTGCCGGTTAGTCCCTATGCAATCAAAACTGTAACCAACATTTCCGTAACAAATGGCACAGTCACCGATATGGGAACGGTGAATATTACCCAGTAACCCTGCTCTATCATTAAAGGAAAACAGCGGAGATCCAGCGGATGGTTAGATGATCTCCGCACTATTAATCTATATCAGTAAAAAGCCTTTAATCTTCGCATTAAAGGCTTTTTACTTGAAATTTGGCCTCAATAGGATATTTCTAAGCTCATAAGCGGAACTCCAAACGCCGTCCGATAGCGTCTCTTTATACTTCCTGCCATAATTCTATGTCTTTCGCTTATCTTTGCGCGCAATTCAATATTAGCATACAGTGATTAATGTCAACAACATCTCCGTTTCATTTGGCGGAACCACCCTATTTAGTGACGTAACCTTCTCTATAAACGAGAATGATAAGATAGCCCTGATGGGCAAAAACGGCGCAGGCAAGTCGACTATCCTCAAGATCATCGCCGGCGCCGCCAAACCTACTACCGGCAATGTAACCGGCCCCAAGGACGCGGTAATAGCGTATTTGCCGCAGCACCTGCTTACCCAGGATAACGTTACCGTTTTTGAGGAAACAATGAAAGCTTTTGACGAGGCCAATCAAATGCAAAAAGAACTGGACGAAGTGAATGAGCAGCTCAACATCCGCACCGATTATGACAGTGACGACTACATGAAGCTGATTGAACGGGTATCGGAACTGAGCGAAAAAGTTTATTCGCAGGAAGAGGTGAATTATGATGCAGAGGTAGAGAAGGTACTGAAAGGCTTAGGTTTCGAACGCAAAGACTTCAGCCGTCAAACTTCCGAGTTTTCGGGCGGTTGGCGCATGCGCATCGAGCTGGCCAAAATTCTGTTAAAGAAACCGGACCTGATCTTACTTGATGAGCCTACCAACCACATGGATATCGACAGTATACAATGGCTGGAAGATTTCCTGGTCAACTCGGCAAAGGCAGTCATGGTCATCTCCCACGACCGTACTTTTGTAGATAACATCACCAACCGTACCATTGAGGTAACGATGGGCAGGATCTATGATTACAGGGCCAAATACAGCCATTATCTTCAGTTGCGTGCTGACCGCCGGGTACATCAACTCAAAGCCTACGAGGAACAGCAACGTTTTATTGCCGATAACCAGGAATTTATTGACAGGTTCAGAGGTACGTACTCTAAAACTTTACAGGTACAGTCGCGCGTGAAAATGCTCGAAAAACTTGAGGTTATCGAGATCGATGAAGTGGATACTTCTGCATTGCGGTTGAAGTTTCCACCGTCACCACGTTCGGGCCAATATCCGGTAATGGTTGAGGAGCTGACAAAAACCTATGGCGATCATGTGGTGTTCCAGAATGCAGCTATGGTGATTGAACGGGGCGAAAAAGTGGCATTTGTTGGTAAAAATGGTGAAGGTAAATCAACCATGATCAAAGCCATCATGGGAGAGATCGATTTTGAAGGAAGTTTAAAAGTAGGTCACAACGCCAAAATCGGGTACTTTGCCCAAAACCAGGCGGCTTTATTAGACGAGAACTTAACAGTATTTGAAACCATCGACCAAATTCCCCTAAGTGACGGCACCGTAAAGATCAAAGATCTTTTGGGTGCATTTATGTTCAGCGGCGATGATACCACCAAAAAGGTTAAGGTACTTTCGGGTGGAGAGAAGACCCGTTTAGCCATGATCAAGCTGTTGTTGGAGCCTGTAAACGTATTGATCCTGGATGAGCCGACAAATCATTTGGATATGAAGACCAAAGACATCATCAAAGACGCCCTGAGGGATTTTGACGGGACACTGATCCTTGTATCTCACGACCGTGATTTCCTTGACGGACTGGTACAAAAAGTATTTGAGTTCGGCAATAAACGCGTCCGCGAACATTTTGAGGATATCAAGGGCTTTTTGGCTTATAAGAAAATGGATAGTTTGAAGCAGATTGAGCAGGGGTAAGGATGGGTTCGGTCATAAATAAAAACCTGCAATTATTTGATTTGTAGGTTTTTTGTTTTTATGTAGCCCGTAAGACACCAACGTGAAACACATTCGAAGCAGCCTTAATAATATTGATTTCGATGCGCAAGGGTGAACCAATAAAATCCTAACTTAGTATCTACCTACAACCATGAAGCACAATATTCTATTTCTGATTTTTATAACTTTTGTGTTATCCTCTTGCCATAGTAGTAATTATGGGCAAAGAAAAAATGAGATTACTAAAATCGAGATAGCTACCGGTGGATGCTTCGGCCCTTGTCAGTCAACTGTAACAAGCATTGACAGTTCGCTCGAATATAGATATTTTGGTGGAGATACTTACTTTTCTTTGCCACCAGATGGGGCTAAAGAAGGCAAACTTAAAGGATTCTATTCAGGCAAAATAAGCCAGGGATTTTGGGATACTTTAAATATTAAATTTGAGAATATCAATTACAAGCATCTTGATACCTCTTATCAGCATTCTGTAGATGATCAAGGCTTAGAGATATTCATTCATTACGGCAACAAAGTCAAACATATAATGGCCCAGTCGGCCAGTTTGCCAAATACTGCAGCTGAGGTATTTTATTATGTGATTAATAGCTATAAAACTGTAAAGCCTAAATTGCCCAAGGATACATTTCTATTCGAATCACAAGTGCAACGTCCTATTCCGATGCCGGACGTTCGTAAGGTTAAGTTCCTACCTCCATTAAAAAAGAATTAAGCCAAAAGCCTTCAGGCTTCCGTCTAAAGGCTTTTGTCTTAAAATGTGGTCCTTAGACTACAAAACTCGAACTCTTTTGAGACTGATTTGTATTGTGCTGCGGGTTTAGAGGATGATTACTGAAATTTTTGATAATTCAAACTCTTTCGTTTTAGGAACAACACGGTGAGGGGGTTCGCAACTAAGACGTCGCTGGCATGGCAATCGGCGGGAGAGATAATAAAATCCTATATTTGTTTAAATAACGAGGTATGGAACAGCAATTTACATTAGAGTATTTTTTCTTTGATTTACCAATATATACACAAATTCAATTAACGAATCATAATCAGCCTATATTTCACAAAATATGCAATTTAAGTAATATAAAAATTGACGGTTTTAACCCTAGAATAAAAGAAAAAACAACTTTTAACGGTCTAACAACTACTACCACAGCATTTGACTCTAATGGAGGTTTTCATACGATTATTATTCAATGTATGCGAACAGGATTTAATTTCTATTATTATTTATTTTTGGATAAGGAAGCAGGTGTATTTACAAAGGTTGGACAATACCCTTCTATAGCCGATTTCCATCTTAGCGAATTAAATAAGTATAAAAAGGTCATTCCCAATGATAAGCTGAAAGAAGTTGCTAAAGCAATAGGTTTAGCGGCAAATGGCGTAGGTGTCGGGTCTTTTGTATATCTGCGCCGAGTTTTTGAATATTTAATAGAAGATGCAAAGTCGCAAGCTATAAAAGACAGTGCCATTAAGGAAGACGATTTCGTAAGACTAAGAATGGATGAAAAAATTCAAGCATTAAAAGATTATCTACCCGAATTCTTAGTTGAAAACAAACAGCTTTATGGTATTTTGAGTGTTGGCATACATGCTTTAGAAGAAAACGAATGTTTGATGCATTTTGAAGCTGTCAAAGTGGGTATCGAATTAATTTTAGATGAAAAATTGGAGTCTCATCTAAAAAAGGAAAAGATGGACGCTGCAAAAGCAAAAATTGCTCAATCTCACGCTCAAATAGCTTCCAAAAAGTAATGCAATTGATGTACATCGTTGCGAATTATAGCTAACCGAAAAAACATCGTTTCACAAAAAAAGCCTCCAGACTTACGACTAAAGGCTTTAAACTGTTTTGTGGTCCCGACGAGAATCGAACTCATATCTAGAGTTTAGGAAACTCCTATTCTATCCGTTGAACTACGGGACCTTTTAAAAATCAACCCCCAAAAGAGCCGATCTTTTATTTAGTTTGCAAAGGTGCAATTTTTCATTGAAAAATCACACCCTAAAATCAAAATTTAAACATACTTCATTTGCACATCTGCAAACCTGGAATCTGCACATTTAGCGAATCACTGCGCCGTTGTGAAAATCTTCGGTTGGAGCAACAAAACTTAGCTTGCCTTCGCTGTTTTCAGCCATCAGGATCATGCCTTGCGATACGATGCCTTTGATTTCCCTTGGCTCCAGGTTTACCAGGATGCTTACTTTTTGTCCGATGATGTTTTCCGGCTCGTAATATTCGGCAATGCCCGATACTACGGTGCGCTCGTCGATGCCTGTGTCAATGGTCAGTTTCAGCAGCTTTTTGGTTTTGGCAACCTTTTCGGCGGCTAAAATGGTACCGGTGCGGATATCCATGGTAGCAAAGGTTTCGTAATTAACGTTTTCCTTTGCGGGCAACACGTCGGCCGATTTTGGCGGAGCGGCAGCGGCTTTCTTATCAGATAGCTTTTTAAGCTCTGCTTCTATTACATCATCCTCTACCTTTTCAAACAGCAGGGCTGCGGGGTTTAACTGGTGACCGTTGTTGAAATACATTTCCTGGTCGTAAGCTATTGGCTCGTTAGGCAGGTTAAGCATGGTAATGATCTTTTTAGCTGTAGCCGGTAAAAATGCCTGCGCGGCAGTAGCCAGATGACCAATCAGCACCAAACAGTTGTGCAACGCTTCTTTAGCAGCAGCAGGATCTGTTTTAATGGTTTTCCATGGTTCTTTTTCGGTAAGGTAGCGGTTACCTAAACGGGCCATATCCATTACGGCCTGTAAAGCCTGGCGATAACGGTAAGCCTCAAGGTTTTTCTCTATCTCATCATAATATTCGCCGATGCCGGTGCTCAGGCTTCCGTCGGTAAATTCAATCCTGTCGGTGTCAGCTTCAATTTTACCACCGTAAAACTTATGCATCAATATCATTACCCGGTTTACGAAGTTACCCAGGATAGCTACCAGTTCATTATTTACACGGGCCTGGTAATCTTTCCAGGTAAATTCGCTGTCGCTGGTTTCGGGTAGGATAGAGGTTAGCACGTAGCGTAATTCATCCTGTTTGCCGGGGAACTCTTCAAGATATTCATGCAGCCAAACCGCGTGATTGCGCGAAGTTGAAAGCTTATCACCCTCTAAATTTAAAAATTCGTTGGCAGGCACATTTTGAGGCAAAATATATTCGCCGTGCGCGTGCAGTATGGATGGGAAAATAATACAGTGGAATACGATATTATCTTTACCAATAAAATGCAGCAAACAAGAATCATCCTGCTCGTCGGCCTGTTTTTTCCAGTATAGCTTCCAGTCTTTATTATGGTCAATAGCCCATTGCTTGGTTGCCGAAATATAGCCGATAGGCGCATCCATCCATACGTAAAGCTTTTTGCCTTTGGCTTCGGCCAGCGGTACATCGATACCCCAGTCAAGGTCGCGGGTCATGGAGCGGGGCTGGAGGCCCGATTTAAGCCATGATTTGCACTGGCCAAAAACGTTCACTTTCCAGCTGCCTTCCTTGGCGTCAATCCACTGCTCTAACCATGGCTGGTATTTATCAAGCGGCAGGTACCAGTGTTTGGTTGATTTAAGCACCGGGGTTTTACCGCTCAGGGTTGAGATGGGGTTGATGAGGTCGGTAGGGCTAAGTGAGGTACCGCAACGCTCGCACTGATCGCCATAGGCATTTTCATTACCGCAATTAGGGCAGGTACCGATGATGTAACGGTCGGCCAGAAACTGCTGGTAGTCCTCGTCAAAATACTGGTCGGAGAATTTCTCAACAAACTCATCCTTTTCGTATAAGTTCAGGAAAAACTCCTGGCTCAGCTCATGATGAATGGGCGATGAGGTGCGGTGGTAAATATCGAAAGCAATCCCAAACTCCTCAAAACTATCTTTTATTTGTTTGTGATATTTATCGATGATGGCCTGCGGGGTAGTATCTTCTTTTTTGGCTTTGATGGTAATGGCCGCGCCATGCTCATCCGAGCCGCATATATACACTACATCCTTTTTTTTAAGCCTTAAATACCGCACAAAAATATCTGCCGGCAGGTAAGCACCCGCCAGGTGACCGATATGTAAGGGGCCGTTTGCATAAGGCAAGGCCGATGTAATGGTGAATCGTTTATATTTGTTGAGTTGTGACATTAAATATCGCCTTGGTAAATAGTGTGCAAAGATAAATTTTTTAAGTCGGAAAAATACCTGAACCGTGATGCTCATGATTCAAGGATTTCTTGATTTTTTGTTTATTATCATCAAGGCAATCGTTCAATCTTTAAATCATGGTTCAAACTCAACCTCCGTACCTTAAAAAAGGCGACAAAATAGCCATTACCTGTCCTGCAAAAAAACTCCCCAACCCGATGACCGACGCGGTGGAACTACTACAAAGCTGGGGCCTGGAAGTTGTGTTGGGTGATACCGTAGATGCTTCATTTCATCAGTTTGCCGGTGATGATGATTTCAGGGCAGCCGATATGCAGCGATTTATTAATGATGATAGCATCAAAGCCATCATAGCGGCTCGTGGCGGTTATGGAACCGTGAGGATGATTGACAAGGTTGATTTTAGCCGTTTTGCACAAAATCCTAAATGGCTCATTGGCTTTAGCGATATAACATTGTTACATGCCCATCTGTTCACCAACTATGGTGCCCAAACCATTCACGGGCAAATGCCGATTAACATCCCTGATGCATCCAAACATTCGATAGATACTTTACGGAGAGCCCTGTTTGGCGAAGAATTAAGCTATGAATTTACTACACATGGCACCAATAAGTCCGGTGAAGCCTCAGGCCTGATAGTGGGCGGTAATTTATCGCTGCTGGTAGCATCTGCAGGTTCGGTATCTGATTTAAATTATGCAGGAAAGATCCTGTTTATTGAGGATGTCGGCGAGTACCTTTATTCGGTAGACCGGATGCTGCGGATGTTGGACAGGGCCGGTAAACTAAGAAACCTCTCCGGCCTGGTAGTAGGCGGCTTTACTGATATTAAAGATAACGAAATCCCCTTTGGCCAAACAGTGCCGCAAATAGTGACGGAGATTGTCAAAGATTATGGTTACCCGGTATGTTTCGATTTCCCGGCAGGGCATATCCCGGATAATAATAGCCTGGTGCTCGGGCGGGAGGTCGGATTGCAGGTTGATGAGAAGCAGGCGAAGTTGTGGTTTAAATAACCCTCAAAATAAAAGAAATGTCATTTCGACGAACATGCGAAGGCAGTGCGGCAGCGAGAGGAGAAATCTTATACGCCATGCATAGCCGCTGGCAGGGTGTATAGGAGATTTCTCTTTCGCCCCCCGGCCTTCGTTCCCTTCCCGCTGCTCACTCGAAATGACATTTTTTTTGAATTTTAAAGCCCCCCTTTAAGGGGCCGGGGCGCGCTCCAAACCAATTTGCTTATCAGTAGTTTATATAGCATGGCTAAAAAACCGCTGCTTGAGTTTACTGATAAAGGGATCTACTGCGCGCAGGGAAAATTTTATATAGACCCCTGGAAGCCGGTTGATGATGCAGTAATAACACACGCCCATGCCGATCATGCTTATTGGGGGCATAAACATTATTTAGCACACCATCTCTCACGCGAGGTATTACTATATCGTCTTGGCGAAATCAACCTCCAAACTGTGGAATACGGCGAAATTATTCACAAGAATGGTGTAAGTGTATCTTTATATCCTGCCGGCCATGTAATAGGTTCAGCCCAAATTCGTGTCGAGCACCAGGGTGAGGTTTGGGTAGTATCCGGTGATTATAAGGTAGAAAACGACGGGATCTCCACACCTTTCGAGCCGGTTAAATGCCATCACTTTATCTCAGAGTGTACTTTCGGGATGCCGGTTTATCAATGGAAGCCACAAGTGCAAACTTTTAATGAGATCAATAACTGGTGGCGCGGTAACCTGCATAGTGGGATGGCTACTGTATTGGTGGGCTATTCGTTAGGAAAAGCCCAGCGCATTTTGCAAAATCTCGATTTGTTTAACGGCAAGGTTTATACGCACGGCGTTATCGAAAATACCAACGAAGCCCTGCGTCGTAATGGCGTATTGCTAAACCCAACCGAGCGGATAACCCCTGAAAGTTCGAAAGAAGAGGTACGCAAAGGCATCATTTTAGCGCCGCCCTCATCGGTAGGCACGCCCTGGATGCGGAAGTTTCAACCGTATAGTTTTGGTTATTGTTCTGGTTGGATGGCTATCCGTGGTGCTAAACGCCGTCGTGCTGCCGACAGGGGCTTTGTGCTTTCTGACCATGCCGATTGGGATGGCCTCATTAGCGCTATTGACGCTACTGGTTGCGAATGCGTTTACCTCACCCATGGATACACAGCCTCGTTTTCAAGATATTTAAATGAGATTGGTTTTAATGCCCGGGAGGTGCATACATTGTATGGAGGGGAGGAGGACCCCTCCAACCTCCCCGAAGGGGAGGCTTCCAACGCCGGAGAATCAGAAAAGAAAGTCCTCCACCTCGGGGAGGATTTAGGAGGGGTATCATGAAAGCCTTCGCCCAACTCTTCCTCTCGCTTGATGAAACCAACAAAACCAACGAGAAGGTCAAAGTACTAAAAGACTACTTCAACGCTGTCCCCGATACCGATAAAATGCACATGCTTGCCCTGTTCACAGGGAGGCGGCCAAAACGGCAGATCAACTCAACCTTGGTGCGTAACTGGGCTATCGAGGCATCACACATCCCGGCCTGGCTGTTTGAAGAAAGTTATCATGTAGTGGGCGACCTGGCTGAAACTATGGCGCTACTTATGCCTCAAAGTGATGCAGGCAGCAGCAAAACACTTACCGAATGGATAGCCGAGATCAATGCCCTTAACGATAAAACCGAAGAGCAGAAAAAAGAATGGCTGATGGGATCATGGGCAATGCTGGATAGCCAGGAACGCTTTGTATTTAACAAATTGCTTACCGGCAGTTTCAGGGTAGGGGTATCGCAAAATTTGGTAATCAAGGCACTCGCTGATATCTCCGGACTGGAACCTGCCGTACTTACCCATCGCATTATGGGGAGTTGGCTGCCCGAAACTTATCAGTTTTCGCAATTAATGGAGGAGCAGGATGCCGAAGCAAATATCTCCCGGCCTTACCCATTCTTTTTAGCTTATCCTATCCAGGAAACGTCCGAAAAACAAAAAACACCTGCCGAAGTAGGGATCGCCCTCGGTGATGCCGCCGACTGGCAGGCTGAGTGGAAGTGGGATGGGATCCGTGCACAAATGATCAAGAGGGGTGGTGAAATATTTATCTGGAGCCGTGGGGAAGATCTGGCAACTGAAAAGTTTCCTGAGTTGCATCTCTTTTTAAATGCCCTGCCCGATGGTACGGTGATTGACGGCGAGATCCTCAGTTTCCAAAATGGCTTGCCTATGCCTTTTAATGTGCTGCAAACGCGTATCGGCAGAAAAAATCTCAGCAAAAAGATCCTGGAAGAAAGCCCGGTGGCCGTTATTGCTTATGATTGCCTGGAACATAACGGTGAAGATATCCGCTATAAAACCCAAACCGAAAGAAGGGAAATTTTGGAGCGGTTACAAACAGAAACACTATATTCCGAAGTATTCCGTATTTCATCGCTGATTCAGTTCGAAAGCTGGGAGCATCTTGGAAGTATCAGGGAACAGTCGCGCGCTATGATAGCCGAGGGGATCATGCTGAAACGCAAAAGCGCGGCCTACCAGGTGGGCCGCCGCAGGGGCGATTGGTGGAAATGGAAGATCGATCCGCTATCGGTTGATGCCGTGATGATTTACGCCCAAAAAGGTCATGGCCGCCGGGCTGATCTATACACCGATTACACCTTCGCTGTTTGGGATGGCGATAAGCTGGTGCCTTTTGCCAAGGCTTATTCGGGCCTTACCGACGCGGAGATCAACAAGGTTGATTATTTTATAAAACGCAATACCATCGAAAAATTCGGGCCGGTACGCACCGTAAAGCCCGAGCTGGTGTTTGAGATAGGCTTTGAGGGCATTAACAAATCAACCCGCCATAAATCGGGCATAGCATTGCGTTTCCCGCGGATCCTGAGGTGGCGGCATGATAAGCCCAAAGAAGAGGCTGATACACTGGAAAGCTTAAAGGCATTACTGGGCGAATAAACACTATAATTTAATACCTTTGCGGCTTCAATATAAAAAAACCTAACTATCAATAAACCAATATGATTGTAATTAGCAGTTTTCAGGAGTTTGAACAGCAGGTTGGTAACGACCTTGGCGTATCATCATGGCACACTATTACGCAGGAGCAGATCAACAAATTTGCCGATGCAACCCTCGATCACCAATGGATCCATACCGACCCTGAAAGGGCAAAAACCGAAAGCCCGTTTAAATCAACCATAGCACATGGCTACCTTACACTTTCACTCATTCCTCACCTATGGAAAGAGATTGTGAAGATTGAAAACCTGAAAATGGAAATTAATTACGGTATCGAAAACCTTCGTTTTGCACAGCCTGTGCTGGTTGATAATGAAGTACGGTTAAAAGTAAAGCTGACCAGCTTGCTTAACCTTCGTGGCACAACCAAATCCACCATGGCCATCGAACTTGAAATAAAAGATCAGCGCAAACCGGCGTTTACGGGCGAAGTTGTGTTTTTATATCATTTCATAGGGTAAACAGAGGCTCTATACCCCCCGTTGGCCGTGTCCCACGGCCAACCTAATATACAATAAAAAAGCGTTCGTGAGGATACGGACGTGGGAATAGCTTCTTAACCCGTCATTGGAGGCACGAAGCAATCCCCGAGAGGCAGAGCGGCTCTGTCTAATTCGCGATTGCTTCGTACCTCGCAATGACCGGGGGATAAACCATATAATCCCCCTGTTGGCCGTGTCCCCGCGGCCAACCTGTATACAATAAAAAAGCGCCCGTGAGGACACGGACGTGGGAATGGTTATATCTATCTGTACAAACTCTTGCTCTCAATAAATTTTAAAACCGGATCTGGTACAAAGAATTGAACATTCTTTTTTTCGGCAATTGATTTGCGGATAAATGTTGCCGAAAGTTCCATAAGCGGGGTCATGGTAATGGTAACCGAAGGGTGATCGGCCAGTTCGGCGTTTTCATAGCCGGGGCGCGGGTACACATAAATGCGGTAATCGCGCAGGATAAGCTTATAGTTTTTCCACTTATGCAGTGAGCCAAGATTATCCGAACCCATGATGAGGGCAAATTCATGCTCAGGATATTTTTCCTTTAAATGAGCAAGCGTATCAATGGTATATGATGGCTGGGGTAATTTCAGCTCAACGTCGCTCACACTAATGTTGGTTGCATTATCAGTAGCCAGGCGGGCCATCTCCAATCTGTCATAGGTGTTGATCAGGTCGCCATACTTTTTTAGCGGATTTTGGGGCGATACCACCAGCCATACCTTATCAAGTGAAGTATGGTTTGCCATATAATTGGCTATGATCAAATGCCCTATATGTATAGGATTAAACGAACCAAACAGTAAGCCTATCTTCATGTTGTGCCCCCTAACCCCCTAAAGGGGGAATTAAAAAAGTTTTATAGATTAAGCTAACCCGGTGTACAAAATGAGTTTTTCGCACTCCCCCTTCAGGGGGCCGGGGGGCTAATAAAGTTACTCACCAATTCTTCCGCCTCTGTGCAAGCCGTTTCAAGATCGTAATTTTTGAGTATAATATCAAATTGCGGAGCGTATTTAAGCTCTTTTTCTGCTTTGGCAAAGCGTTCTTTCAGTTTTTCTTCGCTATCAGTGCCGCGGCCGGTCAATCTTTCAATTAAAACTTCAAGTGATGGTGGCTGTACAAATATGGCCAGCGCCTGGGGGCCATATTTGCGTTTAAGGTGAAGTCCCCCTTCTACGTCTATGTCAAATATTACCGTTTTTCCTTTTGCCCAGATGCGCTCAATTTCGGTACGGAGCGTGCCATAAAAAGTACCGGTATAAACCTCTTCAAACTCAACAAACTGCTTTTTGGCAATGCGGTGCAAAAATTCTTCTTTGCTTATAAAATAATAGTCCTGCTCATGCACTTCATCGCCGCGGCGCTCACGCGTGGTGGCCGAAATGGAAAATTCAAGCTCAGGGATCTTCCCCAGCAAATGATGTACTATGGTTGTTTTACCAGCACCCGACGGAGCCGAAAATATGATGAGTTTACCTTCTTTGGTCATTGGTCAATACGTCATTAGGTCATTAAGTCATTGCCTCATTTTTCAAAATCGCCGGCAAAGCAATAATGACTTAATGACCCAGTGACTTAATGACTATACTACAATACGTTTAACAGTTGTTCTTTAATTTTTTCAAGCTCTTCTTTCATGCCTACTACCAGTTTCTGGATGTTGGCATCATTGGCTTTTGAGCCTAATGTATTGATTTCGCGGCCAATTTCCTGCGAAATGAAACCCAGTTTTTTACCGTTTGCGTCGGCATTTTTTAGGGTTTCGATAAAGTATTCGCAATGCGCTTTGAGCCTTACCTTTTCTTCGGTTATATCAAGTTTATCAATATAGTAGATCAGCTCCTGTTCAAACCGGTTTTGATCTATAGCTTCGCGGCTTGCGGCTTCGGCTAAAAATGTATCGAGGCGCTCCCTGATCAAAGGAACCCGTTTAGGATCTTCCAGCTCAACAAGGTCAAGGTTTTTTAATATGGTGTTAATACGCCCTTTAATCTCCAGTTCAATAACATTGCCTTCCTGTGCCCTGAAATCCTGGAAAGCCGCCATAGCTTGTTGAAAGGTTTTCTCAACGGCTTTCCACTCATCTTCGGATATGGTATCTTCTTCGTATTTCACTACTTCGGGTAAGCCCAATGCCAACTGAAGCAGGTTGCCGGTTGGCTCACCCAACTCTTCACTTACCGTTTTAAGCTGATTATAATAATGTTTAAGCAGGTCTTTATCAATGCCGGCTGCTTTTATCGCCTGGCTTACCTGTTCGGTATTGATAGATAAATTAACCTTACCGCGTTCGATAAGCTTGCTGCAGTCATTACGCAGCTGAAACTCTTTTTCGGCAAAAATCTTCGGCAAACGAAGCGATAATTCTAAAAATTTGCTGTTCAGGGATTTAACCTCTACGGTGTATTTTGTACTGCCCGAATCAAAACTGGCAATTCCATACCCTGTCATGGATTTTATCATGCGCAAAGATAGCAATTTTAGTTAGAGGTTAGAGATCGGAGATTAGAGGTTAGGCTATCTCGGATTTCGAATGTTCGATTTCGGATTTGAAATAAATTCAATAGCGAGAATGGAGAGAATTCATCACTTAAAAAAAGAAAAAACTAACCTCCAATCTCTAACCTCTAACCGCCAGAGCGAAGCTCTTTAACACTTTTTCACATTTCAAATAAAATACAGTTCCTATATTTACGTTCAATTATCACTGATGCGCAACTATTTATACCTGCTTGTAACAGGCGTTCTATGCCTCATTGCCGTTCATGTTTCGGCCCAGGAGTTTACGGTAAAGGGTGTTATCTCAAAAAAGGTGACCAATGAGCGTGTAGGACAGGTTTTTGTTAAAGATCTGAATACCAAAACACTGATACTTAGTGATGATGTAGGCTGGTTTAGTATAAAAACCCGTGTTGGCGATACCCTGCTTTTTACCCGGGATGACTACACCCCCCAAAAAGTAGTGGTGCTGAATAATAGCGACATGCCTGTTTACATGCAGCCAATTATAAAACTTGACGAGGTAAAAGTGGTTGGCCAAACCAAAAGGCAGGAGATAAACCAGGTATTGAATGATTATAAGAAACAGGGGACTTATTATAATGGAAAGCCGCCTGCATTATCTTTTTTGAGCAACCCCGTAACCGGCCTTTACGAGCTTTTGGGAACGACTCCTAATCGTGCACGCCGCTTTGCCCAAAATGCTCAAAGCGAGCTGGAGCAGGCCGAAATTCACAAACATTACAACATCCCATTTGTGAAACAATATACCGGCCTGGCTACCGATAGCCTGGCGCGTAAGTTCATGAATTATTACACGCCCACATACAAGGATATCAAAGCCTGGACTGATTATGACCTGATTAAGCACACTATACGCGCATATGAATATTATAAAAGCAGTAGTGACAAAGATAAGCTTGAGAAGTTAAACAGCCCGACATTCATCGTGCCGGATTCAACTGTTAAACTGGGTGAGGGGCCGGTACAGCTTAAAAAGGAAAAGCAACCACCGCTATAATCATCAAAATAACTTTTGGAATCAGATGCCTAATGCTTCGCAGGCTTTTTCTGCAGCAAGCTTTTCGGCATTCTTTTTACTGAACTCTTTACCCGAGCCCATAATTTCGCCATCAACATTGGCCTGTACGGTGAAAAGCTTGGTGCTTTCACCATCCTGGTTGGTTACCAGTTCAAAAATAATATCGCGGCCATGGCGCTGGCACCATTCAATAAGCTTGCTCTTAAAATTGGTTTCCGTTTGCTCAAGCTTATGGATATCAATATGAGGTTTTATGATGTGGTTGATCAGGAAATTTTTGGTAAAGTCATACCCCTTATCCAAATAAACCGCTCCTATCAGGGCTTCAAATGCATCGCCCAGCAATGACCCCTGCCTGCTTGAGTTAAGCATGCGGTTATCATACTCAATAAGCTTATCAAAGCCAAGTTTTTTGCCGAGTGCGTTAAGGTTTACGCGGCTTACAATTTTTGAGCGTAATTCAGTTAAAAAGCCCTCATCTTCAAAAGGGTATAATTTAAAAAGAACTTCAGCCACAACACTGCCCAGTACGGCATCGCCTAAAAACTCAAGGCGTTCGTTACTGTTCTTCACCCCCTTCTTGATGTTTTGTGCTACCGACTTATGACGGAAAGCCATGCGGTATAAAGACAAATTGCCCGGCACAAAGCCGAGCAAATTCTTTAAAATTTTAACATACTTTCTGTTGGGTGATATATAAAGCTTGTAGAACCGACTTATAGGCATCAAACCACAATTAATCTTCGTACTTTTTAAATATTACAGAAGCATTGTGTCCGCCAAAACCAAATCCGTTGCTTTGCACTATATTAATATCGCGTTTTTGGGCGGTATTAAAAGTGAAATTGATCTTAGGATCAAACGCCGGATCATCAGTAAAGTGATTAATGGTTGGAGGGATGATACCATGTTTTAATGCCAGTATCGATGCAATAGCTTCAACCGCACCGGCAGCACCCAATAAATGGCCTGTCATTGATTTGGTTGAGCTGATGTTGATACGGTAAATATCATCGCCAAACACATCCTGTATTGCTTTAATTTCCTGCGGATCACCGATTGGGGTTGATGTGCCGTGAACGTTCACATAATCAATATCGGCAGGGCTAAGGTTAGCATCTTCGAGGGCTGCGCGCATTACAAATGCGGCACCTAAGCCATCGGGATGAGGTGCTGTCATGTGATAGGCATCGGCGCTCATGCCGCCACCCACCATTTCAGCGTATATTTTAGCGCCGCGGGCTTTAGCATGTTCTAATTCCTCTAAAATAATAGTACCTGCTCCTTCACCGGCCACAAAACCATCCCTGTCCAGGTCAAACGGACGTGATGCTGTTGCCGGGTCATCGTTACGGGTTGATAATGCATGCATGGCGTTAAAACCACCTATACCGGCTTCGTTGATGATAGCTTCAGAACCACCGCTGATGAACATATTAGCTTTACCCAAACGGATATAGTTAAAAGAGTCGATCAGTGAGTTATTTGATGAAGCACATGCCGAAACGGTAGTGAAGTTAGGGCCGCGCAAACCATATTTAATAGATATATGGCCGGGGGCAATATCGGCAATCATTTTAGGGATGAAGAACGGGTTAAAACGTGGAGAGCCATCGCCTTTGGCAAAGGCCATCACCTCGTCAAGGAAGGTTTTTAAACCTCCGATACCCGAGCCCCAGATAACGCCAATGCGGCTGGTATCCAGTTTTGAGAAATCTAATCCCGCGTCTTTTACGGCTTCTTCGGTTGAAAATAAGGCGTATTGTACAAAAGGATCTAATTTGCGGGCGTCTTTACGGCCCAAAAAACCATCCGCGTCAAAGCCTTTAACTTCGCACGCAAACTTAGTTTTGAATTTTTCGGTATCAAAACTTTTGATCAAGGCAGCGCCACTTACTCCATTGATCAGTCCGTTCCAATAATCTGAAACAGTGTTGCCAATAGGAGTAAGTGCTCCAAGCCCGGTTACTACAACTCTTTTAAACTCCATTTAATCCAGTTAGGGAGTTTTATTTAACGTTTTTTTCAAGGTAAGCAACTGCCTGGCCAACAGTACCAATAGTTTCAGCCTGATCGTCAGGAATAGCCACGTTAAATTCTTTTTCAAACTCCATGATTAATTCCACGGTGTCTAACGAGTCGGCACCAAGATCATTGGTGAAACTCGCTTCTGGCGTAACTTCACTTTCGTCAACACCCAGTTTTTCTACGATAATAGCTTTTACTCTTGAAGCGATATCAGACATAGTCTTTATAGTTTAATGATTAATAAAAATTCAGTGCAAAGAAAAATAAATTCTGTCAATAAACAAATCTAAAACTTTTACAATATAAATCTCTAAACAAAATTTTATTGAAACGGTTTGTATTAGTAATTTTGACGGCGTAAAAGTAATGATTTTGAACAGGAAATTTTTAAAGTTTGAGATCGATTTTGATTTTGTGCTCATTGCAGTAACAAGCTCACTTAAAGATTACCGGGTTTGTTTTCTTATAAACAAGTACTTGAATTTTAATTTCGCAAAAACTGATGACCTGGAAGTAGATATTTACCCCGGGGCTGAACCTGTTTTGTTTTCATTATACCGCTACAGCTGGGAAACCACCGAAACAGATTTCTTCTTTATAGGCAATAAAGGCTCAGATGGTTACCTGGTTCCTGAAATAAAAAGTGCCGACTATTTTTTAATGATCCGTAACTATATAGATGATAATGAGCTTGATACGATCATCTCATCGCTCAATAAAATACCTGAGATAGTTGCAGCAGTAAAGATTGACCCAAAAAAAATAAAATCACGGGAAAATCTGTTATTTTAGCGCCGAATTTAAAAAGGTGTTGGTTTTACAATCATTAAATATCCTCCAGTTTTAACCCGAATAATATGGAACTATACTATAATCGTACAAAAATTGTTGCCACCATGGGGCCGGCATCAGCTAAAAAAGATGTTTTATTAGCGATGATCAAGGCAGGTGTTAACGTTTGCCGTCTTAATTTTTCGCACGGTAAGCCCGAAGATCATAAGGTAGTGATCGATCTTATCCGTGAGATTAACGAGCAATACAAAACCAACGTAGGCATCCTGGCCGACTTACAGGGCCCAAAGATCCGCATAGGCCTGGTAAAGGATGGCGGTATTCATTTAGTAAACGGAACGCACATTAAAATTACCACGCATGAATGCATTGGTAACGATGAGCAGATCTATATTACTTATGATACCTTTCCGCAGGATGTACAGGCAAACGAAATTATTTTGCTTGACGATGGTAAGTTGCAATTAAGGGTTATTGAAACCAACAAAATTGATACAGTTATATGTGAGGTTGTTCATGGTGGTATCTTAACATCACGTAAAGGTGTTAACCTGCCAAACACCAAAGTATCTATCCCAAGCTTAACCGAAGAAGATTTGATCAACCTTGAATTTGCCCTTAAACAGGATGTTGAATGGATCGGTCTTTCTTTTGTTCGTACAGGCGAGGATATTATTGACCTGAAACGTATTATAGCACGCAACGGCTCGGCAGCTAAGGTGATTGCCAAAGTTGAAAAGCCGGAAGCTATTGATAATATCGATGCCATTATTGCCGCAACAGATGGTGTAATGGTTGCCCGCGGTGACCTTGGTGTTGAAATGCCGCTTGAAGAAGTGCCATTACTCCAAAAAATGATCGCCCGTAAATGCCGTGCCGCTTCAAAACCAGTTATCGTTGCTACCCAGATGCTGGAGTCAATGATCACCACACCACGCCCGACCCGTGCCGAAGTGAATGACGTTGCCAACTCTGTACTTGATGGTGCCGATGCGGTGATGTTAAGCGGTGAAACATCAGTTGGCGAGTTCCCGGTTATTGTTATTGAAACTATGGCCAAAATTGTACGCAATGTGGAAGAATTAGGCTATCCGTTTAACGCTCCTAAACAAGCAACAGCCAAAGATCCGTCATCTCCGGATTTCCTGATCAATGCACTTTGCGAATCTGCCGTGCATATTGCTGAGCAAAGCAATGCGGTAGGTATTGTTTCCATGACAACTTCAGGTTATACTGCATTTGAAATATCAAGCCACAGGCCTAAAGCCAGTACCTATATCTTTACATCAAACAAGCAATTATTGAACGCGCTTAGCCTCGTTTGGGGTGTGAGAGCGTATTATTATGATCAGTTGGAAAGCACCGATCAAACCATTGCTGATGTTAATGACACTCTTAAAGCCGAAGGCCTGATTAAAACAGGCGACGTAGTTGTTAACACTGCTTCTACGCCTATTATTAAACAAGGTAAAACCAATACGCTTAAATTAAGCGTTATTGAATAAGGTTATTTAAAATCTTACTTTTAATGAAGAAGGCTCGCCGGGATAACTGGCGGGCTTTTTTATTTGATGTAATTCAACAAAAAAAGCATTTTATCGCCTTATACCATTTTTTGTAGAGACGTTTCATATCCATCTCTTGCCCGCACATGCGATCCGTTTTCTGCAAACGGATACAAAAAACAATGCCGGCTACCCGAAGGTAAACCGGCAAAGCACAATTAAAATCAGGCATAATTCAGGTTTAAGTTGAAAGGCTGATTTCTCTTGCTATCCTAAAAAATAAAAGGTAGATGCTTCTTTAAAATAAAATTTATCCGCGTTTATAAAACCGGTTTGAACACCTGCTGCAGCGATAGCGTTTTACCGCAAGCCGGGGAAGCAACAGTTTAACAATAGCGCCTCTTTTTATCCGGTCGCAAAATTTGTTTTTACATCTTGGGCATATTGCATCAGGTGCTTTGCCGATAGTTGGTATTGTATCAGTTTGGTTGTTATCGGTACTGAGCTTATCCTCATTAAAAGTCACAATCATTGTTTAGGGGAATTGTATCTCACAAAACTGCCCAAAAGCAATGTAAAAAAACTGCCATTTAGCTTTACAAAACCGCCATTTGCGATAAAAAAGCATCCTTTGTCGATAAAAAGCCCTAAAAACTAAAAAGACAATTAAAATGATAGCCAACCGTAAGGTTTAAAGCAATTCGTTAACGTCACGGCCATAATGTTCCTTAAATAATTTGCCAAAATATGTAGGCGTATCAAAACCCGCGGCATATGATACTTCGGCAATAGTGCGGTACTTGCCGCTTTCAATGGCTTCGCGTGCTATTTGCAGCTTAATAGCGCGGATGTATTTATTGGGTGTAAGCCCGGTAATTGATTTTATGCGGCGAAACAATTGCCGCTCGCTGATAGCCAGTTCATAACTCAATGCGGCAAGGGTAAGGTCCGTTTTCCCGGTATGTTTTCGTACCTGGGCTTCCAGTTCCTCAAGCCAGGATAAATCGGCTGGCGAAAGTATCAGACCGGAGCTTTCTGCCGGTTGTTCAAGCTGCTGACCGTTGTTACAAGTGTTTAGCTCATCTTCATCCGGAATAGTGATCCCCGAGCGGGCGGCGGCGTTATCAATAAGGTTGGCAGTACGTGCAAGCAATTCGCTGCTTAAAAAGGGCTTGGTAAGGTAATCATCAACACCAATATGAAGCGCTTTAAGCTTATGCCCTGTATCCGCCAGCGCAGTGAGCATAATCACCGGAATGTTGCAGTAAGCAGTGCTTTGCTTCAGGGTTTCGAGCAGGGTAAAGCCATCCATTTCGGGCATCATCACATCTGATATGATCAGTCTGGGCATTACCGGCATATTTTGCAGCTTTTTCAGGGCTTCGCGGCCATTACCGGCAGTGATGAGCCGGTAAAGCGGCCGTAAAATATCTGCAATATAAGCAGCCATTTCATGATGGTCTTCTACCAGCATAATAAGCTCCCCATTAGTGTTTTCCACGCTGGTTTTAACAGACGAAACAATTACGGCTTCTGTTCCGGGTACTTCAGTTGCTGGCTTTTCAGCTGCCTTAAGCGGGATATCTATCTTAAAAAACACGCCTTTTCCCCAGTCGTTATCAACAGTAATACGCCCGCCCATCAATTCTGTAAGTTCACGTGCTATAGCAAGGCCTATGCCCGTACCTCCTTCTAAGGGCGTGTTATTACTTCTGCCCTGATAATAGCGGTCAAAAATATTGGGGAGATCATCCGGATGAATACCCATACCGGTATTAGATACACTAAACTCAATCATTTCCGGCTTTATATCAGCCGTAATAGTTATAGTACCGGCGTAAGGCGTAAACTTAATGGCATTACTGATGAGGTTATTAGCCGTTTTTTCAAACTTTTCCTGATCAAGCAAAACAAATAGTATTGGATCAATGGAGTTGAGCAATCTGTAATCGATTTGCTTATATTCAGCAGCCGATGCAAAGCCCTGGTATAATATCTTAACAAATGACAATAGTGCAACCGGCCTAAGTTGTAATGTTAATTTCCCTGCTTCCAGCTTGCCAAGATCAAGCAATTCGTTAGTCATATTGAGCAGCTTTTTGCTATTGCGTAATATTGAGTGCAGCATGTTTCGCTGTTCGTCTTCATAATTATTAAAAGCCATTAGCTGAGCCGCCGGCCCCATGATGAGCGTTAGCGGGGTGCGTAATTCATGGCTTATGTTGGCAAAAAAGCGTGTCTTCATAGCATCCAGTTTTTCCAGCTGGCTATGTTCTTCGGCCAGTAATGCCGTCTCTCTTTTCTTTTTAAGTATAAACCAGCGATAACTGATAATTGATGTCATCACTATAAACAGCGCAAGTACAATTAAAAAATTCCGTTGTACTTCAACCAGCTTAGTTTGGCCGGCGGCTATCAATAATCGCTTATCTGCCTGGTATTTTTTATCCAGTTCGGAAGCATCCCGTACCTTATCGAGCTCGTTGATGCTGTCATTAAGCCTCCGGTACAGATAACTATACTTAAAAGCATTTTTATAATCGCCAATACCTTTATATGCATCGATTAAATGATTATAGATGTTTTTTTGCACCGTAATATTACTTTGTGCTTCGGGTTGGATAGCAACAGCTATTTCGCCGTATTGTGCAGCCTTTTTAAACTCTTTATGATCAACATACATGGTCATAAGTTCGTTAAGGTTATGCTTTTCGAGGGTTTTGAAATCCCCTTTGCGGGATAATTCCAATGATTTCATCAGGATCTCCTCTGCTTTTTTATCCTGGTTGGTCATGAGGTAAAGCCTGCCCAGATTACCCTGGTAACGGGCTATGCTAAAGTCTGAAAGAAAATGAGCATACTTTTTATCAAGTACCTGTTCCATTAGCCGGGTAGCTTTTACCAGGTTACCCGGCGACGATATGCTCCGTTCGGAAAGGATGTTGGATATGTTGCTCAGCGCAAAAATATAAGAAGCTGTATCCTTTATGCTCAAAGCATCTTTTGAAGCCTGCTCTGCGTATGGCAGGGCTTGTTTTGGGTTATCAATCGATCTGTAGATATCAGCAATACAAGCGCGGCAGTCGATACTCAAACTTTTCCATGCCCGGTTATCGCACTCTTTCAGTATTTTAAAAGCAACGTTTAAGGCTTCAACCGTTTTGGCTTCGCGGCTAAGCATGTAGGCTACCATTATCGGTGCTTTTTCGTAAGTAAGTGAATCGGCCGGGGTGGCAAGTTTGGTAGCTTCGCGGCCAAAAGTTAAGGCATCATGTTCATTACCTATGCCGTAAGCCTGGTAGGCCTGGGCCAGTAAGATCCGCGCTTCAAACAGTTTATTGTGATTTTTCCTGGCCGAATCCACAAGCCTTTTTGCAAGCATAGCTGCCGAATCCTGGCTTTTCATGCTTCGGAGCATTTTCAGTACAGGTTCTTTAGCAGGTCGGGACTGACTTTGAGCCTGTGCAGTAAAACTGCATAAAACAATAAAACAAAAAGGGATGATCCTCCTAAAAGGATGACTGAGGTAAATTGTAATAGGGGTCATGATATTGAAGCCCAAATTACAACTTTATCACTGCCCGGAATTACCTAATTTGAAATAAACTTCCTTATAAATAATTTTTATCCAAAGTGTTTTGTGGCTTATTCTTTTTAAATCTATAGTTAAAATTGCCTGTTTTGTTGCTAATATTACGCCATTAAAGCTATATGCCGGCTTAAAGCTATAATTGATTACTTTAGCAGCTGGTATCGTTATAAAATTGACCATGAAACACTACGGACTAATTGGTTTTCCGCTTTCTCACTCATTTTCAAAAAAGTTTTTTACCGAAAAATTTGCAGCCGAAGGTATTACAGATGCACGCTATGATCTTTATCCCATTGAGCATATCAAGGACCTGCAGAACTTGCTTGATGAACATCCGGATATTTGTGGTCTTAATGTAACCATTCCCCATAAAATAAATGTATTGCCTTTTTTAGATTGGATAGAGCACGACGCCCGTACTGCCGGTGCCGTAAACTGTATCAGGGTAACTGCCGAAAGCCCGATCGAAGCCGCGTTTTCGGGCGAGATAGGAGTTAAAGATCATGATTTCAGGTTGGAGGGGTATAATACCGACATTTACGGATTTGAGGAATCATTGAAGCCTTTAATTGGCGATGGAAATGATGACGCCCTGGTTTTGGGTGATGGCGGTGCCGCAAAGGCTGTAAAGTGCGTACTCGAAAACTTAGGTATCACTTATAAAGTTGTTACCCGCAAGCCCACGCACCATGCGGATAATATATTATTCAAAGATCTTCAGCCGCACCATATCCTGCAGCATAAACTTATCATCAATACAACCCCGCTGGGTACTCATCCCAATGTTGATGAATGCCCGCCTATACCTTATGATTTTATTGGCGAGAATCATATTTTGTACGACCTGATCTATAACCCTGAAGAAACCCTGTTTTTAAAACGCGGTCGTGAGCGCGGTGCGGTCACTAAAAATGGCTATGAAATGCTGGTTTTACAGGCCGAAAAATCATGGGAGATCTGGAACTCAAAGGAGAAGCATCCATGAAATATGTAAGTTTACTGGTAGTAGTGCTATTGTTTTTGGCGGCGTGTGGCGGCAATCATGATTATGCACCCAAGCCGCGCGGCTACTATCGCATAGCATTCCCTAAAAAAGAATACCGTGATTATGCTGCCGGGTGCCCATATACTTTTAACTATCCCAAATACGCCTTTATTGAACCCGATAAAAAGCGTGAGGCCAAACCTTGCTGGGTAAATATGCAGTTCCCGCAGTTTAATGCCACGCTGCATTTAAGCTATCAGCCCATCACCTCAAAAAAAGAGTTTAATGAACTGGTGGAGGATGCCCGCACTTTCGCCTTTAAGCATACGGTAAAAGCCACATCTATTGACGAAGGCATCATCCATTATGCCGATAAGAAAGTTTATGGTATTTATTATACAATAGACGGCAATGCCGCTTCATCGGCGCAGTTTTTCCTTACGGATAGCGTACATAATTATATGCGTGGGGCGCTATATTTTAACAGTGAACCCCGGCTTGACTCCATACAGCCGGTGCTTAATTTTATAAAGCAGGATCTGGCTGTGATGATCAAAAGTTTTAAGTGGAAGTAAAGGGCCGGAAGCAAGACTTTAAGAATCAAGAGGCAGGATACTAATCAGAGGAGTTGAAGGTTGTGTTAACACGGCCATTCATTCAAATTAATTATTATCTCTATTTCGAGTTGCGGCAAAACAGGTCTTGGCATCCGTTGTTACTGATATACGCGGGATTACAATCCTGCATTTAATCAGCAAACAATGAAACTCATCAAACTCAATAAAATACGTACCGAGATCCGGTTACATACCGAAAGCCTTGCCCATATGGGGTTTAGGAAAATATTTGAAGGCATTGATCAGCTTAAAATAAAAAACGGCGTTGATAAACTCGGCCTTGAAGGTTTTATTAACCAATGCGCCTGTCTTGCAGCAGGTTCGGGCGCTATGGCCGGCAGCGGGGGGATGTTTACCCTCGTAGCAGGGATCCCATTTGATTTTATCAATTTGATCACCCAGCAGTTTAGGGCTATTATGGGCATTATGTATTATTATCGGGGCACGTATGACAATGGGTTCGACGATTTCATGTCGTTAGTGGCAACATCCGTAAGGGTGGAAGCTGGTGTGGCTATCACCAAAACCATGATGGAAGGCATTGCCGAAAGGATGCTTATGATATTAGGCACCCGAACTGCCGAACGCCTGGTACCCGTTGTTGGCGCGGTTATTGGCGGTACGGCAAATTACCTGTTTATTAAACGCATGGCCGAACAGGTGAAGCGGATGCAAAAGGATTTTGTGGTTATTGAAGTAGGGTAGGGTACTTAAGCGCAGAGCGGACATATGGCGTTTACCTTTGAGCTTCCAAATTACAATGCCATGAAGTAACCCCAGATTGAACTACGGTTTGATGATATACCTGAGCTGAATAAGTCCGCTTGAAAATTGCTCGGCGCCAAGCAGTATCAGGTTAATGCGCTCTTTTATATTTGTAAAAAGTGGTTTTCCACTACCTAAAATTACGGGGTGTACTGATAATAATAATTCGGAGATCAGGTTTTTTTTGATAAACGCTTCAACAAGTTCTGCCCCGCCAAACAACCAGATATCCCGTCCTTCCTGGCTCCTGATTTCTTCGATCCTGCTTTTAAAATCAGCAGACCTCAGTATTTCAACATTATCAGCTTGCGGATCATGAAGTGTATCCGAAAATACATACATTTTCATGGCGGCAAACATTTTTGGATCGGTACGCATAATCAGTTCATAACTTTTGCGCCCGATGAAGACAGCATCACAAGCTTTAAAAAAATCGGTAAGGCCATAATCCTGGTCGTCAAAGCACCAGTCGTATTCACCATTAGGGCCTTCAATATAGCTATCGAGACTAACAGCGAGGTTTAAGATTATTTTACGCATAGCACTATTCTTCGGGTGTGTTATTCATTTCCTGCCATTGCTTGCTGAATGATTTATCAGCCACACGCGGCATCTCGCGCAGATGACCCCAGGTACGTTTAAAGAAGGTTTTAAGCAGGAAGTTTTTCATGCCGCCGCCAAAAAAATCGGTAAGCTTGCGTTTAATCATTCCCTTTTTCCAGATGGCCCAGCCCCAGCGTTCTTTATTGGTAACCAGGTTTTCGTTCACCGCATCACGGCGGTTGAGGAGTAGCATTTTATGGATATCGATCTTAACCGGGCAAACCTCGGTACACTTACCGCACAGGCTTGAAGCATAGCTCAGGTGTTTAAAATCTTCCATTCCCTGGGTGTGCGGGGTAATGATAGAACCTATCGGGCCACTATAGGTGGTAGCATAAGTGTGGCCGCCAATGTTTTTATAAATAGGGCAGCCATTAAGGCAAGCCCCGCACCGGATGCAGTAAAGGCCCTGGCGCTGGTCTTTTTTTGCCAGCAGATTGGTGCGGCCATTATCCAGCAGCACTACGTACATTTCCTCAGGCCCGTCGGTTTCATCCGGCCGGCGCGGACCGCTTAATATAGTATTGTAAACGGTAAGGTTCTGTCCTGTACCGTGGGTAGACAGCATGGGCCAAAACAAATCCAGGTCGGTAATGGAAGGGATGACCTTCTCGATCCCCACAATGGCAATATGGATTTTAGGGAATGTAGTACAAAGACGCGCATTGCCTTCATTTTCGCTGATGGCGATGCTGCCGGTATCGGCCAGCAGGAAATTGGCACCGGTGATACCCACGTCGGCCTGTACATATTTTTCACGAAGCAGCTCACGGGCTTTGAGGGTAATTTGCTCGGGCGTGGCATCAATGGGGATACCAAACTTTTCATGGAAAAGCTTTGCGATATCCCCCTTGCTCAGGTGCATGGCCGGGGTAACAATATGGTATGGCTTTTGACCTAACAGCTGCACTATGTATTCACCCAAATCGGTTTCGAGCGATTCTATTTGATTGCTCTCTAAAAACTCGTTCAGGTGAATTTCTTCGGTAACCATTGATTTGGATTTCACCACAGTTTTGGCGTTGGCCTTTTTGATGATGTTCAGGATCTCACGCTGGGCCTCTTCTACATCGTTAGCCCAGATCACCCTGCCGCCGCGTTTCTGAAAATTGGCTTCAAATTCCGGGAGGAATTTATCCAGGTTTTCCATCACCTTCCACTTAAGCACATGACCTTTCTTTTTGGCGTTATCCAAATTAATAATGCGTGAAAGACCCCGCGATACCGCTGTATTGTACCGGTCAATATTGAAATTGATAATCCGGCGATGATCAGCATCAAATGCCTTCTCCTCCGATTTTACCAAAAATTCTTCAGCGGTTGCTCCCATATATGCGAAAATAGACTTTTTGTTTTATGTTTTTTGGTGAGTGGTTGATTTAGTTGATTAGGTGAGTGGTTTTTTATTTTTTGAACATTTTATTGGGCGTATGGTTTCAATAAATCAATTTTTCTTTAACAAAAAGAGGCGCATCACATGCGCCTCTACATAGAAATATTGTCCGTGAGCGAACCACTCACCTAATCAACTAAATCAACCTCTCACTACTTACCAGCAGCATCAACTACAGGGCGCTTATCGCGGTTGGCAAGTTCCCAACCGGTATAAAATACCAGTTGAGCGCGTTTAGCTAACAGTGGGAAGTTGATCTTGCTTACTTCATCCCCCGGTTGGTGATAATCGGCATGTACGCCGTTAAAGTAGAAGATAATTGGTACGCCATGTTTTGCAAAATTGTAATGATCACTGCGGTAGTAAAACCTGTTGGGATCATTTGGATCGTCATACTTGTAATCAAGCTTTAATTTGGTGTAAGTATTATTGGCATTCTCGCCAATGTCATGCAGTTCCTTGCTTAACATGGCCGAACCGATAGGGTACACATAGTTTGCAGAATCAGGCTTGCCGATGTACTCTTCACCAACGCGGCCAATCATATCGATGTTTAAATCGGTAATGGTATTAGCCAGCGGGAATACAGGATGATCTGAATAATACTCAGAACCCAATAAACCTTTCTCTTCGCCAACGTTACCTAAAAACAGGATGCTGCGGCGTGGCCCGTGGCCGTCTTTTTTAGCTTTAGCAAAAGCGCGGGCAATTTCCAGAACGCCGGTAGTACCAGAGCCATCATCATCGGCTCCGTTGTTTACTTTATCTTTAGCCTTTTCATCAGGGTTTAAACCGATGTGGTCGTAGTGTGCCGAAAAGATCAGCACTTCATCTTTCAGGTCGGTGCCCGGCATATAGCCTAACACGTCAACCGCCTTTACATCTTTTTTTGTAGTAGCGTAATTTATAACCACATTGTTTTTAATAGCTGCTGCAGGGGTAGTAGCTGCTGCCGAAGCAGATTTAAGATCGGCAAAGGTTTTACCTGTCGGTTTTACCAGCTCGTCGGCCAGTGCCGTGGTGATGTTAATTACCGGGGCGTTGGTGTTTGCCGGCTTAGCTATTCCATCCTTAATAGTTAACTTCGGGCTTGTTACGCTTTTGCCATAACGAGTTAGCGCGTCTGCAATACCCGGGTTAGCGGCTAATATAATAGCAGGGTTTTTGCTTTGTAAGTTTTTTATAACCTTCATGCGCGCGTTAGTCATACGGTAACCGGTATTAGGTGTGGTACCTGCTTCGGGCTTGTCTTCGTTGATCCAAAGGATAATTTTGCCTGCCAGATCAGTGCTGCCTATTTCGGTATCGGTACCGTAACCAACAAAAACAATATCGTTTACAGATGTGCTTTTATCAGGGAATGCGCCGCCTAGATAGAAATCGGTACCATACTCAAATGATTTACCGTTAACGGTGAATGCTGTTACTTTCAAAGCATTTTCGGTAAGGGGAACATCAAAAAAGTATGATCCGTTAACCGGGGCCTGAAGCCCTAATTTTTTAAATTCGCCGGCTATATAGTTAGCGGCTTTCTCCGCGCCTGGTTTACCCGTTTCGCGGCCTTCAAAGGCATCCGAAGCCAGGATGCTCAGGTGCTTTTTCGCGTCGTCGGCAGTAATCAGCCCGGCGTATTTCATTGCCGTGGCATTCTGCTGGGCACAGGCCGTCGTTGCCGAAGCCAGCGCGATGAGCAATAATGGTAATTTATTCATTCTTTTAGTTAATAGTTCGTTGTTAGTTGATGGATCATAGTTAATAGATCATAGCCATCAGTTGGAACGAACCAACTAATCTCTGATCTCTAACCTCCAGTCTCCGGCTTAAGCGCAGGCTATCTTTTCCACACGGTTAGCATGTCTGCCGCCTTCAAATTCCGTATTCAAAAATGCAGTTACTATGGCCTTCGCTTCTTCGGGGGTAACAAAGCGGGCAGGTACGCAAACTATGTTGGCGTTGTTGTGGCTGCGGGCCAGTACTGCTATTTCTTCTTTCCAGCAAATGGCTGCGCGAATGCCCTGGTGTTTGTTGGCAGTTATGGCTACGCCATTGGCTGCACCGCAAATCAGAATCCCCAGATCGCATTCACCGCTTTCAACGGCATTGGCTACAGGATGTGCAAAATCAGGATAATCAACCGATTCGGATGAATAAGTGCCGAAATCTTTTACTTCGACAGATGACAGCGCCTCTGTTAAAATTTGTTTGTAATCATACCCGGCGTGGTCCGAACCGATAGCGATTTTTAATCCTTGCTTCATTTATCAAAAGTATAACGTTTTATCACTTTTTAAAGGTAAATAATTTGTTATAAACCGGCCAATTTGTAATTGCTCAAAAAAAGAAATTACCCACCCAAAAAGTATGTGGATCTCACTTATTTATTGTCTCATTCAATAAAACAGCATGTAATCGGGTTAAAAAGCAATTATGCTTTATCTAACTCCTGTTCTTTTTTAATCCTCCGTTTTTCAACAAGACCGGCTACAACTATACTAACCTCGTACAATACAAACAGCGGAATACTAACTACGGTCATGGTAAGCATATCAGGAGTAGGGGTAACCACGGCGGCTATCACCAGGATTACCACAATGGCATACCGGCGGGTTTCTTTCATGAACTTAGGCGTCATGACACCCAGGTTGGCCAATATGTAAACAATGATAGGCAATTGGAAAACAACACCTGTAGCAAGGGTAAGAGTAGCTACTGACGAGATATAAGAATCGATATCAAATAAATTTTGGATAACTGTGCTCACCGTATAACTCGACAGGAAATTGATTGACATCGGTGTAATCACGAAGTAACCAAAGGTGATACCTAAAAAGAAAAGCACACAGGCATAAAACACAAAGCCGGTAGCGGCTTTACGTTCAGCATCGTGCAGGGCCGGCTTGATAAACCGCCAGATTTCCCATATCAGGTACGGGACGCCCAGTGTAATACCTATAATTAATGCCGAGTTGATTTGGAGGGTAAACTGCCCCGCCATTTCGGTATTGATGAGCTTGATGTTTACTTTGTCAATGCAAAAACCGTCACGGTGCAGGGCAGCACCGATTTTGCAAAGCATCCGGTAAGTCCAGAAGGTTGATTTACTGGGGCCCATGATAATGGTATCAAAAATCCAGTCGTAGTAGTAAAACACAACAGCGGTAAATATTACAATTGCTACCGAAGCTCTTACGAGGTGCCATCTCAAGGCTTCGAGGTGATCAAAGAAAGACATTTCTGCCTCTAACGTTTTTCCTTTATCCTTTATGGCCTTGATGATCTTGTTCTCGCTCATTGTAATATATACCGCTGTATCAACGCTATGATGCTAAATACGTTTTATAGTATGAAGATAGTTTGAATTTATTTTTATAATTCAAATGTATCCATAAACTTGGTGGTAAAATTACCAGCGCGGAAGTTAGGATCCTTCAATAATTTTAAATGGAATGGAATGGTAGTTTTTACGCCTTCTATCACAAATTCGCTCAATGCGCGTTCCATAGTGCTTAAAGCTTCATCGCGGGTTTGAGCCACGCAAATAACTTTAGCAATCATTGAATCGTAATTTGGCGGAATAACATATCCTGTGTACACGTGTGTATCGATACGTACGCCATGACCACCTGGTGAGTGGAAATTGGTTATCTTACCAGGTGACGGGCGGAAACCGTTAAACGGATCTTCGGCATTGATACGGCATTCAATGGCGTGCATGGTTGGCTCGTAGTTTTTACCTGAGATAGGGATACCTGCAGCAACTTTAATTTGCTCTTTGATCAGATCGAAGTTGATCACCTCTTCGGTAACCGGGTGCTCCACCTGGATGCGGGTGTTCATCTCCATAAAGTAGAAGTTGCGGTCTTTATCAACCAAAAACTCTACTGTACCTGCACCTTCATATGAAACAGCTTTGGCACCTTTAATAGCAGCCTCACCCATTTTTTTGCGAAGCTTTTCGGTCATGAAAGGTGAAGGTGATTCTTCAACCAGTTTCTGGTGACGGCGCTGGATGGAGCAGTCACGTTCAGACAAATGGCAAACTTTGCCAAACTGATCGCCCACAACCTGGATTTCGATGTGGCGCGGGTCCTGAACATATTTTTCAAGATATAAGCCATCATTACCAAAGGCTGCACCAGATTCGGCACGGGCCGAATCCCAGGCGTTCTCAAACTCCTCGTCTTTCCAAACAATGCGCATACCACGGCCACCACCGCCGGCGGTAGCTTTCAATATAACAGGGTAACCTATTTTATTGGCGATAGCAATCCCTGATTTTACATCGCTAAGCAAACCATCAGAACCGGGAACGATAGGTACACCCGCTTTTTTCATGGTATCCTTAGCCGAAGCTTTATCACCCATCTGGTTGATCTGCTCGGCAGTGGCACCAATAAATTTGATACCATACTCAGCGCAAATGGCAGAGAACTTGGCATTTTCAGACAGGAAGCCATAGCCAGGATGGATAGCATCGGCGTTGGTTAGTTCGGCAGCTGAAATGATATTAGGAATATTTAAATAGGAATCGCGGCTTGGCGGTGGACCGATACAAACAGCTTCGTCGGCAAAGCGAACATGAAGGCTATCGCGATCTGCAGTTGAATATACAGCTACCGTTTTAATACCCATTTCCTTACAGGTACGGATAATACGGAGGGCGATTTCGCCACGGTTAGCTATTAATATTTTTTTAAACATAAGTATATGTTAGTTAATGGTTGATTGAGTTAAGTGGTTGATTAGGTTATCAAACACTTATAAGCTTAAACAATGAAAGGTTGATTTATAAAGCAGTAAAACCACTCACTTAATCAACCATCCACTTAATCAACTTAACAATTAAACTGGTTCTACTAAAAACAAGGGTTGATCGTACTCAACAGGTGAAGCGTTATCAACAAGAATTTTTACTATACGGCCTGAAACTTCTGATTCAATTTCATTGAACAGTTTCATTGCTTCAATGATACATACTACAGAACCTGGTTTTATCTCGTCGCCAACGTTAACAAACATAGGTTTATCCGGGCTTGATGAGCGGTAAAAAGTACCGATCATAGGCGATTTAACGGTAATGTATTTCGATGTATCAGGACCGGCTGGTGCAGCAGGCTCAACAGGAGCCGGAGCTGGTGCGGTTGGCAATACCGGCGTAACAGGTTGTGTAACCGCAGGAATTGTAGCATGAACCACCGTAGGCTGTACCTCGTTGGTTTTTATGGTGATCTTGAAATCTTTTTGCTCGATTGATACTTCGTTCACGCCCGATTTGGAAACAAAGCGAATAAGGTCCTGAATTTGTTTAATATCCATGTTGAAGGATTAATTGGTTTTGGACAAAGTTTATATCTAAGTTATAGTCAAATGTGCAGATATGCAAATGCGCAGATATGCAAGTTATGTGTTGATTAATTAGCTTTTAAAATGACCGGCTATGGTAGTTAAGCGGTCTGTTTTTCAATTCCTTTAAGCAGATAACATGTACTTTTTACAGATGTTTTAAATTTCTGATATGATGAATGTACATCCTTTATGTAAATTGGCACATCCGCACATCTGAAATCAGCACATCAATAAGCCCATTTTAAATATACCGAACCCCAGGTAAAGCCGCCGCCAAAAGCCGCCAAAATAAGGTTGTCCCCTTTTTTAAACTTGCTTTCCCACTCCCACAAACAAAGCGGGATGGTGCCGTTGGTTGTATTACCATAGCGCTCGATATTAACGATCACTTTATCTGAACTGATACCTGTGCGGTTTGCCGTAGCATCAATAATGCGTTTGTTGGCCTGGTGTGGCACCAACCAGGCAATATCATCACCGGTAAGCTGGTTGCGTTCCATTACTTCGTGCGCAACATCGGCCATGTTGGTTACTGCAAATTTAAACACAGCCTGGCCTTCCTGGTAGGCGTAGTGTTCTTTAGCATCAACCGTTTCATGGCTTGCCGGTTTCAATGAACCGCCGGCTTTCAGGTTTAAATACTGGCTGCCCGCGCCATCACTTTTTAAAATAGAATCGATAACACCGTTGCCTTCTTCATTGGGCTCAAGTAATACCGCGCCGCAGCCGTCACCAAAAATGATGCAGGTAGCACGGTCCTGGTAGTTAATAATGGCCGACATTTTATCGCCGCCAACAACCAGCACTTTTTTATGCTTGCCGCTTTCAATAAATTGGGCGCCTGTTGTTAAACCATATACAAAGCCTGAGCAGGCTGCCTGTAAATCAAATCCCCATGCGTTTTTAGCACCAATTTTATGCGCTAAAAGGTTTGCCGTAGCCGGGAAGATCATATCAGGGGTAGTAGTACAAAAGATGATAAGATCGATCTCATCTGCGCCGATGCCGCGTTTTTTGAGCAGCTCGGTAACGGCCGGGACCGCCATATCAGATGTAGCAAGGCCTTCGCCTTTTAATATGCGCCGCTCTTTGATACCGGTACGGCTGGTTATCCATTCGTCATTTGTATCAACCATTGTTTCCAGTTCCTGGTTGGTTAATACATAGTTGGGAACGTAACCATGTACTGCGGTAATAGCGGCATGAACTTTACTCATCTTTATAAAATTACTGGAATGCTTGTTTTATTTTATCAACGAGGTTACTCTCCACCATGTTCCTTGATAAAAGGACCATGTTTTTTATTGCCTCGGGGCTCGAGATGCCGTGACCAACAACAACGGGAGCATTTACACCCAGTATTGGGCTGCCACCGTATTGTTCATAATTAAACCTGTCAAAAAACTCGTCCTTTAGCTGTTTCTTCCGCGTTATAACATAGAACGATTCGGCAAGCTTTAATATTACATTGCCGGTAAAACCATCGCATACATAAACGTCGGCGCTTTCACTAAAAAGATCGCGTCCTTCAACATTACCTACAAAGTTAAACAGCGTTGTAGCTTTCATTAATGGGTAGGTGGCCTGGCTAAGGATATTACCTTTTTCTTCTTCCTCGCCAATGTTTATAAGTGCAACCCGGGGCTTAGCTATATCATAAACGGTTTGGGCAAATAAGCTGCCGAGTACGCCGAACTGAACAAGCACATCGGGTTTGCAATCGGCATTGGCACCTACATCCAACAAAATACCCAAACCGCCTTTTAGTTTGGGTACAATAGTAGTCATAGCCGGACGTACAACACCCGGAATAGTTTTTACGCTGAACATGGCGCCAACAAGCATGGCACCGGTGTTACCAGCCGATGAGAATGCCTGGATTTCGCCGCTTTTTAACAGTTGGAAACCAACCGATATGCTCGAATCAGGCTTCTGAACAATAGCTTTGGTAGGATGCTCGCCCATGCCAATAACCTCCGTTGTATGTACAAACTCGAAGTTATCAGGGCTTACACCATTTTCCTGAAGAATACTTACTGTAACTTCCTTATCGCCAATAAGTACCAGTTTCTGGTCGGCAGATAAAGTTTTATACGCTTCGATAGCTCCTAAAACAGCTGCTTTGGGAGCGTAATCACCGCCCATAATATCTAAGCCAATCTTCATTTTCAGAAAATTAAACTTATGCTACTGCTGCTTTCTCAATAAGAACTTTACCGTTGTAGTAAACATTACCATCAACAGTATACGCTCTGTGCGGCAAATGCACAGCGCCTGTAGTTTGGCAGGTAGTTAAAGTTGGAGCTTCCGCTTTGTAATGCGTTCTGCGTTTATCTCTCCTTGATTTCGAAAATTTCCGCTTTGGATGTGGCATAATATCCTAATATTAATTATTTATTCATTTTCCTGAGCGCATCCCACCGTGGGTCTGTTTGCTCACTTTGTTCACCATTTGCCGAAAAACTATTTAGTTTTTCAAGCATTTCTTTATCACAATAAGGGGTTTCGCCCTCGTTATCGCAAACCGATATAAACGGCACTGCAACGTTAATATATTCGTAAATCAGCCCGGCTATATCAATCTCATGATCGTTTTTACCAAGGCTAATGATCTCCTCGTCTTCATCTATCAGCTCGTCGCTGAACTTAGCTATCTGCTGTTCAGTAATATCAACCTGCTGCGGCAGTTGCGATAAACACCTGTCGCAGGTAGTATCAATTGTGCCGTCTATCTTAAAATTCAGGATCAGCATAGTTTCCTGCTTATCCAGTTCAACCTCACAATGCAGGGTTGCTTTTTTAACGAGCGAATATTCAAACTCATCAAAAAAGTCATCCTGTATGTCATACTCAAACTGGTGTTTCCCCAGTTTAAGCCCCGTAAAGGGAATCGAATATTTTTTAAGCGATTTCAATGAGCAACAATTAGCCCGCAAATGTAGAGAAAAATACCATAACTGGAAAGTGTTTTTTTATTTTGCTCTTTTGGCAAGGTGAAAGGCGAAGGGTTAAAGGTAAAAGGTTGTATGACAGTGATTTTTACTCTGTTTTAAAATCACTGTCATATTAAATTGAAATTAGTTTGGCAAAACCTCACTTTTCATTTTCGAGGCCAGTTGCAAGGCTTTGTATGCATTTACAATGCCGCCTGTTTTTGAAAGCGTTGTAAAATCAACCTTTTCGGTTTTGCTACCGGGCTTTAATACCAGGGTGCCGTTAAGCGGTGTAGCCGAACTTAAAATGGCTTCCTTTACCTGTTTAGCACTCAGGGTTGGATAGTACTCTAATATTAAAGCAGCTATGCCTGCTGTTATTGGCGATGAAAAGCTGGTGCCGTCTTCAGTATCAACCTCAGCATCGGTAGTAATGGAGGTAACTTTTACCCCCGGCGCAAAAATATCCACGCTTTTTTTGCCGTAATTAGAAAAATCGCCGGCAAGGTTTTGCCCTATCCTGGGCCCCGAAGCTCCGACGCTGATCACGTTATCAGCATCGCTTGATGAGCCATCTAAAAAAGTATCGTTTGGAAATTCCGGCTGGGTATCCATATCCTGGCTATCGTTACCGGCAGCCATCACCAGTAATACATTTTTTGAGGCAGCATATTTAAAAGCGGCGTCAACCCATTCCTTATGCGGCGAGATCTTTTTTCCAAAGCTCATATTAACCACCCTGGCACCATTGTCAACCGCATAGCGGATAGCGTTGGCCACATCCTTATCATATTCATCACCATTGGGCACGGCCTTAATGATCATCAGTTTAACGTTGTCGGCTACACCATTGATACCGTAATTGTTATTCCGCACCGCGCCAATGAGCCCGGCTACCCCTGTGCCATGTGCCGCATCGGCAAATTTCACCAGGTTATTGCCATATGGTTTGCCGTCCATGGTATCAGGATCATCGCCTACAATGCGCTTCCGCGAAGTAAGATCGGGTGATACATCGTTATTAAGCTTTGCAAGATACTCGCTCAGGTCTTTAATGATCTTGGCATTGGTCGACCCTACACCTTCCTGCGAAAACACCGATTCCCAAACATATTTGCTTTGGCTTAGGGTGTCATTGGTGGCTTTTACCTTAACAAGGTCCGCCCGGGTAAAAGTGCCGTTGGCTGGTAAATTAAGACCGCGTTTAATATACCCGCTGGTAACCATCAGCGCGTTCATTACCGGCGAAAGCTGGCCAATTTCAGTATTAGCCTTGTTTGCCGTTGAATCATAAACCGTTTTAACACGCAGCCAGTAAGCATACTCTTTTTTATTGGTAGCAGTTGAATCTGTAACCGAAGCATATTTACCTTTCAGTTTATTGTATTCACGTACCTCTTCTGTGGTTTCGGTAAAGTCGGCTTTGCCGCCTGGGCCGCCCAAAAAGTTCCATCCGTGTATATCATCAACGTAACCGTTATGGTCGTCATCAACACCATTTCCCGGAATTTCCTTTTTATTTACCCATAACACTGTTTTCAGGTCCGTTTGCAGGGTGTCGGCACCGCTGTCGATAGTGGCAACCACAACAGGCTTGCTTTTTTTGCCTTGTACAAACAAGTAAGCCTGCTTTAAACTGATGCCGTAAAAGCCGCTTTCCTTTAAATCAAGCAGGTGCCAGGCTTTTGGCGGGGCGGGGTCGGCTGCGGGCATTTGCTGTGCCGATGCCGGTAAATTAACTAATAATGCTGCTGATAAAGTGGTTGCGCTTACGTACTTACAAAATTTGAACATGAACAGTATTTAATATTATATAGCGTCTTTAAATTGAAAGACTTGAATGAATCGTTTTTAATTTTTATTTTAATTCTTGCTTTTACGTGTCATCTAACATTAATGTTAGTCATCATTTTTTGGGCGTTACCTTCGGCCGGGCTATCCGCTCATACGCCTGCAGGCATTCCGCTCGTGGCAGGTATCCGCTACTATCCCTAACGCTGTGTGAACCGGGATTTGGGTAGATTGTGGGGATGGACAGGATTTTATTTCTTATCCTACTTATAAAATAGGGCAAGCAATCCCATAAATTCTAAAATTCCCCCAAATCCCGGTTCGGAAACTACAAATCAAACTTGATCCCCTGGGCTAAAGGCAACGTTTTTGAATAGTTAATAGTATTGGTCTGTCGCCTCATATAAACTTTCCAGGCATCCGAGCCTGATTCCCTGCCGCCGCCTGTTTCCTTTTCACCACCGAAAGCACCACCTATTTCAGCCCCGGATGTGCCGATGTTAACATTGGCAATTCCGCAATCAGAACCTGCGTAGGATAAAAATTGTTCTGCCTCACGCAAATTATTGGTCATAATGGCCGACGATAAGCCCTGCGGAACACCGTTCTGCAACTCAATTGCCTCCTCAATAGTGCTGTATTTAATGAGGTAAAGGATAGGCGCAAAGGTTTCATGCTGCACTATCTTAAAGTGATTTTCAACCTCGGCAATGCATGGCTTTACATAGCAACCCGATTCATACCCAGCACCTTCCAGCTTACCTCCCTCAACTACAAAGTTGCCGCCTTCGGCCTTGCATTTTTCAATCGAATCAAGGTATAAGGCAACAGCATCGGTATCAATCAGCGGCCCCATATGGTTGTGTTCATCCAATGGGTTTCCAATCCTGATCTGTTTATAAGCGTTAACCAGTTTTTGTTTAAAAGCATCGTAAACACTTTCGTGAATAATGAGCCTGCGGGTACTGGTACAACGCTGCCCGGCAGTACCCACCGCGCCAAATACCGCCCCGATGAGCGACATATCCAGGTCGGCATTTTCGCTGATGATGATGGAGTTATTACCGCCAAGCTCCAGCAGGCTTTTGCCCAGCCTCGCGCCAACAGCGGCACTTACCGCTTTACCCATGCGGGTTGAGCCGGTAGCAGATACCAAGGGAACGCGGATATCGGCGGCCATGAGCTCACCAATGTTGCGGTCGCCGATAACCAGGCATGAAACGCCCTCTTCAATATTATTCTTTTTAAAAATTTCCTGTGCTATGTGCTGGCAGGCAATGGCCGTTAACGGTGTTTTTTCGGATGGTTTCCAGATGCATACATCACCGCAAACCCAGGCCAGCAGCGAGTTCCAGCTCCAAACTGCCACCGGGAAATTAAATGCCGAAATAATACCAACAATACCCAGTGGGTGATATTGCTCATACATGCGGTGCTCAGGTCTTTCGCTGTGCATGGTTAAACCATATAGCTGGCGGCTTAAGCCTACGGCAAAATCGGCAATATCTATCATTTCCTGCACTTCGCCCAGGCCTTCCTGCAGGCTTTTGCCCATTTCGTAGGATACCAGGGTGCCCAGGTCCTGCTTGGCTGCGCGTAAAGCTTCACCAATCTGGCGTACTATTTCGCCGCGTTTGGGTGCCGGGGTTTTGCGCCATGTTTTAAATGCTTTGGCGGCTTGTTCAACTGCCTGGTTATAATCTGCTTCGGTTGCCAGCCTTACCGATGCTATTTTTTTGCCGTCGACCGGCGATGTTATATCTTTTACTGCGGCACTGGCGCTGCTGCCCCAGGTGCTGCCTGTACTAAAGGCATCATTAATATCGTTTATATGTAAACGTTTTAGGATATCTGAAATATTAGGTTCCATAATTGTTACTTTTGCCAAAGGTAGAAATCTTTAAGGCAATTTTTCAGTATCACCCATCCGTTGCCTGTTGTATCCATTGTCATTAATTATCAATGCTTTGTATTGAACAGTTGTTAACAATGTTTGAATGTTGAAAACTAAATTGCATTTTGGAGACTTACTTATTGTAATTTGAACTCAATAAGTCTTTACAAGGCAATTTGTCAACCTAAAGCGGATGTTCTGCAAACAAAATTGAATGGAAGAAGAATTTGAATTTGGTTTTACCGAAGACCCAAAATTCTCGGTAGAACGGTACGAGGAAATGATCAGAAATCAGGACTTGTACTTTTTTGATGCCCAGGCGTTTGAGAACATTATCGACTACTACATCGAGAAAAATGACCCGGCCAAGGCATTACAGGTAGCAGAGTACGCGCGAAACCAGCACCCTTTTGCGGCAATTTTCCTGATCAAACAGGCCCAACTGCTTGTGGTAAGCAACAAAGTTCCGGAGGCTTTTGCCGCCCTGGATAAAGCGGCCATGCTTGAAGCATCTGACGCGGATATCTATATTATCCGCGGTAACCTGTATGAAAGCCTGGAACGTTATTCTGAGGCGCTGGAGAACTACGAAAAGGCCCTTGACCTTGCCGAAGAGACCGACGAGATCTTGCTGCACATTGCTTATGTTTATCAAAACATGGGCGACTATGATACTGCCATAACCTACCTGAAACTTTGCCTTAAGCAAAATATGGAAAACCAGGATGCCCTTTACGAACTGGCTTTTTGCTACGACGTAATGGACAACCAGCAGGAAAGCGTGCAGTTTTACCAGCAATACATCGATAACGAGCCCTACAGCTACGCGGCCTGGTATAATTTAGGCAATGCCTATACCAAACTAAGCCTGTTTGAAAAAGCTATCGATGCCTATGATTATGCTATATTAATTAAGGACAGCTTTGCTTCGGCCTATTTTAACAAAGGCAATGCACTGGTTAACCTTGAAAAATATGCTGAAGCTATAGAAGTGTACCGCCACACCTTTGAGTACGAGCAACCCAATGCCGATACTTATTGTGCCATTGGCGAATGCTACGAAAAGCTGGAGCAAATGGATGATGCGCGTGCCTTCTATAAAAAATCGGTTAAGATGGACCCGAAACTGGCTGATGCCTGGTTTGGGATTGGCGTAACCCTTGATTTTGAGGAACGCTATTTTGAGGCCCTGCACTTTTATAAAAAAGCGCTCGACCTGGATATCGCCAACGCAGATTACTGGTTTGCCATAGCCGATGCCGAATACAAGCTTGGGCATTTAGATGAAGCAGAAAAGGCTTACGAAAAGGTGGTTGAGCTAAACCCGCTTGATATTGATGCCTGGCTGGACTATTCGTCGATACTTTATGAGCAGCAAAAGCTTAATGAAGCTATCGAAATTATAGCTCAGGCCATCAAAAACAACCCCGAAGCCGCTGAACTTTACTACCGCATGGTAGCTTACCTGTTTGCTAAAGGCGAATATAACGAAGCCCTTAACAACCTGGAATACGCGTTAGCGGCCGATCCGGAAAAACATTATATCCTGTTTGATTACCTGCCGCAATTGCAAAAAAATAAAGTGATTGTGGATATTATTAACAGGTATACTAAGTAGGGAGACTGGTGAATGGTTGATTAGGTGAATGGTTCTATCTCTTAAATAAGGTAAAGCATGAAAAGACGCATAAAAATATGTGTCTTTTCGTGTTTTAAGATAAACGCATGGCCGCAAGATCAAAGCATATCAAACCACTCACCTAATCAACCCAATCAACCACTCACTATCAACAACAATGAATTTACCATGAGCTTTAAAATCATTTAACATTTGAAATTTGCACATCTGCATATTTGTTGCGACCTTTGCCCCGTTAGAACTTTTAGTTATAGGCTATAACAAATAATTACAATGAACTACACTATCAATCATCTTCCTGATCGTACAACTAAACCACGTGATAAAGGCATTACCATGGTGATGGATAAAGGCCTCAGTTTGCGCCAGGTTGAAGATTTTATTGAAGTTGGCGGCCCGTACACCGACATTGTAAAATTAGGTTGGGCTACGTCATATGTAACACCTAATCTTGAACAAAAACTAAAGCTCTACCGCGAGGCCGGGATCCCTGTTTATTTTGGGGGCACCTTGTTTGAGGCCTTTATAGTGCGTAACCAGTTTGACGATTACCGCCGTTTACTGGATAAATACCAGCTGGAACATTGCGAGGTATCCGACGGTTCGATCACGATAGAGCATGATGTAAAATGCAACTATATCAGCGAGCTGGCCAAACAGGTTACAGTAATATCCGAAGTGGGCTCAAAAGATGTTCAAAAGATCTTCGCTCCTTATAAATGGATCAAACTGATGAATGCAGAAATTGAAGCCGGCTCATGGAAAGTTATTGCCGAAGCACGTGAAAGCGGCAACGTGGGTATCTATCGTGATTCGGGAGAGGTACGCCAGGGGTTGATTGATGAGATCCTGACCCAGATTCCCGAAGGGACTATCATTTGGGAAGCCCCTCAAAAAGCACAACAGGTTTGGTTCATTAAACTGATTGGTGCAAACGTGAGCCTCGGCAATATCGCACCTACTGACATCATCCCATTGGAAACCTTAAGGCTGGGTATCCGCAGCGATACTTTCGACCATTTTTTAGAGATGTAATTGTTGACTGATCTTAATATAACAATTAACCCAAGCCCTCGGAGTAATTCTGAGGGCTTTTTGTTTTCATCTCCGCAGGAAATACATTTTTAGCGCAAGTCTTGAGCAGAGATCTAAGCGGTTGGTGACTTGTGCGTTGCGTAAACTTATAATAGGATTTAGCGTTCTGTCTTGTCCTAAAAATAGTTTAAAAGTCACAAGTCAGCTGCTCTCCAAGCCACCACACAAGACTTGCGCCAGCAGGTGCCTTTTTTCTTAAAAAGTACATCAATTCTTAATTATCAACACTGCAAGTGTTTAAAAATCAATTAAATTCTCTTGCATAAGAACAAGGGATGCATGTTATTCCAACCCTGTGGAAAACTCCGGCTATTATACTATTTAGCATACTAATAGATTTGACTTAAAACCCCCTAAACCTTTTTAGTGTTGGATCTACTTAGTTAATTTTATCATAATCTGTAAAAACTATGGCTAAAAACATTACCAGGAAGACGCCCGCAACAAGCGGAGAAAAGGGGCTCAGAGCCGAACGCTATTTCAGCAAAGATGGTACCAGCGTTTATGACCTGTTTAAATATGAAAAACGCTCATCAGTGATCCGCAATCCATCCGGCGACGCTGTGTTTGAAATGAACGATGTTGAAGTACCGGCGGGTTGGTCGCAGGTGGCTACTGATATCCTGGCTCAAAAATATTTCCGTAAGGCAGGCGTACCTCAGGCCGATGGTACAACCGGATCAGAAAAAAGCATTAAACAGGTTGCCCACCGCATGGCCAACTGCTGGAAGGACTGGGGCATGCGATATGGTTACTTTGCTTCACCAAAAGATGCCGAGATCTTTTATGATGAAATAGTTTATACTATTGTTGGGCAACTGGCCGCCCCAAATTCGCCGCAGTGGTTCAACACAGGGTTGCATACCTCATACGGAATTACCGGCAAACCGCAAGGGCACTATTATGTCGACCCGGTAACAGAACAGCTGAGTAAATCAACCTCAGCATATGAACGCCCGCAGCCTCATGCATGCTTCATCCTTTCTGTTGATGACGATTTGGTGAACGAGGGCGGCATTATGGACCTGTGGGTTCGTGAGGCCCGTATTTTTAAATACGGATCGGGCGTAGGCACAAACTTTTCTAAAATCCGCGGCGATAACGAAAAGCTATCAGGAGGAGGTTATTCATCAGGCCTGATGTCATTCCTGAAAATTGGAGACAGGGCAGCAGGGGCCATCAAGTCGGGCGGAACTACCCGCCGGGCAGCCAAAATGGTTTGTCTTGATCTGGACCACCCCGAAATTGAGGGTTTTGTGAACTGGAAAGTAGAAGAAGAAAAGAAAGTAGCGGCCCTTATAGCAGCCGGTTATTCGTCTGATTATGAAGGCGAGGCTTACCGCACGGTATCCGGTCAAAATTCCAACAACTCAGTACGCATTCCTAACAGTTTTTTTACAGCGCTTAAAACCGGCTCGGCCTGGAATTTAACCAGCAGGATGAGCGGCAAAACTGTTAAATCCATATCGTCGCAAAAACTGTGGGATGATATCGCATTTGCAGCATGGGCCTGTGCCGATCCGGGTGTGCAGTTTGATAGTACCATTAACGAATGGCATACCTGCCCCGAAGGTGGCCGCATCAACGCTTCTAACCCTTGCTCGGAGTATATGTTTTTGGATAATACAGCCTGCAACCTGGCATCCATCAACCTTGCCCATTTCTTTGATGCGCAAACCCGCGTATTTGATGTAAAAGGTTTTGAACATGCCTGCCGCATCTGGACTATTGTACTGGAAATCTCTGTATTGATGGCGCAATTCCCATCAAAAGAGGTAGCACAATTATCCTATGATTACCGCACACTTGGCCTTGGTTATGCCAACCTGGGCTCGGCCCTGATGGTGAACGGTATTCCTTATGACAGCGATGAGGCCCGTGCTATTGGCGGTGCCATTACCGCCATCATGACTGGTACTGCCTATGCAACCTCGGCCGAAATGGCCCGCGAGCTGGGTGCTTTCAGCTGTTATAATGATAACAAGGAGCACATGATGAGGGTGATGCGCAACCATCGCTATGCCGCCTATAATTCTACCGAAAACTATGAGGGTCTGGAAATTGCCCCTCCGGGCATCAACCAAAAGATCTGTCCCGATTACCTGCTTTCGGCTGCCTGCAACGCCTGGGACAAGGCCGTTGAAATGGGCGAAAAATATGGCTACCGCAATGCGCAAACTACTGTTATTGCCCCTACGGGCACTATCGGTTTGGTGATGGATTGCGATACTACCGGTATCGAGCCGGATTTTGCGCTGGTAAAATTTAAAAAGCTATCGGGAGGCGGTTACTTCAAGATCATTAACCAAGCCGTACCCGAGGCTTTGCGCAATTTAGGTTACCAGGATCATGAGGTTACCGCTATTGTTAATTATGCTAAAGGTGCAGCAACCCTAAAAGGCGCGCCGCATATCAATATAGATACGCTTAAAGCCAAAGGTTTTAATGATGATGAGCTGGAAAAATTGGACAAGGGCCTGGTATCTGCCTTTGAGATCAGCTTTGCCTTCAATATCTGGTCGCTGGGCGAAGAATGTTTGAAACGGTTGGGGATCACGGCCGAGCAGTATAATGCGCCGGATTTTAACGTGCTGCGCGCACTTGGTTTCAGCAAAAAACAAATTGCAGAAGCTAATGAGTATATCTGCGGTACCATGACCATTGAAGGAGCCCCGTACCTGAAACAACATCACTATCCTATTTTTGATTGTGCCAACAAATGCGGCGCAAAAGGAGAGCGGTACATCCATGCCCATGGGCACATCAAAATGATGGCTTCGGCGCAGCCGTTTCTTTCGGGTGCTATCTCCAAAACCATCAACCTGCCCAACGAAGCTAAAGTTGATGAGATCAAAGATTGCTATGAGCTTTCGTGGAAGCTGGGCCTGAAAGCCAACGCACTTTATCGTGACGGTTGTAAACTATCTCAACCGCTCTCAACCAAATCAGATGTTAAGGAAGAAGCTGATGACAAGCTGGATACGGTTGAAGAAGTATTAGGCGAAGCTGCCAACGTAAAACTGAGCGACCTGACACCCGAGCAGGTTATTGAAGCAGCTATGGCCATCATGGAAAAATCAAAGGATACTAATTTTATGCGCCAGCTTTCGCGCGTGGTGCAAAAGAAACACCTGCCATACAAACGCCGCGGCTTTACGCAAAAAGCCAGTATTGACGGGCAAACCGTATTTGTGCGCACCGGCGAATATGAGGACGGCACCCTGGGCGAGATTTTTGTGGATATGCATAAAGAGGGTGCAACCTTCCGCTCATTGATGAACTGTTTTGCCATTGCAGTATCTATCGGCCTGCAATACGGTGTTCCGCTGGAGGAGTATGTAGAAAAATTCACTTTCACCCGTTTTGAGCCGGCCGGCATGGTGGTGGGGCATACCAATATTAAAAGTGCAACCTCCATTATCGATTATATTTTCAGAATGCTGGGCTATGAATACCAGGACCGCACCGACCTGGTACACATCATTACCGATAAAAACGGCGTATTGGGAAACCCGCAAATGGGTGATGAGGATTTTAATGCTGATGAAACCAATATATACCACCCATCAGCCCAATCTTCAGATAATTCTGTAAATGCTCAAAGAAAAGGCTTATCTTTCGATGTTAGTATGGGCGTACAAAGCGATGCTCCAAGCTGCAACGTTTGCGGGCATACCACAGTACGTTCGGGCACTTGTTATAAATGCTTAAACTGCGGCAACTCAATGGGCTGTTCGTAATCAATACGGATTTTTTCAAATCAATTATAAATAGTTAATTATGTTTAGCCCCGCCTCTCCGGCGGGGCTTGTTTTATTATCAGGAGCAAAATTGATGCAGCGGTAATAGTAATCGTAATGCCATAAAAGCCCTGGTATAAACCCCACCTGCAACCCGACGCTTATTTTTGTGTTCACAATACATATGAGCATAAATAAGATCAGACTAAGCGTGCTCGACCAGTCGCCGATAAGAAAAGGCGCCACTGCCGAGCAGGCCATACAGGAAACCATACAACTGGCAAAATATACCGATACCCTTGGCTATACCCGCTTTTGGATTTCGGAACATCATAATATGGGTATTATAGCGGGTTCAACCCCCGAGGTGCTACTGGCTCACCTGGCGGGCGAAACCAAAAACATGCGCATGGGGTCGGGCGGTATTATGATGCCAAATCACAGCACCCTTAAAGTTGCCGAAAACTTCCGGATGTTGGAGGCATTGTTCCCCGGCCGGATTGACCTGGGTATGGGCCGCGCTCCGGGTACCGACAGGATTACAGCAGCAGCCCTTAACCCTTCAAACCAGTTCAGGGAGCAGGATTTTGTGGAACAATTGGCCGATTTGCAAAATTACTTTCATGATACCTATGAGCCGGGAACCGTACAGGCACGTATCAGGGCTATCCCGCAGGTTAAAACCGTACCCGGTATGTGGCTACTGAGCTCGAGCGGGCAAAGCGGTTTATTTGCGGCGCATTTTGGTATGGGTTTTTCCTTCGCCCATTTTATTAACCCTAATGGCGGCCCGGAAAGTGTTAAAATGTACAAAGACCGGTTTCAGGCATCTGACGATCTGCAGCAGCCCCAGGCTAACGTAGCTGTATTTATTTTCTGTTCTGAAGATCCGGAAAAGGTAAGACAGCACCAGGCCGTTATGGACCACCGCTTTTTACAGTTTGAAAAAGGCGGGCCTATTGTTCCCTTAAGCTATGATGATGTAAAGGATGTGGAATATACGCCCGCCGAACAGGACCGCATCCGCTATAACCGTTACCGTGTAATTGCCGGCTCTCCGGCTGAGCTTAAGCTGAAATTAACCTGGCTTGCCAATGATTACGAGGTAGATGAAATTATGGCCGTTACCATTACCGAAAATTTTGACGACAGGCTGGAATCGTACCGTTTATTAGCCGAACAGTTTGAATTATTATAACCCCGGTAAAATAACTTTTTTAAGCAAATGCCGTTTCTATACCAGGAACGGCATTTTTTATTAGCGCTGTTATCATTATTCACATATTAAAAACTTTATAAGGCTTTAAATCGTATCTTTGGAAAGATTATAAATAAGTCTATTTTCTACAATTCAATGGTTATTATCATATTCTTCATAGCGCACTGGTTTCTGTCGCTATTCTTCCAAACGTTCTTCCTGCACAGGTATGCATCGCACAAAATGTTCACTACCAATAAATTTTACGAAGGAATGTTTTACCTGCTTACTTATGTTTGCCAGGGATCATCGTTTTTAAACCCCAGGGCCTATGCTATTATGCACCGTGAGCACCATGCATACAGTGATACCGAAAAGGATCCGCATTCGCCTCATTTTTTTAAGGATGTTTTCCAGATGATGATATATACGGCTAAAAGTTACAGCCTGCATGTAAAGAAACTAAAAGAGCCCGAGGAGCGTTTTAAAGGTAATATTCCTGAATGGCGCTTTGTCGATTTAATAGGTTCATCAATTGTATCCCGTATTTCGTTCGGTATTTTATACATTTTATTTTATGTGGAATTTGCTACTGCCTGGTGGATGTTCCTGCTGATTCCTATCCACTTTTTAATGGGGCCTATTCATGGAGCTATTGTTAACTGGTGCGGCCACAAGTACGGTTATCAAAACTTTGATAATGGTGATAAATCAAAAAATACAACCCCCTTCGATTTTCTGATGCTGGGCGAATTGTTTCAGAACAATCACCACAAACACCCCAACAAGGCCAATTTTGGTGCTAAATGGTTTGAGATAGACCCGGTTTACCCCGTGATGAAACTCATGCACTGGATGCGGATCATTAAACTGCGCAAAGCGTATCTTTAATCGCGTAGCGATTAGGTTAAAGGCGAAAGGTCAAAGGCAAAAGGTTTTCTTTTATGCTTTTGACCTTTCTTTTTAGGTTAATGGGGAAAGGATAAAGGCAAAAGGTTTTTGTATTTTTGACCATACTGCTTTTATAATAACCGGATCAACCTTTCGCCTTTTACCTTTTAGCTTTCACCTCTTTCCAACCTTTCGCCTTTAACCTTTCGCCTTCCTTCCCAACCTTTCGCCTTTATCCTTTCGCCTTTCACCTCAATCGGCTATCTTTGCCGCTCATAAATACATAAATCCATGAGTGTTTCTTTATTAGCTCAAAATTTACATGGCTCGGAGATCATCAAGATTGCGGGCGAGATCAACGAATTAAAACGACAAGGCCAGAATATCGCCAACCTTACCATCGGCGATTTCGACTCCAATATTTATCCTATCCCAACTCCATTAAAGGATAAGATCATCGACGCCTATAATCATAATCAAACCAACTACCCGGCTGCCGATGGTATGCTTGACCTGCGCGAGAGTGTAAGTGGCTTTTTGCAAAGAAGTTTAGGTCTTGACTATGCCCCTAACCAGATCCTGATTTCAGGTGGCTCGCGCCCGCTGATCTATTCTATATTTTTGGCGGTAGTTAACCCCGGCGAAAAAGTGGTTTTCCCTGCACCGTCATGGAACAATAATCATTACAGTGATTTGCTAAACGCAGAGGCTGTGATTATCCCTACCGCTCCCGAAAATAATTTTATGCCTACGGCAGATGATATCCGCCCGCATTTAAAAGGAGCAGCTTTACTGGCGCTGTGTTCGCCTTTAAATCCTACTGGTACTATGTTCAGCAAGAAAGATCTGGAAGAGATCTGCGATCTTGTAATTGCCGAAAACAAGAGCCGTGCTGCAGGTGAGAAACCGCTGTATTTACTATACGATCAAATCTACTCGCAATTAACTTTTGGTGAGCATAAGCATTACGATCCGGTAACCCTTCGCCCTGAATTAAAGGACTACACCATTTTTGTTGATGGCGGCTCAAAATGTTTTGCAGCTACCGGCGTACGTGTGGGTTGGGGTTTTGGCCCGGAGCTGGTTATCGAAAATATGAAAGCTATCGTAGGCCATATGGGTGCATGGTCGCCGAAGCCTGAGCAGATGGCTATGGCCAAATTTTTAACCAATGAGGCTGATGTAAACAGTTACCTTGATGATTTAAAAGGAAAGATCCAGGCAAGCCTGACCGCCTTACACGAAGGTTTCCAGGAAATGAAAGCCAGCGGATTAAATGTAGATTCTATTGAGCCTATGGGCGCTATCTATCTTACCCTAAAAATAGATTACAGCGGCAAAACCACTCCTGATGGCACAGTGTTGAAGGACTCGGCAGATATCAACTTCTATTTGATTAAAGAAGCAGGAGCTGCTTTTGTTCCATTCTCTGCCTTCGGTACCGGCGACGAAGTGAACTGGTTCCGTGCATCAGTAGGTGCAACGCCGCTTAGCGAAATTGAAGCCTTGATACCAAGGGTGAAGGCGGCGTTGAGTAAGCTGAAATAAAGCCCCCTCTAAATCTCCCCCTAAAGGGTGAGACTTAAAAAAACTGCGTGTTATCAGAAAAGAAAAAGCGATGAGCGTTAATTACTCATCGCTTTTTCTTTTAAAGCCCTCACCCTTTAGGGGAGGGTTTGGTAGGGGGCCTACCCCAATATCTCCTTAATGTCTTCCGCTGTAAGGGATTTAATAAAGCTTTCTTCCGTCGTGATCAGCGCCCGTGACAGGCTGAGCTTACGCTGTTGCAGGGCCAGGATCTTTTCTTCAACCGAATCTTTGGTGATAAATTTATAGATGAATACGTTTTTGGTTTGACCAATGCGATGCGTACGGTCAATAGCCTGCTGTTCAACGGCGGGGTTCCACCATGGATCGAGAATAAATACATAGTCGGCTTCGGTAAGGTTGAGGCCTACGCCACCAGCTTTTATCGAAATCAGGAACACGCGCGTTTTTTCATCCTCCTGAAATTGTTTAACCACATCGCCCCGGTTTTGCGTAGCACCATCAAGGTATACGTAAGGAATACCCTCCCGTTCAAAATGGTTGCGGTAAATGCTAAGCTGCTTTACAAACTGCGAAAATATCAGCACTTTATGACCACCGTCCAGCACATTGCCCAAGGTATGCACCACATCTTCAAATTTACCGCTGTCGCCTTCGTAATCCTTATCGATCATGATCGGGTGGTTGGCAATTTGTCTTAGCTTGATCAGGCCCTGTAATACCTGGATCTGCGTTTTGGCGAAAGTGCCGTCCTCCAGGCTTTTCAGCAACTCATTCCGGTATTCGGATTTTACCTCTTCATAAACTGACGACTGTTCTTCTGTCATCTGGCAGTAGAAAAGGTTTTCAGTTTTAGGGGGTAATTCTGTTGCCACCTGCTCTTTGGTGCGGCGCAACACAAAAGGCTTGATCAGTGCCTGGAGCTTGCGGGCTTTATCCTCGTCCTTTTTCTTTTCTATCGGAGCTACAAACTCGTTTTGGAAAAACTGTTGCGCGCCCAATAAACCAGGGTTAATGAACGACATTTGTGTCCACAGGTCATTAACCGAATTTTCGACCGGGGTACCGCTCAAGATCAATTTAAAGCGCGACTTGAGCTGCTTAACCGCCTGGTATGATTTTGACGACGGGTTTTTAATATTCTGGCTTTCGTCCAGGATCACGTAATCAAAAAAGAAACCTTTAAACATTTCAATATCAATACGGCTGATACCATAGGTGGTGATCACCACATCGTAATTGGCAAATACATCAGCATTGCGGTAACGCATGGTACCGGTATGTACCATCAACCTTAACTGCGGTGCAAATTTGCGGGCTTCATTAAGCCAGTTATATATCAGCGAGGTTGGCATGATCACCAGAGAAGTGGCTTTGCCTCCTGCGTTTTCTGTATCTTCCTTGTGCTTTTGCAGCAATGATAAAGTTTGGATGGTTTTACCCAAACCCATATCATCGGCAAGGCAGCCGCCAAAATGGTATTGCTTTAAAAAATGGAACCAGTTATAGCCGGCCTTTTGGTACGGCCTCAAATTACCCTCGAAATTAACAGGCATCGGCGCATCCTCAAGCTCATCAAAATTGGTAAGCTTTTGCAGTTTACGGGTCATGGTAACGCTGGCCATTTCGCCTTCGGCCAAATCGGTGACCAGGCCAATATGATGGCGGCGAAGTCTCAGTTCGTTGCTGCCTTCGGTAAAGTGTAACAGGTTGCCGTATTGTGAAAACCATTGTTCGGGAATGACGGCAATTTCGCCCGATGGTAAAGTAAACTCCTTTTTACGATTAAGGATATGATTTTTAAGCTGTATAAAAGGGATCCGGTATGGCCCGAAGCTTACCATGGCATTGATATCAAACCAATCGTTATTTTCGGTTACTACAAGTTCAATTTTACTGCTGCCAAATACGTAGCGTTTTTGCCCTTCGGGTTGTTCCAGTTCAAAGCCTTGTTCAATAAGCTGATCGTGGTGCTGGTTAAGCCATTCAAAAACCGAGAATGAGCGGTCGTCATCATCATCATGACCGGCAACTTCAAGGTTTTGGAACAGTGAAGAAGCAACTTTAAGCCCCAGGTGCTCCAATTGTTGCATTTTACCTTTTTCCCAGGTAGTTGAGCGCTTAATGCGATGAAACAGGTAATCATCGCCGGTTTTTTCCATCCGTACAGAAATATGCCTGCCATCGCCATAGGGAAATATATAGCCGGCATATTTAAAGGAAAGCTGCAATTGCGAAGTGCCGCCCTCGATATAAATGGGTTTAAGCACCGGGCGGGCATCATACTTTTCGGTGTTGATGGTAAAGCCTTCGGCGTAAACATTATGTTTTTCGATGAGCGGAGCAACAAATTTTTCGAAGTATGATTGCTCCGATGATTTAGGGATGGCAATGAAACGCTTGTTCAGGAATGGTTGCAGCTTTTTGCCTTCGATTTCCTTGTCAAAATAATACAGGGTATCGTCAAGCAACATCCAGGCCGGGTGATTGCAAATGATCTCTGCATTTTTAAACATGAACTCGATGCGCATGCCCTGGTATTTGATGGTAGGGAAATACCTGATCTCCTCCTCGTTGCGCCTGAAGTGGAACAGTACCGATGCCGCTTCGGTGGCCAGCTGAAGCTTCCGCTCGCCGGGATAGCCCTCCTTGCTCATCTGGTATACCTGTTTACCACAAAGTAATGACAGTGCTTCGGCTATGCGTTTCTCCAGCTTCGGGCGGATCATATCAAACATCTGCTCGTTGAAGATCTTGGAGAAAAACTCGAACGGACGGATCGGCTTTTTATAGTATCTTTTGATCACATTTCCCTGCTCCATTTCCTCCAGCAATTTAACCAGTTTGATATCGGTATCATCCAGAAACTCGCAGAACTCTTTGGCTGTATTGGAAAATAAGCGCTGGTGAGTTAAGGAAAATTCACCGTTAGGGTTGAGTTGAACAATGTGAGGCTCAATAACATACGACAGGTAGTCATGCTTTGCAATGGCATAAATAATTTGGCATGGTTTGGAACTGTCGACGCGTAACATGTGCTTCAGGTAAAAAATTATTTGAAGCTACATCAAGAAAAAATTCAAACGTAAATAGAATTTACTGTAATTGAAAGTGTTTTATATTAAAAAATTGTTAACGTGCTGAAATTGACACGGTTTTGATAACATAAAATGTTTTTTGTCGGATAATTGGGGGGATAAACGGAAAAGGTAAAGAATAAACCGTCATTGCGAGGTACGAAGCAATCCCCGACTTTACAGAGAGGATTTGCATAGCCGCTCTGCTTCTTGGGGATTGCTTCGTACCTTATAATGACGTGATTGTAAGTCATTGACTATCAATAGTAATTTTTCAACACGTCATCACATTTTTTTCAGGGTTTCCCTGATAGTTACTCGCAATGACGATCTGTTTATTCGTTTTTAAACGTATTCGCTTACTTCGGTTTGCTCAGCAAGTTAATAAACAACCTGTAAGCCCCCGGGACGCCGGCAGGCAGCTCCCTGAAAAATGCCAGCGAAGTATAGACAAACCTGCCCTTGCCATAATCGCCAACTATGAGCGATCCGTTAAGAGGCTCTTCGCCTTTGTCATGCATTTGAAAGATGGGTTTGTATTGCGGATCGATATTGGTTACAAAATACAGCCCGCGTTCCTGGATCCAGCCGCTGAAATCATCGTTAGTTATTTTATTGGGATAGTTTAACACGGGGTTTTGGGGATCTAAAACTGTTACTTCGGCGTTTTCATCAGTAACCCTCCTGTTCACTACGGTAAACGGATACGGGCCTATTTGTTTTACTACGATGCCGTTGTTGTTATTGTATTGTACAACCAGGTTGCCGCCGTTTTTTACATATGCCATTAATTTGGATTGCTGATAAGCAAGGCGATCATTCACATTGTAGGCGCGTACCCCTGTTACTATTGCGTCATAACCTGAAAGATCCCCGT